>NZ_DASXHA010000130.1:0-6135 GCF_036488795.1 Paraburkholderia sp.
ATTATAGAACAATTGAAACGGGTTAGCCAAGCCCCTTTTGACAAAAACTGCAAAGGACCCGGCCGACCCGCGACCCCGACTTCAGGCAGCCGGCCCTTCCAGCCGCTCCACTCCGCGGAGATACGGACGCAGCGCCACCGGCACCGTCACCGAGCCATCCGCGTTCTGGAAGTTCTCCAGCACGGCAACCAGCGTACGACCAACCGCAAGGCCCGAGCCGTTCAAGGTATGCACGAGCTCGGGCTTGCCCTGCGCGTTGCGATAGCGCGCCTGCATGCGCCGAGCCTGGAACGCCTCGGTATTCGAGCAGCTCGAGATTTCGCGGTAGGTGTTCTGCGCCGGCAGCCAGACTTCCAGGTCGTATGTCTTGGTTGCGGAGAAGCCCATGTCGCCCGTGCACAGCGTGATGACGCGATACGGCAGTTCGAGCTTCTGCAGAATCGTCTCGGCATGACCGACCATTTGCTCCAGCGCGTCGTACGACGTCTCCGGCGCGACGATCTGCACCATCTCGACCTTGTCGAACTGATGCTGACGGATCATGCCGCGCGTGTCGCGCCCGTACGAACCCGCTTCGGAACGGAAGCACGGCGAATGCGCCGTGAGCTTGATGGGCAGCGCATTCGCTTCGACGATACTGTCGCGCACCGTGTTCGTCAGCGAAATTTCCGAAGTAGAGATCAGGTACTGCGTCACCGTATTTTCGGCACCGCCCTTTTCGACGCGAAACATGTCGTCGGCGAACTTCGGCAACTGGCCGGTGCCGTACAGAATCTCAGGATTGACGATGTACGGTGTGTAGGTTTCGGTGTAGCCGTGATGCAGCGTATGGGTGTCGATCATGAACTGCGCGAGCGCGCGATGCAGCCGCGCAATCTGCCCGCGCAACAGCGTAAAACGTGCGCCGGAAAGCTTCGCGCCCGTTTCGAAGTCGAGGCCGAGCGGCGTGCCGACATCCACGTGATCCTTCACCTCGAAGTCGAACTGACGCGGCGTGCCCCAGCGGCGCACTTCGACGTTGTCCGCTTCGTCCTTGCCGACCGGCACGCTTTCATGCGCCACGTTCGGCATGCCGAGCATGAGGTCCGACAGGCGCTTCTGGATGTCGTCGAGCTGTGCCGCCGACGCCTTCATCTCGTCGCCAATGCCAGCCACTTCGGCCATCACCGCCGACGTGTCCTCGCCCCGCCCCTTCATCGCCCCGATCTGCTTCGACAGGCTGTTACGGCGTGCCTGCAACTCTTCGGTACGGGTCTGGACGGCGCGGCGTTCCGCTTCGAGGGCGGTGAAAGCCGCTACGTCGAGGGTATAGCCGCGATCGGCGAGGCGTTTTGCGACGCCGTCGAGGTCTTTGCGCAGCAGCTGAATGTCGAGCATGGGATGGGGCGGGTATTCGTTGTATGAAAAAGGGATTTTAGCGCACCGGCGCAGGCCCGCTTAGCTCTTCTTGGGCTTGTTCTCGCTGCGCCACTGCGCGTCGAGCTCGGCGAGCCGCGCCAGCTTCTCGCCAATCTTGCCTTCCAGGCCGCGCGGGGTCGGTTCATACCAGTGCGGTTCGCGCATGCCGTCGGGCAGATAGGTCTCGCCGGCGGCGTAGGCGTCGGGTTCGTCGTGCGCGTAGCGATACTCGTGACCATAGCCGAGTTCCTTCATCAGCTTCGTGGGTGCATTGCGCAGATGCACCGGCACGCCGCGCGACTGATCCTTGCTCACGAAACGCCGCGCTTCGTTGTATGCGTTGTAGCCGGCATTCGACTTCGGCGCCACCGCCAGATAGATGATGGCCTGCGCCAACGCCAGCTCGCCCTCCGGCGTGCCGAGCCGCTCGTAGGTTTCGGCTGCGTCGAGCGCGATACGGGCCGCCCGCGGGTCGGCAAGACCAATGTCTTCCCACGCCATTCGCACGATCCGCCGCGCGAGGTAACGCGCGTCCGCACCACCGTCGAGCATGCGGCAGAACCAGTACAGCGCGCCGTCCGGATTGCTGCCGCGCACCGACTTATGCAACGCGCTGATCTGGTCGTAGAACGCGTCGCCGCCCTTGTCGAAGCGGCGCAGATTCTCCGCGAGCGCGCTGCCGAGCAGCGCGCCGTCGATCTCCGTGCTCTTCTGCTGCGCGGCCGCCCGCGCGACGATTTCCAGGTTGTTGAGCAGCTTGCGACCATCGCCATCGGCGGAGCCGATCAGCGCGTCGCGGGCTTCGTCAGTAAACGTCAGGCCGCCGAGTTCCTTCTGCGCCCGCTCGAGCAGTTCGCGCTGCTCGTCGTCGTCGAGACTCTTCAGCACATAAACCGCGGCGCGCGACAGCAACGCGCTGTTGACCTCGAACGACGGATTTTCCGTCGTCGCGCCAACGAACACGAACAGTCCCGATTCGACGTGCGGCAGGAAAGCGTCTTGCTGACTCTTGTTAAAGCGGTGAACTTCGTCGACGAACACCAGCGTCTGATGCCCATGCGCCCGATGCACCTGGGCCGTCTCGACCGCTTCGCGAATGTCCTTCACGCCCGAGAGCACGGCCGACAGCGCAATGAATTCCGCGTGGAAGGCATCGGCCATCAGGCGCGCGAGCGTGGTCTTGCCGACACCGGGCGGCCCCCAGAGGATCATGGAATGGGCTTCGCCAGACTCGAAAGCGACCCGCAACGGCTTGTTCGGCCCGAGCAGGTGCTTCTGGCCGATCACTTCATCAATAGTGCGGGGCCGCAGACGCTCAGCGAGCGGAACATTGGCGCGGGTTTCTTCAAACATGGCGTTTTGTGGATAATCTCGGCTTTCCGGGCGTGGCTCGGCTGCAGCACGCGGAAGCGGCGCAACCTGCGCGCCAGGCGGCAAAACAGCCGGCGCGCAGTCTGCGGCACGGTCATGCATTATGACAGTGACCGGGCGATGGCGAGCCGCCAAGCCGCGCACGCTGGCCGAACGGCCAGGGAAATGCCGGCAGCAGCGCACAACGCGGTGCCGCCCCGGACGCGCGAGCGATGACGCAACAGACGCCGCACGGCACCGCAAACAGCAACAATCAGCAATCCGACAGGGACGACTCCAGATGGCACAAGATCCACTCACCGGCGACGCCGGCTCTACTTACGCGCCGCTCATACCGGTGCCCGAGGCGCGCCGCGCGTTTCGTACCGGCGATGCCTTCGCGTTGTGGTTTTCGCTGGGCATCGGCCTGCTGGTCGCCCAGGCCGGCGCGTTGCTGGTGCCGGGGCTGTCGCTGCCGCATGCGCTCGCGGCGATCGTCATCGGCAGCGCGATCGGCGTCGTGCTGCTCGCGCTGGCCGGCGTGATCGGCACGGACACGGGCCTCGCGGCGATGTCGTCGCTGCGGCCCACGCTCGGCGTACGCGGCGCGTCCATCCCGGCGGTGCTGAACGCCGTGCAGCTGGTCGGCTGGGGCTCGTTCGAAGTGATCGTGATGCGCGATTCCGCCGACGCCCTCGCGAAACAGGCGTTCGGCCTGTCGATGCCGCTCGTCTGGACGATCATCTTCGGCCTGCTCGCGACGCTGCTCGCCATCAGCGGGCCGCTATCGTTCGTGCGCCGTTTCCTGCGTACCTGGGGTATCTGGCTGCTGCTGGCGGGCGCCGCATGGCTGTCGTGGAATCTGCTGGCGAGGCATGACCTGGCAGCCCTGATGCGCCGCCCGGGCACGGGCGACATGTCGTTCGGCGGCGCGATCGATCTCGTCGTCGCCATGCCTTTGTCCTGGCTGCCGCTGATCGCCGACTACACGCGCTTTGGCCGCCGCTCCAGCGAGTCCTTTCGCGGCACGCTGCTGGGCTACGGCATTGCCAACCTCTGGTTCTACGGCCTCGGCGCGGTCTACGGCCTCGCGGCAGGCGGCGGCGACGCGCTCCTGACCGGCGCGCTCGCGCAGGCGGGCGGCGGCCTCGCGTTGCTGCTGATCCTGATTGATGAAGTGGACAACGCGTTCGCCGACATCCACTCCGCCGCGGTCTCGACCGGCACATTCTGGACGCGCGCAACGGTGCCTGTGCTGTCGGCGGCGTTCGGCGCCCTGTGTACCGCGATCGCCCTGCTCGTGCCAATGGCCAGGTACCAGAACTTCCTGCTGCTGATCGGTTCGGTGTTCGCGCCGCTCTTCGGGGTCGTGCTGGTGGACCACTTCATCGTGCGCAAACGCCGCATCGAGGCCGCCGCGCTCGCGGATGTGAGCGGTCGCTATGGCTTTTCGGGCGGCTGGCACCTGAGCGCTTTCATCTCGTGGGCAATCGGGATTGCCGCGTATCAAGCCGTCAATCAATGGCTGCCGAATCTGGGCGCCACCCTGCCGGCACTCGCCGTCGGCGCGCTTTGCTACCTCGCGCTGGTGTCGCCGCGCAAAGCCGCGTACGCGTAGCAACAACGCAAGCACGAATCGTGCATCAACGGCCCGCGCAATGCGGGCCGTTTTTATTTCACCTCTGCGCGGGCCACATCCCTTTTCCTCGCGCGCGCCCCCTCACCGTCCCTCCCGTCCTACCACTTCCGGCCGAGGAGACTTCTCGCCGCGGACTCTCTAGCATGGTTCAGTCGCTATGCGGTACGACTGATTGGCAGACAGTTTCACTCCATTCCCGCCGATTTCAAAAAGAATCGCTCATACGTTTTCATGCTTTTTTCATCGCCCAAGGTTGTCACTTGACAACCAAAAACCATCCACTTAAGATGAGGCCATTGATGATTCGAGGGACCCACTCAAAGAAGGAAATTGAAGACGCGCTGACCTATGCCGAAAAGCACGGCTGGCGCGTCAAGAGCGGCGGCAACGGGCACGCCTGGGGCAAGTTGTACTGTCCGTACAACGACTCAGAGTGCCGCTGCGGAGAGTTCTGCATTACCAGTGTGTGGAGCACGCCCAAGAATCCAGGAAACCATGCTCGGCTTCTCAAAAGGGTGGTCGACAATTGCACGACTCACCGGCAAAAGTGCTCGTCACAAGGCGCAAGCGCTCATGCCGTCAAGCAGGAGTAATTTATGGAATACGACTTCACTCTCAAATACCAGCTCGCGGCAGACGACTGTGACCACGACGAGATCGTGGAGCGGCTTGCCGAAGCCGGATGCGACGACGCAACCATCGGCGTGGGGCTGCCGGGGCGCATCGCGCTGGCATTCGCCCGCGAAGGTGCGACTGCGCTGCAGGCTCTGGTGAGCGCGCTGGAAGACGTCAAGCGGGCCATCCCGTCGGCACGCCTCGTCGAAGCGGGTCCGGACTTCGTCGGTCTCACCGACGTCGCCGACGTGGCCGGCGTATCGCGTCAAAACATGCGCAAGCTGATGCTCAGCCACGCGGCCGATTTCCCGATTCCGGTTCACGAAGGCAACCCGTCAGTCTGGCATCTGTCGGACGTCCTCGTCTGGTTGAACATGCGAGGCGGCTACGACATCAAGCCCGACGTTCTGGAGGTCGCGAAATCGGCGAAACAAATCAACCTCGCGAAGGAGGCGCGTGAGCTCGAGCCGCACGTCAATCGTCAGCTCGAGGACCTGGTTGCATAACCGAAAACGCCTCAGCGTGTGGCAGGCCGATATTCCACACCCGGCAGTACGCACAGCAGTTCGAAGGCCAGATTGGCGCCCAGCAGGGCTGTGGTGCCGAACGGATCGTAGGGTGGCGCCACCTCGACCAGATCACAGCCCACGATATTCAAACCGCGCGAGCCGCGAATAATTTCCAGCGCCTGCGGCACGGTCAAGCCGGCGATCTCCGGCGTACCGGTGCCAGGCGCAAATGCCGGGTCGATACCGTCGATGTCGAACGTGATGTACACCGGGCCGTCGCCCATTCGCTCACGCACGCGCGCCATCAGCGGCGCAAGCGACTGGTTCCAGCATGCTTCGGCCTGCACTACCTCGAAGCCCTGCTCGCGGCACCAGTCGAAGTCCTCCGCTTCGTAACCGGTACCACGCAGTCCGATCTGAACGACGCGCTCGCAGTCCAGCAGGCCTTCTTCGACGGCGCGGCGAAACGGCGTGCCATGGGCGATCTTCTCGCCCATCATGGTGTCGTTGACGTCGGCGTGAGCGTCAACATGAATCAGGCCGACCTTGCCGTGCTGACGGTGGATCGCACGCAAAATCGGCAACGCGATGGTCTGATCGCCCCCCAGCGTAATGGGCTTCGCG
>NZ_DASXHA010000009.1:0-21885 GCF_036488795.1 Paraburkholderia sp.
ACCACGTGCGACGGATGCACTCCGATCATCGTTCGGTCGGCGCTGATACCGACCAGAGGTCTATTTGGCATGACTAATTGAATGGACGTGTGTGTTCCCCGCGGGATGCGGCACGAATAACGTTTAAACAGGCGCGGCACGATTGCGCAGCCGTGCGCCGGGCGCAAAGCCACCAGAAGTGCGAAGCGGCAGTCGTCAGCGGACCGCGCCGCGCGCTGCTATCGGCGAGACTGTCCGGTTCATCCCGCTATGTCGAGCACTCCGCACGAAACATGCGGGCAGCAGGCGGCACGAAGCACGCCCAGATGCGCATGCCACGACGGCGTGCTCAGGCAGACAGGAGAATCGGACAGAGAAATTTGGGGGAGGCGCTACGGCAGGAGCGAGGCGACTTCATCCGTACGTACGGCGATGAAAGCGCGCGCGGAAACGGAGTTGTGGCGGCGGACAGAGCGGCGGGAAATGATCGTGAAGACGGACAGAAAGCGGCGAAACGCAAGGCTGCCGTTGCTGCCGTCGGCGATGGTGCCTTCAGGACGAAGACGACTCGCCTGACTGCGTTCCCACCTAACCAAAGGGCCTCGGACTCTCACGATTACACTCGACTAGCGACATTGAATACATTGAGCGCCTTGCTTCTTTAAACACCAGAGCGTTTAAAGAAACGTGACGCGGGATGATCGCCGCGTACCTCCAGCAAAACTGCTTTGCTGTGTCACAGAAACACCCTGAAGCGTTTTGTGACGCAGGCATGACGACCGCCTGTGAACCAGCATATACGAGCCAATATTGCCGTCAAATCATTTTTATAAAACATTTATCAGGGCTTACCCGGGCAATAGACGAAAACCCGCAGGTCGGGTATGCGCGTTGCGTCGGTGAGGATTTCGAAACTATTTTCAGGGTTTTCCCCAGCAGCGTGAGCGACAAAGTGATTAGAATATTCAACACTCGCGCCAACCGGTGCGCACGATTGTTTAAAAGAACGCTGCGTGATCCTGTTCTGCCCTTAGCCTGTTCATCCACTCCGAGAGTGCAGTGATGTCCATTGAAGTCGCGACCCGTCTGCAATACATCCGCAAGAAGAATGGCCTGTCCCAGCGCGAACTGGCCAAGCGGGCAGGTGTCACCAACGGGACGATTTCGCTGATCGAGCAGAATCGCGTGAGTCCTTCCGTAGGGTCCCTGAAGAAACTGCTCGAATGTATTCCTATGAGCCTCGCCGAATTCTTCACCTTCGAAGTCGAGGCAGACCGCTCCGTCGTGTCGCGCCGTGCGGACATGCCGAATCTGGGCAATGGGTCGATCGAGTTCTACCTGGCAGGCGCGGGCGTCAAGGACCGCAACATGGGCATTCTGCGCGAGGTATATCAACCGCTCGCGGATACCGGACCGGAAATGCTGGTGCACACAGGACATGAGGGCGGCGTGGTCGTCAGCGGGCAGATCGAATTGACCGTAGAAGGCGTCACGTGGCTGCTCGACCCTGGTGACAGCTATTACTTCGAAAGCCGTCTTCCACATCGTTTTCGCAATCCCAGCGCGGAGCATGTCTGCGAAATCGTGTCGGCGAATTCGCCACCGAGCTTCTAGGCATACCGCGTCAACGCGTTACGGCACACGTGATGACGCCACCCAGGGCGCGCACGATTCACGTCGAACGCACAACATTGAGGCATCCTGATGGAAAAGAACCTGGCTTACTGGCAAGAAAAGGCCGCTGCGCTTTCGATTGAAGGCCGTGCGTTTATCGACGGCGAATATCGTCATGCCGCGAGCGGGCGCACGTTCGATTGCCTGAGCCCGATTGACGGCAAGCTGCTCGCCAAGGTGGCGGACAGTGCCGCGGAAGATGTCGATGCGGCGGTCGGCGCTGCGCGCCGTGCCTTCGACTCGCACGTGTGGTCCGGGTTGAATCCGCGCAAACGCAAAGCTATTTTGCTGCGCTGGGCTGCCTTGATGCGCGAGCATGGGGAAGAACTGTCGCTGCTCGAAACGCTCGACGCGGGTAAGCCGATCGGCGATACGACATCGGTTGACGTCCCAGGTGCGGCCTATTGCGTCGAATGGTTCGCAGAAGCCATCGACAAGGTGGGCGGTGAGGTTGCGCCGGCGGATCATAATCTGGTGGGGCTCGTGACACGCGAGCCGATCGGCGTCGTCGCGGCGGTAGTGCCATGGAATTTTCCCATTCTGATGGCGTCGTGGAAGTTTGGTCCGGCATTGGCGGCGGGCAATAGCGTCGTGCTCAAGCCATCGGAAAAGTCACCATTGACGGCGATCCGTATTGCCAGGCTGGCGCACGAGGCGGGCATTCCCGCCGGCGTGTTCAATGTCGTGCCAGGCGCTGGCGAACCCGGCAAACTGCTGGCGCTGCACTACGACGTGGACTGTCTCGCCTTCACCGGGTCGACCAGCGTCGGCAAGCAGATCATGCAGTACGCCGGGCAATCGAATCTGAAGCGCGTGTGGCTCGAACTTGGCGGCAAGTCGCCGAACATCGTGCTGCCCGACTGTCCTGATCTCGACCGTGCCGCGAATGCCGCTGCGGGAGCGATCTTCTACAACATGGGTGAGATGTGCACGGCGGGTTCGCGGCTGCTCGTACATCGCGACATCAAGGACGTGTTTCTCGACAAGCTGGTCACGGCCGCGCGTAGCTATAAGCCGGGCAATCCACTGGATCCGCAGACCTCGATGGGCGCGATCGTCGACAAGGTGCAACTGGACCGCGTACTGGGCTATATCGAAGCGGGTCGCGCGGAGTCCAGGCTAGTAATGGGCGGAGGCCGTGTGAATCAGGAGAGCGGCGGATACTATATCGAGCCGACCATCTTCGAAACGAGCGCCGATGCTAAAATTGCCCGCGAAGAAATCTTCGGACCGGTACTGTCCGTAATCACCTTCGATACGGTCGAGGAAGCTATAAGGATTGCAAACCATAGCGAATATGGACTTGCTGCTGCCGTGTGGACCTCCAACCTGACGACCGCGCACGAAGTGGCGCGCAGCCTGCGCGCAGGCACGGTGTGGGTCAACTGCTACGACGAAGGCGGCGATATGAATTTCCCCTTCGGCGGCTACAAACAATCGGGCAACGGCCGTGACAAGTCGTTGCACGCACTGGAGAAGTACACCGAGCTGAAGTCTACGCTGGTGCGGCTGCGCTAAAGGATTCGCAAGCCAGCGCGGCGGTGCGTTTCTCAGGCACCGTCGCGTTCCCAATGAATCCGAAGCCGGACGACGCGCGCACAACCTCAGGAATCGTTGCGCGCGTTGCCGGCATGCTCTATCAGGTCATTCCATGACTGAACTCCTCTTTGGCGACGGCGCCATCCGCCGTTCGACCCTCTACGGTTCCTCAATCGAAAACACCTACGCCGGTGTGTTGTCGTTCATGCGACGCAAATACACGCGCGAACTGCACGGCGTGGACGTGGTGGTCTCCGGCGTGCCACTCGATCTCGCCACGACGTTCCGCTCCGGCGCCCGACTCGGACCTGCGGCGGTGCGTGCGGCAAGCGTGCAGTTATCGGAACTCCATCCCTATCCGTGGGGCTTCAATCCGTTCGATGAACTCGCTGTGACGGATTACGGCGACTGCTATTTCGACGCGCACAATCCGTTGACGATCAAACCGGCGATCGTCGAACACGCGGGCACGATCCTGCGCTCGGATGCGAAGATGCTGACCTTGGGCGGCGATCACTACATCACGTATCCGTTGCTGATTGCGCATGCGGAAAAATACGGGAGGCCCTTGTCGCTGATCCATTTCGACGCGCACTGCGATACCTGGGCCGACGACAGCCCGGACAGCCTGAATCATGGTTCGATGTTCTACAAAGCCGTGAAAGACGGCTTGATCGATCCGAAGACCTCGGTGCAAGTGGGCATCCGTACCTGGAACGACGACTTCATGGGCATCAATATTCTCGATGCGGCGTGGGTGCATGAGCACGGCACTCGCGCGACGGTGGAGCGCATTCAGTCGATTATCGGTGAACGACCAGCGTATCTGACCTTCGATATCGATTGTCTCGATCCGGCGTTTGCACCCGGTACGGGCACGCCTGTGGCCGGCGGTCTGTCGTCCGCGCAGGCGCTTGCCATCGTGCGCGGTTTGAGCGCGGTGAATCTGATCGGCGCCGACGTGGTCGAAGTGGCACCTGCTTACGATCAGAGCGAGATCACAGCAATTGCTGCGGCACATATCGCGTGTGACCTGTTGTGCTTGTGGCGGCAAAGCAAAGTGGCCGCCACGCGCTGACGCTCAAACGGCGGTTGCACCGGTTCAGCCCGCGGAGGACGCTTCGCGTGGCTGACGCGCAGTAAGTTACGGATGCAAGCATTGCTTTTGGCGGCCGTGCCGCCAGGTCTGGAGGGTGTCGGTTCGTCGGAAAAAATGACGTGTCGTGCACCGTTTTCTGGGCGCTCTCTCGAGCCGTGTTCCGGCCCTTCCTCGCTTCAGTCGCACCCGGTCAATTCACTCAAGCAATCCGGAAATTTGCCGTTATACGGGCATCGACGGAAAGACGCCGGCCAACGTGAAGCATGGCCATCGGCGATGCCACGCGCTTGCAAGCCGCAGCCCGGCTAACGGCTGAGCGACCCGTGCATATCGCCATCACACCCGCTACCTTACAACGACGTCATTCCTTACCGTTTCTTTGCCTGCATGCAGACGCTTAGCCGTCGAACGATCAGGTACTTAAGGATGACTAAAGATGTCAAGAAATCACCGAAACGGTGCGCGAATCGATCGCGCGCGCCTGGTGTCGCGCGCGGGTACCGCGCGATCCCGTCTTTCGATCGTGCCGGAGTCGCGTCGCAGGTTTTTGGGTGGATTGCTCGCGACGGCCGGCGGTCTTGTGTTGGCGGCGTGCGGCGGCGGGGGCAGCGGCAGCACCGGCACCAGCCCCAGCACCGGCGCGAATAGCGGCACGGCGACCACGAACGCGAGCCCTGGCGGTGGTGTCATGACCAGTACGACCACGACCGGCGCCGCAAGCACCGGAAGCAGCGGTACGGCAGGCGGCACCGGCACCTCGGGCAGCAGCGGCACGTCGAACACCGGCGGTGCGATGGCAGAGTCAGCGTCCGGCACGATGTTGCCACCTGGCGCATCGATCATTGACAGCAGCGGCGCACAGTGGATTCTGTCGAATGGAGCTGTGCTGAAATCCGCGGTCGACACGGGTTTTCCTGCCACCGCGAGCCGGGTGCTGTACTGGAACCACACGGTGTATGCCGAAGACGGGTCCGGCAACTGGTACGTTAGCGGGGCCAACGGCTGGAATGTATCAGTGGACCCGCGCGGCGGCGCTGCCGGTACACCTCTCACGTCGCTCTTCTACGGCATGAACGGTCATGTGACGTACAGCTCGGGCGTCTACGCAACCGTCACAGCCGCCGAGCAATTAGCCTTGTTGCAGGACCTGGGCGTGACCAACTATCGCGCCGACGTCTACAGCCAGCTCGATGCGCAGACGCTTGCGAATATATTGACGGGGCCGTTCGCCAACAGCGGCGTATCGATCCTGCCATGCATGCTGCCGGTCTACTTCAATCAGGCGGGTACGGAGAGCGACGCTTACACGCTCGGATATCAGCTTGGTGTGTCGGTAGCAACGCCGCTCAAGGGACTTGTCCGCTACATCGAGTGCGGTAACGAACTCGAGGCATACGGTCTCATCAGCAGCGGCGCAGGCAATTCACCTGGCGACTACAACCCGGCTTACTGGCCGGCCTATCGTGGCGTGATCCGCGGCATGATCGATGGTGTGAAGTCGGTGGACGCGACGATCAAATGCGGCGTGAACGTGGGTGTGGCACTGGCTTATACGGCACTACAGATGCTATGGGACGGTGTGACACCGGACGGTTCGGCGACCGGCGTGGCCGGTGCGAACCTGCTGCGCTGGGACATCACGATGTATCACTGGTACGAAAGCTCGGGCAACATCCTGGGCGCGGGGCCGAACGCCAATATCAATGTCCTTGCGATTCTCGCGCAATCTTTCGGCGTGCCAATCTGGCTAACCGAATGGGGCTTCATCCCTGGCGATACGGGGGCGGCCCAGGCCTCATACGTGTCGCGTACGTTAAGTCAGTATTACGCGGTGCGCGAGCAATACAATCTGCAGTCTGTCATGCTGTACGAGTTGATCAGCGCTGCGCCGACCGATGACTTCGGTCTGATCGAAACGGACGGGACGACGAAACGCGAAGCCTATGCCGCGTACAAGAATTTTGCATCGGCGAACGGGGTATAAGAGCGGATAAACGGGCGGCCCGCCGCGCGGGTTGCGCCGGTGCCTCTCGTTTGCGCTCAAAGCACTTCGAACACGCTATAGACCGGCCCGAACGCAAAACGATGACCTGTCCCCACTGCAATCACACGGTTCAGCCATTCATACCTGCCTGCGGGCGCTTCGAACATCGGGCTGATGCGAAAGTAGTAGCTGGCCGGGTCGACCTCTTCGCCGCGTTCCAGCCGCTCGATCACATCCTTCGCACCATGGCGGATGCCGCGGTACGCCATCGTGATGTGCGTTCCATCGTCGGTTTGCAGAATCAGGCGCACGTCAAGCGTGGTGCTGCCGTCGCTGCGCACCGCTTGCCAGTCGCTGCCGCCGTCCAGCACCTTGCCCGATATGCGCTCGCCCGCGAACGTGCCCGACGGCACGATACCGATGCGCCGAAAAGCTCCGGGTGTAGCGCCGACAATCACCATCGGCTTGACGTCGAGGCGCATGACAAAGAGCGGGCGCATTTGCACGCTCCGCAGCGGCGCGGGCAGTTCATCGAAAGCGGGCGTGGACATCAGATTCTCCATTGTGGTGGACAGACGGATTGGTTGACTTTTTTGCGCGGCGAGACGTCCGTGGGGCGCATCATCTGCGATTCCGCGCGCGCCGGGAGTGGCGCATCTGACTGTCACGCAGCGGTCTTGCCGCCGTTGATCCTGAGTACTTCGCCAGTCATGAAGCTGGCCCTCTGTGATGCCACGAACACAATCGCGTCGGCGATCTCTTCCGGCGTGCCTGCCCGCCTGAGCGGAACATTCGTGAGAAAGGCGGCCTTACGTTCGGCATTGACGGTCAGTCGATCGAGCATCGGCGTTTCGACCGGGCCAGGCGCGACCGCGTTGACACGTACGCCGAACGCCGCGGCCTCTAGCGCCGCCGATTTCGTCAGCCCCTCGACGGCATGCTTGCTCGCCGTGTACAGCGATGCGCCGGCTGCGCCGCGCGCGCCCATCGTGGATGAAACGTTGACGATGCTGCCGCTGCCTTGCGCCGACATGACCCGTAGCTCGTGCTTCATTGCGAGCAGCGTGCCGAGCACATTCGTGTCGAATACGGCCGCGTAGCGTTCGGGCGTTTGCTCCGTGACTGGGGCCGATTCCCCTTCGGTACCTGCGGCATTTACGGCCACGTCCAGTCGTCCATAATATTCGAAGGTGCCGTCGACCAGCTCACGCAGGTCATCCTCAAAACGTACGTCTGCTTGCAAAAACTCGGCTTGTGCACCGAGTGAACGGAGTTCGCTGACGAGTTGCTCGCCCGCCGCGACATGGCGGCCGGAGACAACTATGCGCGCCTTCTCACGGGCAAAAGCAAAGGCGGTGGCGCGGCCAATGCCGCTCAATGCGCCGCTGATCAAGACGACGGGTTGGGTATCCATTCCTGTTCCTGCCTCAAAGGCAGCGCCACGGCTGAACCATGCCGCGCGCTGCCATTCATGGGTTGCGAAGTGAGGGACTGCGCCGCGCTATTTAATGAACCTCGATGGCGTCGACCCGGTCCGGATAGAACGCCAGATGATCCTTGATTTGCGCGACGGCGTCGTACGGATTTTCGTAGGTCCAGACGGCATTGACCGAGCGCGCGCCGCCCGCGGGAATCGAAAAATACGCGCACTCGCCCTTGTACGGACAGTACGTGGCGTGGTCGGTGCGTTCCAGCAATGTCATGTCCACGTCCTTGCGCGGGATGTACAGCACCGCCGGGTAGGCGGCCTCGCGCAGCGTAAACGCGTCGCGCGTGTCGGCGATCACCTTGCCTGCGAGTTTGATCACGACGTGAGACGGATCGCGTTCAATAGTGATGGGATGATCGGGGCCGGGAATCTTGACGGTTCTGGCTGGAGTGTTGACGTTGCTCGACATGGAAACTCTCCTTGGGTGAAGGGGCAAAGCAGCGCCGCATACGCGGCAAAGAGCGGGAAGCCGAAATACGCGCCTGCGTCTGCGCCCCAGAATGCACGCGAACATATGGCGCGAGCGGACGGTCACGACGGCAACGCTCGAGCAGATCCAGATTTGACGAGAACCAGCGGCCGAAGGTCACCAGGTTCGCGTCGCCGTGTTGCAGGATTCGCCCGGCAACGTCGCGATCGAAGCTGCCTGCAGCTATGATCGGTCCTTTGAAGAATTTGCGCAGGTACGATGCCGCCGCCCATATCCGGCTCACGACCAGGGTTTCCGTCCCCATCATGCGCGGCTCGATCACGTGCAGGTACGCGAGCCCATGCGTGTCGAGGCGTTCGGCGAAATCACCAAAGGACACGCGCATCGAGCTGATCCCCGTCGCACCGTGAAGCGGGCGCATGGTGAACTTCTCTCATGGTTCGACATGGCGTTCCGGATTGAGGCTCTAGCCGCCAGGTTAAAGCTTCGATCCGCCGTCGACGTGCAGCGTGTCGCCGGTGATCCAGCGGGCGTCGTCGGATGCCAGGAAGGCAATCGCGCCACCGATGTCGTCTGGCTGCGCAATGCGCTTGAGCGCCTGCATGCCAAGCGTGACATCGCGTCCCGCATCGGTTTTGGTGAAGCTGGACATGTCGGTCGCCACCACACCGGGTGCTACCGCGTTCACGCGTATGCCGCGCTCACCGAGTGCCGTGGCGAAATGCTTCACGAGCGTATCGACCGCGCCTTTGGTCGCAGCGTAGGCGGATAGCGTGCCGACCGAGGCACGCGCGGCGAGTGACGAAAGCAGCACGATGCTGCCGCCATCGCCCATCGACGGCAAAAGCTGTTGCACGAGGAAGTAGGGCGCGCGCACATTCACCGCAAAGAGATCGTCGAAATCTTCAACGGTGGTGTTCTCGATCGCTGCGGCCTTCGAAATGCCGGCGTTGGCGACCAGAATGTCCAGCCGGCCATCAATCAGTTCGCGTACTTGTGCGGCCAGTGTGTGCGGGCCGCGGGCATTGCGCAGATTGGCCGCGACTTTTTCGGCCTGGCCGCCGGCCGCGCGGATTTCAGCCACGACCGCTGCGGCCTCTGTTGCGCCGCTGCTGTAGTGGACCAGCACGCGCGCGCCCGCTTTGGCGAGTGCGAGTGCGCTAGCGCGGCCAATCCCGCGTGATGCACCTGTAACAAGGGCTGTTTTGCCAGTGAGCGTAGTCATGATCAATCTCCAGGATGGGTAAAAGCGGCGGCGCTTCGCGATGGCGCATGTGCGTTGGCGCATCTGCGTCGTTGCCATGGGAGGTAATCTAGTGGAGCCCAAGGGAAACGAAAAAGACTTTGTGGGCTGGTGGCCATGCATGAGAGGCATGCTTTGTCGGATCGAGGCGTCATTGTTGGCGCTGTACAGCCCAATCCTCCGGTCAGGAGCGGAATTGACGAAAAATGGAGACATGCAAGTTCAAGTATGGCTTGACTGCACCGCATGCCCCTGGCTACCCCTCAAAGCAAGCGGGGATGCCTCGTCTGGATGGCGCGTAACGCGCTTAGCAATGACGCGTGATCGAAGCGCTTCCGGTAGTCCACGTCGATGAAAGCGAGCATGACGACTCCGTCTCGATCGAGCAGATACGTGGCAGGCAGCGGCACCAGCCATGTGCCGGGCTTGCGCGTGACGGGTGGCACGTAGCCCAACGCCTCGTAACGCCCGCGCAGACTCGCCGGGAGCTCGAACGCGAGTCCGAATGCGCGCGCCACTTTCATGTCGATGTCCTGCAGTTCAAGGATCGGCAACGCGCTATCGGCCGCGAGGGACGAACTGATTTTTCCGGATGGTGCAATTGCAACGGCACTCGCACCGAGTGCCAGGACGTCGCGGTGGGTGGTCGAAAACTCCGCAAGGCTCTGCTCGCCGAATGAACACCACGCGCCTCTGAAGAAATGCAGGACGACGGGACCTGAGCGAAGCAGGTCTTCGAGGGCAACTTTTTCTCCGGCCCGATCGGCAAGCGTGAAGAGCGGCGCACGCGTACCCGCGCGCAATGCCTTTGATGCCGCGCCCGATGCGGCGGCCATGGCCAGTTCGGCGTCGGCGTCCGCTTGCTGGGCGGCCACGCCCCTTTGCGTCAGCACTGCCGACATAGATCCCCCACCCGTCACGCAATGACCTTGATGCTCCAATTTATCCATTCCGCTGCAACGACGGAAGGTGCAGAATCGCATAGGACTTATTCCAAGGGAGAATCATGATGGACCGCCTTGCGGCGATCGAGATTTTCATACGTGTGGTGGATACCGGCTCGTTCTCGGCCGCTGCCCGTCATTACGAGCTGGGCCAGCCGGCGGTGTCGAAGGCGATTGCGCAGCTCGAAGACTGGCTGGGCGTCAAACTCCTGTTGCGCACCACGCGCGCGCTCACGCCCACAGAGGCCGGCAAGAGTTTCTATCAGCGTGCCAGGCGCGCAGTCGAAGAGACCGACGAGGCGGTGCTCGCCGCACGCGGAACCGCCTCCGGGCTGTCCGGTAAGCTGCGCGTGTCGGCGGCGGTCTGCTTCGCACGGCTGCATATCGTGCCGCGTTTGCCCGAGTTTCTTGACGAGCATCCGAATCTGGAGCTGGATCTGGTGCTGGATGACCGCAACATCGATCTCGTCGAAGAAGGGATAGATCTTGCACTACGCATGGGTGTGCTGGCGGATTCCAGCATGACGGCGCGCAAGATTGCTGAGGCGCGTCGCCGTGTCGTTGGTACGCCTGAGTATTTCAAGCGGCACGGCGTTCCAAAGGCCCCCGCCGATCTGCTCGCGCATCAGGCGGTGATCTATACGCGGGACGGCGGAGGAGAAGACTGGACCTTCCGCAAGGAGACCGCGGAGTTTTCGGTGAAGATGCAAGGGCGGGTGAAAATTACCGCAACGGAAGGGCTACGCGCGGCGATAAACGCGGACATGGGACTGGCTATCGCATCCGAATGGGCCTTCACGCCGGAACTGAAGTCGGGGGCCGTCGTGTCGGTGATGGACGACTGGATGCTGCCGACCATTAGCCTGTCAGCGGTGTATCCCACTGGGCGCCTCGCCAGCACCAAGGCAAGACAGTTCACCGCATTCGTGGAGAAATGCCTCGGCGTCTAGCGCGACGCAGCTCGCGTCGCGCCAGATAACCGGCTCAATGCTCGAGTTCCTCGAGCGCATCGGCAAGCACCATTTGCGCGCAATTCGTCGGACGAACCGCCGTGCGGCTAGCGGGGCCGTACACGGCATCACCGCGCACGATGGACGCTCCGGTCAGCGCGCACACGCCCTGCGAACGTGCGATCCTTCGAATCCACAGCTGCTCGCAATAATTGGCTGCGGTCGCATCACGCCAGGTGATCGAGACGGACTTCGACGTGAAGCGTTCAACAAACGTCACCACCGCGCTGCGCGCAATGGTCGATTGCCCACGCGCCCGATCCGCCGCGAGGCTACGACGCTCCGCGCCGGCGCAATTGCGTCCGGTGCGTCCCGTGCGGCGCGCAGGCTGGCTGGGCTCATCTACGCCTTGCGACGGCCCCGTGTCAGGCTCCTTTAGCGCCGCAATCATAACGGCCCACGGATCAGCCTCGCGCGGTCCACTGAGGGGCGCATTCAATGCCGCTTCGTTAGCGGGGTCGCGCCCTTGTGTACCGGCTGCGAAGTCCCGCGTGCTCACGTTTTCGCGCTGCACGATATTGACGCCGGGGCGACGATTGTGCGTCGCGGGCGGCTTCAGCGTGCCAACGCGGTTTAAGTCAGTTCCTGTTCCGTTCACGTCGAATCCTTGTTTGAGCGCCATCCCGACCTGCTGAAAGGCGCCCGACGATTCGCTGATTGCGGCCCGTAGCAAGCCTTCCATGCCTGTCGTGATGGAGCACGCCACGCCGAATGCCGGCCGGCACAGTGTCGCTGGACACCCAGACACGGCATCATATCGGCCACATCGCGTGAGATAAATGCCCGTTATCTGAACACTTCATTTAGGTAGGGCAAACAATGGATCGCGTGAGAAACGCTGGATTCGAGGTGGTTTGGAAAGGGTTCTGTAAATATTGCGCTTTCGGTTGTTCTGAGCGGACGCAGCACGAATGATCTGCGCCCGCTCAGTCCACGTTCACACCGTGACGACGATCTTGCCGAACTGACCGTTGGTTTCCAGATAACGGTGTACCTCCACCATCTCGTCGAACTTGAACGTGCGGTCTATCACCGGCTTGAGTGCACCGCTTTCCAGACCTTTAAGAACGAACTCCACCGCCGCCTTGCGACGCGTTTCGTCGCCGCTTGTCAGCCAGATGTTGTGGGCCTTGACCGTAGTGACTTTGGCGATCATTTCCAGCACCGGCAAAGGTGTGACGTCTTCGCTGAGTGCGCCGTAGATGAACGCGATGCCCCCAAAAGACAGCGCCGAAATCAGCTTGGCAAAGGTCGGGCCGCCGACCGGGTCGAAGGCCACGCGCGCACCCTGGTTGTCCGTGATGCGCATGACTTCCTTCACCAGGTCCACCTCGTCTGTGGCGATCACGTGCGCGGCGCCTGCCTTGAGCAATGCGTCACGCTTCGCCGAGGTACGCGTTAGCGCGATCGTCGCCGCGCCTGCGTAGTTGGCAATCTGGATCGCTGCGAGTCCGACACTGCTCGACGCAGCGGGAATGATGACGAAGTCGCCCCTGGTTACCTTCGCATCTTCGACGAGCGCGCCGTACGCGGTTACGAACATCATCCAGACCGAAGCGGCTTGCGCATACGACAGCGATTTCGGATGTGCCACCACCGCATAGTCGGGCACGATGATCACTTCACCGTAGGTCGAATAGCTGTTCATCGAAAACGACGGGATGACGCTGACGTCGTCGCCCACCGCAACGCCTTTGACGTCAGACCCTACCGCATCGACAATGCCTGCCGCCTCATAACCGAGACTTGCCGGAAATTTAACGGGCTCGATGTAGATGTCGGTACGCCACATTGCTTCGGCGCGATTGATGCCAATCGCCTTGACCTTGATGCGAACTTCGTTGGGACCCGGCGCGCGAACTTCGCTTTCGACGAATTCGAGAACCTCCGGACCACCTGCTTTTGCGAACTGAATCGTGCGTGACATGAAAACCTCTTGGGTTGGATGAGCGAGAACAGGTGCCTGCCGGTTTAGGCTACGGCGGCAGCCTGAGCTTCGTACGCTGGAAAATCCGAGTAGTTCGTTTCGTCACCGCCCCAGAAGGCGGCGCGAACGTACGGGGTGAGTGGCAGGTTGTGCTTGAGACGGTACGGCAAGTCGGGATTCGACGAAAAGTGCCGGCCAAACGCAACGAGATCAGCATCGCCGGATGCGACGATCGCTTCAGCACTGGCGCCGTCGAAGCCGCCGGCGGCGATGATCGGCCCGCTGAAGTGGCGACGCAGATACTTTACCGCGACGGGCGGATGTCCTTCATGCAGCGTGTCATCGCCCTTGATGCGCGGTTCGATGACGTGCAGATAGGCAAGCTTGTACGCGTCGAGCACCTTGGCGACATGACTGAAGGTTGCTTCGGGATCGCTGTCGGAGATGCCGCCCCATTCGCCCGACGGCGAGATGCGTACGCCCACGCGACCGGCGCCCCACACGGAGATGAGCGCTTCGACCGCTTCACGCAGGAAGCGAACGCGGTTCTCGATAGGGCCGCCATATGCATCGGTACGGTGGTTGGTGCCGTCCTGAATGAACTGGTCGACGAGGTAGCCGTTTGCGCCGTGCAGTTCGACGCCGTCGAAGCCGGCGTCGAGCGCACGCCGGGCGGCGATGCGGAACTCTTCGATGATGCCGGGAATCTCTTCGATGCCGAGCGCACGGTGCGGTGAGGCCGGCACGAAGCCGTCTTTGGTGAGCGCGACGCCCTCGAACGGCACGACCGAAGGCGCGACGGGATCGACACCGCCCGTCATTTCCACGTGGCTTTGACGGCCGCCGTGGATCAGTTGCATGAATACGCGGCCGCCTTTCGCGTGCACCGCTTTGGCGACCGCTTTCCAGCCTTCCATCTGGGCATCGTGATAGAAGCTCGCTGCGCCCAGGTACGAGCGGGCGGCGATCGAAATGCTGACGCCTTCAATGATTTCGAGTCCGCCTTCCGAAGCGCGTTGGCCGTAGTAGTCGGCCATCATCGGGCTGGGAATATCGCCGGGCTGGATGGTGCGCAAGCGCGTCATCGGCGCCAGAACGACCCGGTGCGAGAGCGAATATGCGCCGACTTTCTTCGGTGTGAACAAGTGAGCCATGATCTTTCCTTCGAGAGCAATGAGTAAGGAGCAGTACTGGGACGTCCGGTTGGAAGCCGATTCGTTGATGTGGAATTTATCCATTCCGTCTCGCCTGGAGAAGACGCGTATTCGGATATGAGTCATTCCAGAGCGGGATGAATCGGGGCACGGTGAGGCGACGCAATTGAACGCGTCGCGCGCTGGTCAAAAAGCGAATGAGCAGGAAACAGCAAAGAAGAAGCGGACGCAGGCAAGCAGCCCCATTGGGGGCACATTGCCTTCATGCAGCGCGTGGAGCTTAGGCACTCGCGTCTCTACGACTGCCGGCCTTGTCGTACCATTGCTGAAAAGCCGTGTAGGGCTGTGTCGATTGTCATTTCAGCGAGCCAGCGAGTAGATGAATTTGCCGGGGCATTGCGGGGTCATCGCTAGAGTGGCCTACAGGTGTCGTGTTTCGTTCTAAAACGTCGAGCCGCCGCCGATATGCAGCGTGTCGCCCGTGATCCAGCGCGCCGCGTCTGACGCGAGAAAAACCAATGCGTTGCCGAGCCCGGCGGATCCCGGCATGCGGGCTATTTCCATCGTTGCGAAGTCGGACGAGTGAGGTGTGACCTCGCCCGGTGAGATGCCGTTGACCCGCACACCGCGTGGACCGAGCGTCGATGCAAAATGGGTGACCAGCGTGTTGATTGCGCCTTGAGTCGCCGCGTATGCAGACGCGTTGTCCATTGCCGCGCGTGCAGAGACCATCACGATGCTGCTGCCCTTGCACATCGTCGGCATCAGCTGCTGAACGAGAAAATAGGGCGCACGCACGTTCAACGAGAACAGTGCGTCGAACGCTTCGACCGAGGTCTCCTCGATACTCGCGTTCTTCGTGATGCTTGCGTTCACAACCAGCACGTCCAGCCGCGCGCCGATCACGACACGCACCCGTCGTGCCAGCCGATACGGACCCTCAGGCGTCCGCAAGTCGGCAGCAACTTTCTGCGCATGAGCACCGAGCGCACGAATTTCGGCGACCACGGCGTCCGCCTCCTGGTCGGCGCCGCCGTAGTGAACCAGTACCTGGGCGCCGGCTTTCGCCAGCGCCAGTGCGCCCGCGCGGCCCATCTCACAGGCCACATCGGTCACGAGAGCGGTCTTTCCGCTAAGACACTTCATGGTCAGATCCCTGGCAATCCAGATCAGATCCTGAGGAGGACGGGTTTTGCCAGTTTAATTTCTGTTGCGACATAGATCACAGGCATGGAACAGAAACCCTTCAGTCGGCAGCTATCCTGTACAGGGAGCCGTCATCTGCAGGTCTGGCGGGTAATGTAGTTTGGGCTTGCGAAAAACTAAAGGACTTTGTAGGCTGGCGGGTATGCCTGTGAGGCATGGACCAACACCGAGGGCCTATGGAGCTTCGACATCTGCGGTATTTCATTGCCGTTGCGGAGACCGGCAGCCTGACGGTGGCCGCCGAGCGCCGCCTGTTTACCTCGCAACCGTCGTTGAGCCGGCAGATTCGCGATCTGGAGGACGAGGTGGGTGCCGAACTGTTCAATCGCAGCGCTCGCGGCGTCGAACTCACCGCGTCAGGCAAAGCGTTTCTCGATCACGCGCGCCTCGCGCTCTCTCAGGTCGACGCCGCCACTGAAGCGGCGCGCCGCGCCTCGCAACCCACCAGGCAGGTTTTCGCACTCGGTTTTCTGACCGGCGAGGAGATGACCTGGCTGCCGCGTGCGATGCAGGTGTTACGCGAAGAGCTACCCAAGATCGACGTTACCGTGTCGAGCCAATACTCGCCGGACCTCGCGGATTCGCTCGCGCGCGGCAAACTCGACCTCGCGTTTTTGCGGGCCGAGCCCGGCTACGATCTTGACTATCGGGTGGTGAGCAAAGAAAAGCTCGTCGTGCTGATGCCGAGCGACCATCCTCTAACAGAGCGCACCACAATCCGTCCCGCAGATTTCGTCGGCGAGCCGTTCATCCTGGCGACCGGCAAGGCCACGGTACTGAACCAGGTGATCCTGCGCTATCTGCGTGAGAACGCAATCGACATCACGCCCGAACACGGCGTCGACAATCTCGCGATGGCCATGTCGCTGGTCGCCTCGACTCGTGGGCTCGCGCTGCTGCCGGAGTATGCAAACAATTTGCTGCCGTGGTCGGTGACGAGCCGGCCGCTCGAAGGCGAAGCGCCGACCATCGACCTGGTGATCGGTTACAGCAAATCGAATACATCGCCCGTACTCAAGCTGTTTCTATCACGTGCGGATGAGTTGCCGGAGTACGCCGGGGCGAAGTCCTGGCAGCAGTGAATTCGCGCAGGGTTGACGCCGTTACTCCGTCAATCCAAACACGAATGGCTGCGAATAGGCGGCACGTATTGCTTCGCCGTTTTCCCTGTACGGTTGACATGTGCTCTCATGAATGGCGTCGAGTGCCGCCTGATCGAGCCGTGCGTAGCCGCTGCTCCTTTGCAAACGAACGTCCTCGATGCGGCCGTTCAGGCCCACCACAAAACTCACGACAGCCGTGCCGTTTTCGCCGTGGCGCTTCGACAGTTCAGGATAGTCAGGCTTGGCCAGATTGCAGTCCACGTGAGGCACGCTCTTCGGCACGCTGGAGGTCAGCGACGGCCGTTCGATGGCGGGGGTAGAGGCCGGCGCCGCCGATTCCGTTGCGGGTGCAACGACAGGTGCGGGCGCGACGGGTGGCGTGGGTGCGCTCCTTTGAGGCTCGAGTGTCGGGGCTGGCGTGCGTGGAGTCGTGCGCTGGCGCGGGGCGATGGATCGCACTCGTGGAGTGGGAATCACCGCGTGAGGCGCAAGCGCTTTGGTTTCCGTCTGCGGAGCCGGTGGTTGCGGCTGCTGCAGCTTTATATCCACCTGCGGCGCCGCACTCAAAATCCGCACTACGATGGTGTTCGATTCAATCCGCCGTACGACAGCGGGCTGGTTCGTACCGAGCACCCATGCAAACAGGCCCGCGTGCGCGCACACCACCGCAGCCAGCACAATCCCCGCACGCCTGCGATGCTTCGCGGGCGGCATGCCGAATCCAGAAGACCTGATGGCAAGCGGTGACATGTCACACTTCGCAGGTGGCGAACTCCTGTTGACTACTTCCACGCATAGCGCAAACCGACCCACGCGCCGCGTGGCGCACCGACACCGACGAATTGTTCGTTGACCGGATTGGCGCCATCGAACGTATGGTTCGGACCATTAAAGAAATTCTGACCGAGGACGCCGAAACTCGCGTACCGCTTGTCGAGCAGGTTCGATACGGTGGCGAACACCTGGAGCTGCTTCGTTACCTGGTACGTGGTGTCCAGGTCGATCAGGAAGTAGCCCGAAATCTTGCCGTTCACATCTTCGTTGTCTTCGTCGCCACGGGCAAAGATACTGCCGCGCCACGTCAGATTGGTGCCGATCTGCCACTTGGGAATGGGGGTGTAGTCCAGCCGTACCTTGACCGTGTTCGCCGGAATGCCCGGAATCCGGTCACCGGGCTTGACGGTGATATTGCCGTTGGCGTCGGCGCTGGAGTTGCTCGAACTGCTTTCGGTGAAAGTCGACTGATAGGTGGCGTCTACGTAACTGTAGTTCGCGGTCACGGCGAGCGGGCCAAACGCTGTGTGTCCTTCAAGTTCGACACCTTGCCTGCGCGTATTGCCGACGTTCTGGAAAAACCCTTGCGTGCTGGCGGCACTGCTGATGAACTGGATGTCGTCGTTGAGCGTGGTGTGGTAGATCGCGGCGCTCCACGTCGTGGTCGACCCCAGGCGGCCGCGCGCACCGATTTCGAAGGTCTTCGAAATCACGGGTTTGAGCGCAGGATCGGCCAGGAAGTCATTGGGTAGCGAGCAGGGCGCGTTGGGGTCCGCGCAGGCAAGTTCAATGGCGGTCGGCGTGCGCATGCCCTCGTTATAGGTCGCGTAAGCGGTCAGGGCGGGCGATGGATTCCAGTTGATACCCACCGCCGGATTGAAACGCGAGAAAATATGGCGGCCGTCCAGCAGCGGCTGCATGCCGCTTTCGTCGCCAATCTGCGCACTGGCCCAGTTGTAGCGTCCGGCTAGCGACAGTGACCATTGCTTCGTGATCTTCAGGGTGTCGTCGAAGTAGATGCCATAGTTCGCGCTACGGGTTTTCGCGTCGGTCTGCTGGGTGTAATCGCCAATGCCGACGGCCGCGCGCGTATCGGTAAAGGTCGCGTCCTGCGAGGCCGTCGTGTAATGTGAATTGGCCAGATCGGCGGCCACGCCCGCAACGAACTGGTTTTCCATGCCGGCCAGTTTGCCGAGCAGCGTAAGCTGCAAGCTGCCGCCGTAGCTATCCGTCGTGATGACGGACTGCTGGTTGGTACCTTCCACGGTGTCGATATTGCCGTCGTCATCTACCGTGCCGAAGTCCGTATTGTTGTTACTGCTGATGTTGGTGTTCTTGTAGTGTCGGTAATAGAGGTTGCCGCTCAGTTCAACGTTGCTGTTAAACGAATGGTCCCCGGATAACGTGACGTACTCGACGCTGTTCTCGTTCTGATCGGGGAACGTATACGCCTGGCCACGATCGTTAAGGAACGAACGCGGAATGGTTTGCGAACCCTGCAGGTCGTTGTCGGCTCCGCCTGCGGAAAGCGATAAGGTCGTATCGGCGTCGGTGTAACGCAGTTTGCTGAATGCCTGGCGTACCCGGCTTGGATTGTGATCGGCCCAGCCGTCGTCGTTCGCCGCGTTGCCGGCGAAGTAGTAGTCGAGATTCGAACCGATCGTGCCGCCTTGTTCAATGTCTGCAATCTTGCGGCCCCAGGAGCCGGCGGTGATTTCGGCGTCGCCTCCTGGGCTCGTTTTGCCGTTCTTGGTCGTAATCGCCAGCGCGCCACCGAGCGTGTTGAGCCCATAGGTGGGATTGGAGCCGGGAATCAGTTGAATGGTGTCGATGGCGTTTTGCGGAATCAGATCCCAGTTGACCACATCGCCGAACGGCTCATTGATGCGTACACCGTCCATGAACACCGATAGCCCTTGCGGCGTGCCGAGCAGCGGCGACGCGGTGAAGCCGCGGTAATTGATGTCGATTTGATATGGGTTGCCTTGCGCTTCGTTCATATCGACGCTCGGCAGGTTCTTTTCGAAGTAATCGGTGAGGGTGCTGCGGTGCTGGCGCTCGAGGTCCTCCGAGTGAATGGTCTGCACATTGGCAGGAACCAGCGACAAGGGCGTGCCGATTCCAAGCAGCGGGGTGGTGCCAATCACGATGATCGGTGCAAGCACGGTTGGGTTGCCGGCTGGAATCGCTGGGGTCTCCGGTGGCGTTTGCGCAGGTGCTGCCACTGCCGCGGAAGACGCCCCGTCCGCGGGTTCCGCTTGCGCCCAGGCTACACCTGACAGACTGGCCAATGCACTGCCGATACACAGAGTGAGTCCGGCACGTCTGAACGGCGGCCGACGTCGCAGTGTGCGGATTATTATCATGGTCTCGACTCCAGCCGGTTCGACGGCGATCGTTGTGCGCGCACCTGCCGCTGCAGTGTGCACGGTGTTTTGTCGAAGCATGCTGAAAGCTTCGCACACGAGGCTGTCGGGAACATCAGGAGATTTTCCCGATTTTTCAGGGCGCGGGATCGCCGGCGCGTATTGCCGGCGGGAGGCGAGTCGACCGGTCAGGCGGGAAGGGCAGAGAAGGCGTACGCCGCAGTTGTTTTGCGCTGCGGCAAAAGGCGCCGAATGGGCGAAGTTGCGAAACGGGGTGGGTTGTTCGTGCGGTTTGATTGCGACGTCAAATGCGCGATCGTGCTTTATTAGCGGTCGCCCGGCGGTGTGTGCGTGCCGGGCGCGCAACGATGTTCCAGGGGCTTACTCCAGCCAGCCGCGGGACCGGGCATCAACGACAAAGGCACGTACTTCATCGCCGATACCCGTGGCGTTGAAGGCCGTTTCCAGTTCGACGATCAGCGTCTCCAGATCGCGCGTGCCGTCGCAACGCTTGAGAATTTCCGCCGCGCTTTGATTGAGCTTCACCATGCCCTCGGGATAGAGCAGCACGTGCGCGTTTTGCGCGGGCTCCCATTGCAGGCGAAACAGTGGGCGGATTTTCAAAGGAGAGGTGGCGGGTAACTTGTCGTTCATTGCAGAAATGCCCTTTAGTTGGAAGCGGGTCGTACTCAGAGTTCGAACGTCATACCGTCGCGCGCCACTTCGATGCCGTGTTCGCTCAGAATGCCGCGTTCGGTGCTGTCTTCAACGAGGATCGGGTTCGTGTTGTTGATATGGATGAGCACTTTGCGAATCTCGTGTCCTGCATCATGTGCGAGCGAATCCAGGACCTCGATCATGCCGCCTGGTCCGGATTGCTGCAGATGTCCCATGTCCGCAGCGGTTTTCTTCGACAGTCCAAGGCGGATCATTTCATCGCCGGTCCATAGCGTGCCGTCGACGAGCAGCAGATCCGCGCTGCGCATTGCGTTCAGCACATGCGGTTCAAGCGCACCTAAGCCAGGCGCATAAAACACGCGTTTGCCCGAGGCCTGGTCGGTAATCAGCAAACCGATGTTGTCGCCACGCTCAGGCGCATGACGATGCGGCGAGTAGGGCGGCGCCTTGCTCGACAGCGGCAACGCCTCGATCTCGACACCCGGCAACGCGGCCAGCGCAAGCGGCGTACCATCCAGCGCAATCGGGCGATGCTCGACGCCGCAGTAGTGCGACAGGATCGGCCCCACGGGAAAGCCGCTGCACAGGTCTTGCCAGACGACGTCGGTGGCATAGAGCGGCAATGGCGTGTCACGCTCGCGCAGCATCAGGAGACCTGTGACGTGATCGATCTGTGCGTCCATCACGAGTACGGCGGCAATGCCGCTGTCGCGCACCCGCCGCGCCGGTTGCAGTTCGGGATTGGCGGCAATCTGCGCGAGCAGATCCGGTGACGCATTCACCAGCAACCAGTCCTCGCCGTTCGCGCTCACGGCGATCGACGATTGCGTGCGCCGCGTTGCCTTGAGCGTGCCGCGTCGCACGCCGTCGCAATTGCGGCAGTTGCAGTTCCATTGCGGAAAACCGCCTCCCGCTGATGAGCCGAGTACCTTGATTTTCATGCCGAGCGACGCCGATTGAGAGTTTCGTGGAGGGGTGCAATGAACATCGTTGCGAGCGCAACGGTTACGCGTTCCTGCAAGGCAGGATCGCTTGTCAGATGCCCGGCGCGCACGCGCTCGATCCGCGCGGCCGGCACCGCGCGCGCGAGGCGCCGCATATTGTCCGCAGGGCAGACCGGATCGTGGCCGCCGTGCACCGCTGCGAGCGGCACGCCAGCCGCAGCGGCGCGACGCGCCAGCGACAGCAGCCGTGGTTCGCCCAGCCAGCATCGATGGGTCAAGTAGTGCGCCTGAATCCGATATTTACCGATCAGCTTGCGCGCAGCGCGGCGCGAACGCACAGCT
>NZ_DASXHA010000056.1:0-20535 GCF_036488795.1 Paraburkholderia sp.
CTTTCCATCAGTTCGTGAGGTTGGTTGACTCATCAAACTTGCAGCGCTTCTGGCAGCCGCCGATGTTTTGGCGTCCCCAAGGGGATTCGAACCCCTGTACTCACCGTGAAAGGGTGATGTCCTAGGCCTCTAGACGATGGGGACATAAACTTTTCAGTTAATGTCTTTTACTCTTTTCGCTTAAATCCTGACTGGCTTCTGATTAACTTCGATTAATACTTTCTTAATCGCTTGATACTACTTTAAGCTTATTAATCAGTTTCTTGTCAGTCAGCAGCGAAGAACGACATTATAAACAGCTTTGTGATTCTTGTGAAGCTTTTTTTCCGATGCGCTGGCGTTTCAAAGTCTTCGTTTCCGTTCTGTGGTGGAGGTAAGCGGGATCGAACCGCTGACCTCTTGCATGCCATGCAAGCGCTCTCCCAGCTGAGCTATACCCCCCCTTGCAGAACAGAAACGAGATTTTAGAGAGCAAACCGCGCTTTGTAAATACCCTCTGAGTGATTACATGCGACTTTTTTTCGAAGCCGCATGCAATCCCTCTCATTGCTTCAGGCGAGCGCTGTTTCGAGGCGGCTCACCACGACGTCACGGCCAAACAGCATCAGCACGCTGTCGATCGACGGCGTATGCGTCGTGCCCGCCACCAGCAGACGCACCGGCATGGCGAGTTGCGGCATCTTCAGCTTGTGCGCCCCGAGGGTCGCCTTCAGCGCGGCCGAGATGCTTTCCTTGCTCCACTCCGCGCTCTTCAGCGCTGTGACGAGATCGGCGATGGCAGGACGTACTGTGTCCGTCACGTGCTGCGCGAGCGCTTCGGGCTCCGGCGCCGGGGTGCGGTAGAACATCGCGGCGTTCCCGGCGATTTCCTTGACGGTGGCCGCACGGTCCTTCAACAAGCCCACTACCGCGACCAGATCCGCGCCTTGTGCTAGCGCCGCGTCCCCGATGCCCAGTTCGGCGAAGAACGGCTTGGCGAGCTCCGCAAGGCGCGCATTGTCCGCTTCCTTGATGTAATGGGCGTTGAGCCAGTTGAGCTTGTCGTGATCGTACTGAGCCGGAGACTTGCCGAGGTGCTCCAGATCAAACCACTCGACAAACTGCTCGCGCGAGAAAACTTCCGCATCACCATGCGACCAGCCCAGACGCGCGAGGTAATTCAGCACCGCTTCCGGCAGATAGCCTGCATCGCGATAACCCGTCACGCTCATCGCGCCGTGCCGCTTGCTCATCTTTTCGCCCTGCTCGTTCAGCACGGTCGGCAAGTGCGCATAGACCGGCGGCTCGGCGCCCAATGCACGCAGGATGTTGATCTGACGCGGCGTGTTGTTCACGTGGTCGTCGCCGCGAATCACATGCGTGATTCGCATGTCGAGATCGTCGACCACGACACAGAAGTTGTACGTCGGCGTGCCGTCCGGCCGCGCGATCACGAGATCGTCCAGTTCTTCGTTCGAAATTTCGACGCGGCCCTTGACGGCATCGTCCCACGCGACCACGCCCGTGAGCGGATTGCGAAAGCGCGTGACCGGCTGCACCCCCGCTGGCGGCGTGGGCAGCACCTTGCCCGGTTCCGGGCGCCACGTGCCGTCGTAGCGCGGCTTTTCGCCGGCCGCCCGCTGACGTTCGCGCAATGCGTCGAGTTCTTCGGTCGACATGTAGCACGGATACACCAGGCCCTGCTCCTGCATCTGCTTGAGCACTTCGCGATAACGGTCCATCCGCTGCATCTGGTAGAACGGGCCTTCGTCGTAATCGAGACCCAGCCACGCCATTCCTTCGAGGATGGCATCCACGGAGGCGGAGGTGGACCGCTCGACGTCGGTATCCTCGATCCGCAGCACGAAAGAGCCCTTCATCTTGCGCGCGAACGCCCACGGATACAGCGCCGAACGGATGTTGCCGAGATGGATGAAGCCCGTAGGGCTGGGAGCAAAGCGGGTACGAACGGAGGTAGTCATTTGCGGTTACTCGGAAGACTGGCAGCGGCGCGTGGCGGACGACTTTCCGCAGGCGCGGCAGCGGAACGCAAGCGTGCGGCAACGGATGCGGCGCACGTCTGCGAATGAAAAATGCAAGAGCCGAATTATACCCGCCGCAGGCTTGTCCCCGGCCCTCGTCCGTTTGGCCAGCAGGGCGTGCGCGCCCGCCCGGACGCGTGTCCGGGCTGTATCTGTAACGTTTCCTCACACGTGCTGCGACGTCGTGAAGCTTTGCTTTATGATGTGCGCGCGCCGTCATTGACCGGGCTGGCGGTTCGCCAGCCCCTCGCTCGAAATCAGCTGGCGGCGCAGTACGATCGCCGCCGGCGATCCTGTTTGCCTGACCCGCGGCAGCACGGTAACCCTCGCAGGAACCGGCGCCGTTGCTGGAGAAATCGTTGAAACCGTCTACCCCACGCCTGAGCCGCCGTACGTTTTCGCTTGCCGCGGCGTCCGCCGTTCTCACCGCCTGCACGACCACCGGCAGCCAGTCCGACAGCGCGTCGCGGCCCGCCAGCACGGCGTCCATCGTGCCGCCCGCAACGCCTGTGCCGCAAAAGCCGTCGCGGCCCCTGCGTATCGGTCTCGCGCTCGGCGGCGGCGCAGCCCGTGGCTTCGCGCACATCGGCGTGATCAAGGCGCTCGAGGCGCGCAACATTCAGGTGGACCTGGTGGCGGGCACGAGCGCCGGCTCGGTGGTCGGAGCGCTGTATGCATCGGGGATGAACGGTTTTGCGCTCAACAAGCTCGCACTGACCATGGACGAAGCGTCGATCAGCGACTGGGCCATGCCGTTCCGTACGCGCGGCTTCCTGCAGGGCGTCGCGCTGCAGAACTACCTGAACACGACACTCAATAACCGTCCCATCGAAAAGATGGCGAGGCCGCTAGGCGTGGTCGCGACCGATCTGAACACCGGCCAGCCTATCCTGTTCCAGCGCGGCAACACGGGCGTTGCGGTGCGCGCCTCGTGCAGCGTGCCGTCGATTTTCGAGCCGGTGAAGATTGCCGGCCACGAATACGTCGACGGCGGCCTGGTGAGCCCGGTACCCGCTTCGTTTGCGCGCAAGATGGGCGCGGACTTCGTGATTGCCGTGGACATCTCGCAGCGCCCGGAAACCGGACTCACGGCGAGCTCGTTCGACGTGCTGATGCAGACCTTCACGATCATGGGCCAGACCATCAAGGCCTACGAACTGGACAAATACGCGGACGTGGTGATCCGGCCGAATCTGGCGCAGATGAGCGGCAGCGATTTCTCCCAGCGCAACGCGGCGATTCTCGCCGGAGAGGAAGCGGCCGCGAGGATCTTTCCGGAGTTGCAACGCAAACTGGCCGCGAGCCGGGCGACGATATAACCCGGAGCGACCCCGGATGGTGCCGGTTGCGCCCGGGCGCTGTCATCAAAATGCAAAAAGCCTGCTGGACGAGACGCAGGCTTTTTATTGAGCGGGAGAACTATTCCGACGCGTACGGCCTAGTTATTACCACCGCCAATGGCAGCATTCACGCGTTGCTTCAGATCCTGCGAGCCCTGATAGGACGTCTCCACGCGGCGTGCACCCGTGAAACGCTTTTCCCAGTAAACCTCGTCCAGATCGTCGACGCGGATCGTGCTGCCGGTGGACGGCGAATGGACGAACTTGTTGTCGCCAATATAGATGCCAACGTGCGAGAAGGTGCGGCGCATGGTATTGAAAAAGACCAGATCGCCCGGCTTCAGATCATTCATGCTGACTTTTTCGCCGACCCGGCTCATTTCTTCAGCGCGGCGCGGCAGGGCCATGCCCAAGGTGTCCTGAAAGACATAGCGGACGAAACCGCTGCAGTCGAGGCCGGAGTCCGGCGTGTCGCCACCCCAGCGGTAACGCACGCCGATCATGTTCAGCGCGCCCACGACGACGTCGCCAGCTTTGCCGGCCATGCCTGACAGAAACGAGCGCGCGCCGCTATCGGACGGGGTATTCGAGTTTTGCGAATTGGGGGAGGACAAGGAATTCGATCCATCCTGGATCGAAAATGAAGCATTCTGATTCAAACTGCCTACTTCGTCGGCGAAAACGCCGGGAGCTGCTGCCATCAGTACGCCAATGAACATCCCGGCGACGACGCGCGTGCAAGCCTGGGTTAAGTTTCGGTGCTGCATTGGTCGGTAGTTTTTGCCTAAAAATCAGTGGGATACGGGAAAAAGTTTGGTCGATACTAGCCAGTAAGTATTCACGTGTCAAAACAAATAGAAAAATACAATCGGGACACGCACCCAATTGGTGAATATCAGGCGGAGAGCACTGCTTTCAGCAGCTTTCGAGTGTAAGGATGGGTGGGTGCAGCAAAAATTTTCTCCACTTCCCCGCTTTCCACGATCGAACCGTTTTGCATCACCGCGACCCGGTGCGCCATCGCGCCGATCACCGCCAGATCGTGGCTGATGAACACGAAGCCGAGATTGTACTTTTGTTGCAACCCGGCGAGCAGTTTCAGCACCTGCTGCTGAATTGACACGTCGAGCGCGCTGGTCGGTTCGTCGAGAATCAGGATGCGCGGTTCGAGCACGAGCGCGCGGGCGATCGCGATGCGCTGGCGCTGTCCGCCCGAAAATTCATGCGGGTAGCGATACAGCACCGTGCGGTCGAGTCCGACCTCGCGCAGCACCCCAATCACCTTCTCACGCCGTAGTTCGGCACTCATGTCCGGACGATGCAGCGCGAGGCCCTCGCCGACGATCCGCTCAATCGTCTGGCGCGGCGACAGCGAACTGAACGGATCCTGAAAGACCACCTGCATGTTCGAGCGCAGGACCGTCTGTTCGTGACCGCGAAAGCTCGCCAGCGCCCTGCCCTGAAATTCGATCTCGCCGTGCGCGGTACGTTGCAGGCCGAGCAGCGCCATCGCGAGCGTGGATTTTCCCGAACCCGATTCGCCGACGATGCCAAGCGTCTCGCCCTGGCGCACCGCGACGCTCGCGTCGTCCACCGCGCGAAAACGTCCCGCCCGAAACCAGCCGCTGAAACCGGGCAGCTTCGTTTTGAATTCGACTGAAACGTCGCGCGCTTCGAGTAACACCGGCGAAATGGGCAGCACGGGCACGACCGCGCGCTCAGGGCGGCTTTGCAACAGCCGCTGCGTGTACGGATGCTGCGGCGACGTAAACAGCTGCTCGACGGGCCCGCTCTCGACCAGTACCCCGCGCTCCATCACCGCAACCCGTTGTGCAAAATGACGCACGAGGTTCAGATCGTGTGTAATCAGCAGCACGGCCATGCCGCGTTTTTCCGCCTCGTCGCGCTGCAGTTCGAGCAGCAGTTCGACGATCTGCGCGCGGATCGTGACATCCAGCGCCGTGGTCGGTTCGTCCGCGAGCAGGAGCCGCGGGCGGCATGCGAGCGCCATCGCGATCATTGCGCGTTGCCGCTGGCCGCCCGACAATTGATGAGGATAGCTATTGACCCGCTTGCCGGGGTCCGCAATGCCCGTGCGCGCCAGCAACGCCACGGCACGTTTGCGCGCCTCTCGCGCCGGCACACCGTCGTGCACCACGATGGTTTCCGCAATCTGCTCGCCCACCGTGTAGAGCGGATTGAGCGCCGTCATCGGCTCCTGAAAGATCATCGCGATATCCGAGCCACGCAGCCCGCGCATCTCGCGCTCGCTCTTCGTCAGCAGATCTTCGCCGTTGAAGCGGATCGAACCGCTCAGCTCGGCGTCGTTGAGCAGACGCAGGATCGACAGCGCCGTCACGCTCTTGCCCGAACCCGATTCGCCGACCAGCGCCACTCGCTCGCCGCGCTGGATCGCAAGCGTGACGTCCTGCACGGCGACGGTATCGCCGAACGTCACACGCAGACGGTCGAGTTCCAGTAGCGGACCTGCCGCCATTTGCTTCGCCGGTTCGCTCACTGGTTGCCTCCGGCACGCATGGCATCGGAGATGCGGGTGTCGAGCGCGTTGCGCAAAGCGTCGCCCATGAAGGTCAGCAGCAGCAGCATGATGACCAGTACGCCGAAGGTGGACAGCGAGATCCACCATGCGTCCAGATTGTCCTTGCCTTGCGCGAGCAGTTCGCCGAGGCTCGGGGTCGGCGACGGCACGCCCAGGCCGAGAAAATCCAGGCTCGTCAGCGACAGGATCGCGCCGCTCATCCGGAACGGCAGGAACGTGATGACCGGCGTGAGGCTATTGGGCAGCACGTGCCGCCACATGATCTGCCAGTTCGACAGGCCCATGGCCCGCGCCGCGCGTACATAATCCTGGGTGCGATTGCGCAGAAACTCCGCGCGCACGTAATCCGACAGGCCGATCCAGCCGAACAGCGACAGCAGCACGATCAGCAGCACGAAGCCCGGCTCGAAGATCGACGCGAAGATGATCAGCAGGTACAGCTCCGGCAAGGCACTCCAGATTTCGATCAGACGTTGTCCGATGATGTCCGTCTTGCCGCCGAAAAAGCCCTGCACCGCACCCGCAAAAATGCCGAGCACCGTGCCGATCAGCGTCAGCACGAGCGCGAATTCCACCGACACGCGAAAACCGTACAACAGGCGCGCGAACAGATCGCGGCCGCGGTCGTCCGTGCCGAGCCAGTTATCGCGCGACGGCGGCGCCGGATTGGGCACCTTCGAGAAATAGTTCAGCGTGTCGTAGTAGTACGGGTTGGGCGGATATAGCGCGAAGTTGCCCGGCTTGCTGAAACGGTCGCGCACGTAAGGGTCGAGGTAATCCGCCGGTGTCGGGAAATCGCCGCCGAAGGCGGTCTCCGGATATTGCTTGAACATCGGAAAGTACAACTGCCCTTCGTAGCGAACCACCAGCGGCTTGTCGTTCGACCATAGCGGGCCGGCCAGACTCAGCGCAAATGCGACCACGAAGACGATCAGGCTCCAGTAGCCCAGACGCTGCTTACGAAAGCGCCGCCACACGCGACGCATGGGCGACGGCGACACGAAGGCGCGGACCGGCTCGGTGCGCGTCGGCAAATCGGCTCGGCTTCGGGCTCGACTCAAGTCAGCGCTCCAGTTGTTCGAATTGAATGCGGGGATCGACCCAGACGTAGCAGAGGTCGGAGACGAGCTTGGTGGCGAGCCCGATCAGCGTGAACAGATACAACGTGCCGAGCACCACCGGATAATCGCGCTGTACGACTGACTGATACGACAGCAGACCCAGACCATCCAGCGAGAACAACGTCTCGATCAGCAGACTGCCGGTAAAGAATGCGCCAATGAACGCGCCCGGAAACCCGACGATCAGCGGCAGCGAGGCGTTGCGAAACACGTGCTTCCACAACACGCGCCGCTCGGAAAGTCCCTTGGCGCGCGCAGTCAGCACGTATTGCTTGCGGATCTCGTCGAGAAAGGCGTTCTTGGTCAGCATCGTGACCACGGCAAAACTGCCCACCACCGAGGCGACGATCGGCAACGTGATGTGCCAAAGATAGTCGAGGATCTTGCCGCCCAGGCTCAACTGCGCCCAGTTATCCGAGGTGAGGTTGCGCAGCGGAAAGAGCTGCAGGAACGAACCGCCGCCGAACAGCACGAGCAGCAACACCCCCAGCACAAAGCCCGGAATGGCATAGCCGGTCAGCACCACCAGGCTCGTCGCGAAGTCGAAGCGCGAACCGTTGCGCACGGCTTTCGCAATGCCGAGCGGCACCGAAATCAGATACGTGAGGAAGAAGGTCCATAAGCCGATGCTGATCGACACCGGCAGCTTGGACACCACCAGCGACCACACGCTTTGATGGCGGAAATAGCTTTGCCCGAGATCGAAGGTCGCAAAGCGCTTGAGCATCAGCACGTAGCGTTCGAGCGGCGGCTTGTCGAAGCCATACAGCGCCTTGAGTTGCGCGACCTGCTTCGCGTCGACGCCGGTATGGGCGCGCAGCCCGAACGGCGCGCCATTTTCGGAGCCCTTGCGCAGTTCATGGACGGCCTGTTCGACGGGACCGCCCGGTACGAACTGGATCACCGCGAATGTCAGCGTCAAAACGCCGAGCAAGGTCGGGATCATCAGCAGCAGACGTTTGAGGATGTAGCTCCACATGGCGGCGATTCCGGTGCGCTAGCGTGAGGCGATGAAGCGTTGAAAGAGACGAAACGTCACGGCGTGGCGGGCTGCGGTGCAAACCACCAGGTCGATGTGATCCAGTCGCTTGCCGAATAGTACAGCGGCAGGGTCTTCGGCCACGCCATGCCTCGTTTGAACGCCACCCGATGACTCGTACTGTACCAATGTGGAATCACATAATAGCCATGCATCAGCACGCGGTCGAGCGCATGGGTCGCGTCCAGCAGTTGTTCGAGCGTCTGCGCCTGCACCAGAGCTTGCAGGATGGCGTCGACGGCCGGCGATTTCAGGCCGCCCAGATTACCCGAACCGGACACATCGGCGGACTTGCTGCTGAACTGGTCGACCTGATCGCTGCCCGGCACCTGCTCGTCGGGAAACTTGATGATCGTCGCGTCGAATTCGAACGCGTCGAGCCGTTTCTGATACACCGCGAAATCCGATACGCGGTAGTTGATCTTGATGCCGAGCTTGGCCAGATTGCGCTGGTAGGTCGCGATCACCGGCTGCCACACCGGCGCACCGGAGGAATCGTCGAGAATCTCGAATTCGAACGGCTGACCCTTGGCGTTGCGCAGCGCGCCGTCGCGATAGGTCCAACCCGCCTCGGCGAGGAGTGCCCGTGCTTGCAGCAGATTGGCGCGCAGCGAGCCGGGTGGGTCCGTGTCGGGTTGTACCGGCATGGGTCCGAACACTGCCGGGTCTAGCGTCTTGCGCCACGGGTCCAGCAAGGCGAGTTCACCGGCGCCGGGCGTGCCGGTTGCCTCGAACTGCGTGTTGACGAAAAAGCTGTCGATCCGCGTGTACTGGTTGTAGAACAGCTGGCGGTTGAGCCACTGGAAGTCCAGCGCGAGATCGAGCGCCTTGCGTACGCGCACGTCCTGGAAGATCGGTTTGCGCAGATTCAGCACGAAACCCTGCATGCCGTTGCCGTTGTGCTGCGGGAATTCACGCTTGATCAGCTCGCCGTTGTCGAACGGCTTGCCGACATCCCGCCGCACCCAGTTGCGCGCCACGTTCTCGACGAGCGCGTCGTATTCACCGGCCTTGAATGCTTCGCGGCGTGCGGTATCGTCGGAATACAGCTTGTAGGTGATACGGTCGAAGTTGTTGGTGCCCACCCGTACCGGCAGCGCGGCGCCCCAATAATTCGGATCGCGCCGGTAAGTGATCGTGCGGCCGTTGTCGTAACGTTCGATCAGATACGGACCGCTGCCAATCGGCTTTTCGAACGCAAGCTGGTCAAACGGTATGCGCGAGCCGTCGGGCTTTACGCCCCACTTTCGTGAAAACACGGGGATGCCGCCCGCCAGCAACGGCAACTCACGGTTGCGCTGGCGAAACTCGAAGCGGATGGTTTGCGGATCGACGACCACTGCACGCGTGATGTCCGAAAAGTACGCGGCATACGACGGCGCCGCTTGCGGGCTTTTGAGCGTGTCAAAGGAAAACTTGACGTCGTCGGCGGTAACCGGATCGCCGTTCGAAAAATGTGCGTGTGGATTGATGTGAAACGTAGTGGACAGTCCGTCCGGCGCAATGCGGATGTCGTCGGCAAGCAGCCCGTATTCCGTCGCGACTTCGTCGGAACTTCCGGTGGCGAGGCTCTCGAACAGAAAGCCGATCCCCGGTGCCGCATTGCCCCGCAGCGTGAACGGATTGAACTTGTCGAAACTCGTCTGCCGGTTCGGGTTGGCGAGGACAAGCGTGCCGCCCTTCGGCGCATCCGGATTGACATAGTCGAAGTGCCTGAAACCCGGCGGATATTTCGGCTCGCCGTATTGCGCGATGGCGTAGGCAGCGTGCGCCGATTGCGGCGTCAGCCATGCCGCGGCGGACACAGCCAGAGCGATGAAAGATACCGCAAGCGTACGCGGCACAAGCGCCAAACCGACCCGCGAGAGCCTCTCCTGCACGGCGCGCAACGTGCTGCACCAGCCTTCCCGAGGCGCTTGAACCCATCGCGAGCCAGTTGTCATAGGGGCCTTATTGGTCAGTGGGCAGTTGCAATGTGAGAGAATTCTACCCAATAATCCCGCGCGATCCCGCACATCCGAGCTCGCGGCGCGCTGACTTCATTAGGAGAATTCATGGGCTTCCTCGCTGGTAAACGAATCTTGCTGACCGGCCTGCTGTCGAACCGTTCGATTGCATACGGCATCGCGCAAGCCTGCAAGCGCGAAGGCGCTGAACTCGCGTTCACATATGTCGGCGACCGTTTCAAGGACCGCATCACCGAATTCGCCACGGAATTCGGCAGCGACCTGGTCTTCCCGTGTGACGTCGGCGACGACGCGCAGATCGAAGCGCTCTTCGCGTCGCTGAAGCAACGCTGGGACGGCCTCGACGGCCTCGTCCATTCGATCGGCTTTGCGCCGCGCGAAGCGATTGCCGGCGACTTCCTCGACGGCATGACGCGCGAAAATTTCCGCATCGCGCACGATATCTCCGCCTACAGCTTCCCCGCCCTCGCCAAGGCCGCACTGCCGATGCTATCGGACAACGCCGCGCTGCTCACGCTGAGCTATCTCGGTTCGGAACGCGCCATCCCGAACTACAACACGATGGGTCTGGCAAAGGCCTCGCTGGAAGCAAGCGTGCGTTACCTGGCTGTTTCGCTCGGCAACAAGGGCGTGCGCGTCAACGGTATTTCGGCAGGCCCGATCAAGACACTCGCGGCAAGCGGCATCAAGGGCTTCGGCAAGATTCTCGAGTTCGTCGAAGACAATGCGCCGCTCAAGCGCAACGTGACGATCGAGCAGGTCGGCAATTCGGCCGCATTCCTGCTGTCCGATCTCGCAGCCGGCGTGACGGCAGAAATTCTGCACGTCGACAGCGGTTTCAATGCGGTGGTCGGCGGTATGGCCGCAGTTGCGGAGTGATGCGCACACGGCTTGCCTGTCCATCAGAGGCCCACGTGCAACAAAAAACCGCCCTTTCGGGCGGTTTTTTTAAGCTTGCTCGAGCCGTTACGAAACCGTGGATTCAACCGCATCCAATCCGGTTCGCGCTCAGAGCTTAGTAGCGGCGATAACCGCCATGGTCATGGTAGCCATAGCCACCGTGATGACGATACCAGTCGTTACGCGCCCAGTAGCGATGGCCGTCCCAGTAGCGGTCGCCATGCCAGCCGATCACGATTGCAGGGCCGCCGTAGTACACCGGCGCGGGTTGATAAACGACCGGCGGCGGCGGCGGTGCATAAACAGGCGCCGGTGCTACGTAGACCGGAGCAGGAATACCGATGTTGACACCCACGCTCACGCCGGCCATTGCTGCACCCGACGCACCCAGCGCAAGAACCCCGATCAGAAGCGGAACAAGACGAGCGGACTTCATGGATTCACCTTTTACAAGTGTGTGTTGTTGGCCGAAATATAGCGCAAGGAAGTGATCCGCGTATTTCAAGTTTGTAAGAACTGATGCACAACGTCGCACTCTGATGCGTCCCGTAACGTCTCGTTACAACGGACCCGGATTCGGTGAAAAGCCGGACTACCGGTAATATGTCGGCCATTGACGGCATTTCTTGAGCCACGGATTGCTGCGACGCTTGGTCGCTCATTACTTCGGTATCCAAACAAAAATTAATCTTGCCGAAACCGAAGTCTTAAACCAGTGCGAATCACGCCTGCGCATGAACGTTTACGCGCAAGCAAAATGAAAAGCGGACACGGAAAAAAACAAAACCCCAAGAGACCGCGATCTCTTGGGGTTCCGCCGCCATTGCTGGCGGAGACGGAGGGATTCGAACCCTCGATCCAGGTTTTGGCCCAGATGCTCCCTTAGCAGGGGAGTGCCTTCGACCTCTCGGCCACGTCTCCCAAACTTTCGGTCGCGCAGGGAGTCAGCGCGACGAAGCCAAGATAATAGCGGGCTGAGCCGCGAAGGTCAACGTCTGTGGCACACTTTTTGTGCCAGTTTCGTCATCGACAGTGCAAATAATTTGCGCCACTGCCAGGGCCGCCGCGCACCCCGCCACGCGAAACGAACGGAGCGCTCTTGTACACCCCGTTGTGCAAGGCAGATTACGCCTGATCCAGTTCAAAAGCCTTATGCAGCGCGCGCACGGCGAGCTCCATATACTTCTCGTCGATCAGCACCGAAATCTTGATTTCGGACGTGGAGATCATCTGGATGTTGATGCCCTCTTCCGACAGCGTGCGGAACATCGTGCTTGCGATACCGACATGCGAACGCATACCGACGCCGACCACCGACACCTTCGACACCTTCGGATCACCCAGCACCTGCTCGGCTTTCACGTGATCTTTCACCTGGCCGGCGAGAATTTCCATGGCGCGCTGATAGTCGCCGCGTCCCACCGTGAACGTGAACGCCGTTTTACCTTCGACGCTCTGGTTCTGGATGATCATGTCGACGTCGATATTCGCGTCCGCCACCGGGCCGAGGATCTGATACGCAATGCCCGGCTTGTCGGGCACACCCATCACGGCGATACGGGCCTCGTCGCGCTGGAACGCGATTCCCGAGATGACTGCTTTTTCCATGGTCTCGTCTTCTTCAAAAGTAATCAGGGTGCCCGACTTCATTTCAGCGTCGAGCGGCATCAGCGGATCGGTCAGGCTGGACAGCACGCGCGTCTTCACCTGATATTTGCCGGCGAATTCCACCGAGCGGATCTGCAACACCTTCGACCCCAGGCTTGCCATTTCCAGCATTTCTTCGAACGTCACGCGGTCGAGGCGGCGTGCCCCATCGACCACCCGCGGGTCGGTGGTGTAGACCCCGTCGACGTCGGTATAGATCAGGCACTCGTCGGCCTTCAGTGCGGCCGCTACGGCCACTGCGGAGGTATCCGAACCGCCGCGGCCGAGCGTGGTGATATGGCCTTCCGGGTCGATACCCTGGAAGCCGGTGATCACGACCACCTTGCCCGCTTCGAGATCGGCCAGTACGCGCTCACCGTCAATTTCGCTGATACGTGCTTTGGTGTAGGCGCTGTCGGTTTTGATCGGCACTTGCCAGCCGGCGTAGCTGACCGCATCGACGCCCGCTTCCTGCAGCGCGATGGCAAGCAGGCCCGAACTGACCTGTTCGCCGGTGGCGGCAATCATGTCGAGTTCGCGGGGGTTCGGCTGGGCCGAAATGTCTTTCGCGAGACCGAGCAAGCGGTTCGTTTCGCCGGACATCGCCGAGGGCACGACGACCATCTTGTGGCCGGCCTTGTGCCATTTCGCGACGCGCTTCGCGACGTTCTTGATGCGCTCGACCGAGCCCATCGAAGTACCGCCGTATTTATGTACGATGAGTGCCATTGTCGTTCTGAACTGGAGATGAAACCGCGCTGGCGCGCTGGAGTCGACCGCACAAAAGCACCAGAGCGCAACGTTTCGGAAACGACGGCAAAGTGTGGCGGCGTAGATGCAGCGCACGTGCAACACGCGCGGATTTGCCCGCGAGGAATCGCTAAGAACCGCGCATGGTCACTCATTTGCGTTGGCCGGAAAAAACACAAAAAACAGCCGGAAAACAGCAAAAGTAACCGCAAATGCGGCTTGGGCAAGCAGGTAAACGTACCCGATCGGACGCAAAAAGACAAGCCAAAATGCCGGGATTAATCATTGCAAAGGCTTGTGCGGAAAGGATTTGCGCCCTATTTCACGATGCGGCCACCACCGTCCGACCGGCCGGTCAGGCGATCAGCAGATCGTCACGCCAGTCGATGCGCAGATACCGTGCGCCGGGTTCGGCGGCCACGTCTCCTTGCGGCGGCAAGGCGGCCTGATTGACCCCAAGCAATGGCACGAAGAGCAGCACGTCGCCCACGAACAACAACGGCACGTCGCGCTTCCACGCTGGCACGCCGCGCTCCTGAAACAGGTTTTTCAGGGTGCGGCTTGAGCCCTGCGCGCTGCGACGCATGCGCTCGCCACCATTACGCGAGCGTGCCGACAGCGGCGCCGCGCCGAGCAAGGCGGCCGGCACCGCGCCGGGTTCGTTTGCAACAGCCTCGGCGAAGACGAACGTGCCGCGCCATAGCGCGAGCCGCCAGACGGATTCGCCGCGCCACCTGAGTTGCGCGACGGGACGCGCGACGAGCGCGGTTTCATCCGCCGCCTCCGCGCTATCCCCCGCTTCCCAGTAGATCTGGTCACGATAGCTGCGCAATGCCTGCCCTGCGTGATCGACGCGCAAGCTGTGCGCCGCGCCGACTTCGCGCAGTTGCCGCAGCGCGTCGCCCAAACGCGCGCTGGATGCAGCCGGCATGCCGAGCGAGCGCATCCAGTAACGCATCAGGTTGAGCGCGCGATCGTCGTCGAAGGCGAGCACGGTGGCGCGCGACAGCGCACGGCCGTCGTCGCGCGCGGCAGCGGCCATGTCGAGACAGGCCAGTTGATCGAGCAGGCGCTGTGCCGAAGCGGCGTGAGACGCGGTGCGCGCCAATGCGTCGCGAAAGCCGGGAAAGTGCACCGCGAGTGCGGGCAGCACGTCATGACGCAACGCATTGCGCGCATAACGGGTATCCGCATTCGATTCGTCGTCGATAGAAGCGAGCCCGCGCGCCGCCGCGTATCGCTCAAGTTGCGCGCGCAACAAATGCAGCAGCGGCCGCACGCGGGTCGCGGCCGCGCCTGCCGGCAAGTAGTTGAATGCCATTGCCGCAAGCCCGGCGAGCCCCGCTCCGCGCAGGAGTTGCAGCAGGACGGTTTCGGCTTGATCGTCGGCATGTTGCGCGAGCCACAGCGTCGCTGTGCCGTACTCCGCACACAGTGCCTCCAGCGCGCGATACCGCGCCTCGCGCGCTGTCGCTTCGACGCTCACGCCAGACTCGCGCGCAACCTCGACGCGTTGCGCGGCGAACTCGACGCCCCGTTCAGCGGCGAACCGCTCGCAATGCGCAAGCCAGTGGTCGGCGTGCGGACTGAGGCCGTGATGGATATGAAACGCCACGCAACGCGCCGGCCCCGCGACGCGCACCGCGGCGTCGAGCAGCACGCTCGAATCGACGCCGCCGCTGAACGCCACTGCAATGCGCGCATCAATGGGCAGCCCAGAAAGCGCAACGCTGACCGCATCGAGAACGAGGCGGTCAGCGGGAGAGTCAGCGGTGTGGGTCACAGTGACGAGGCGCGATGCGCCCAGGCGTGAGAGCGGGCGCCGGCTTATGCGCCCGGCGTCGTTTCCTTGAACTTGCCGTAGGCCATCAGACGTTCGAAACGACGTTGGCGCAAGTCAGGCACGCTCATGCCCTGGAACTGGCGCAGCGAATCGGCGAGCGCACGACGCAACATGGCCGCCATGCCCTTCGGATCGCGATGCGCGCCACCCAGCGGCTCATTGACGATCTTGTCGATCAGGCCCAGCGCCTTCAGACGATGCGCGGTAAGGCCGAGTGCTTCCGCCGCTTCCGGCGCCTTCGCGGCGCTCTTCCACAGAATCGACGCGCAGCCTTCCGGCGAGATCACCGAGTAGGTCGAGAATTGCAGCATCAGCACGCTGTCGCCCACGGCAATGGCCAGCGCGCCGCCCGAACCGCCTTCACCGATGATCGTGGAGATGATCGGTGTTTTCAGTTCGGCCATCACGTACAGGTTGCGGCCGATCGCCTCCGACTGGCCGCGCTCTTCCGCCCCGATGCCAGGGTAGGCACCCGGCGTATCAATGAAGGTGAACAGCGGCAGACCGAATTTCTCGGCAAGACGCATCAGACGTTCGGCCTTGCGATAGCCTTCCGGGCGCGGCATGCCGAAGTTGCGCAGCGACCGTTCCTTGGTGTCGCGCCCCTTCTGATGGCCGATCACCATGCAAGCCTGGCCGTTGAAACGCGCGAGGCCGCCGACGATGGCGAGGTCGTCCGCGAATGCGCGGTCGCCATGCAGTTCGTGGAAATCGGTAAACAGTTCGCTCACATAGTCGAACGTGTACGGACGTTGCGGATGACGGGCAATTTGCGAAACCTGCCACGGCGACAGGTTGGCATACAGATCTTTGGTGAGCTGCTGGCTCTTCTTGGACAGCCGCTCAATTTCTTCCGAAATATCGACGGCCGAATCGTCCTGCACGAAGCGCAATTCTTCAATCTTTGCTTCGAGTTCAGCGATTGGCTGTTCGAAATCCAGAAAGGTGGTCTTCATTGGTTTTAATCCTTGGACTTACCGGCAGCGCGTATTCTAACCGCGCGCGCCGATGTCAAAACTACCTCGAAACTATCGGTTTATGGAAATCAATAGCTAACAGGCAGCGTCGCTGCCTTAGTAGTCGACCGGCAGCGGATCAAGACTACGCCACATATACCAGGTCGCGACTGTACGCCACGGTTCCCAGTTCGCCGCAACCTCACGCGCTTCGCTGCGCGTGACCGGCTCGCCGCTGAAATAGTTGACGCTGATCGCGCGGATCAGGCCGAGATCGTCGAGCGGCAGGACATCCGGGCGCGACAGGTTGAAGATCAGGAACATTTCCGCCGTCCAGCGGCCAATGCCGCGAATCTGCGTAAGCTCGGCGATCACCGCCTCGTCTTCCATCGAGGTCCACTTGCCGACATGCAAGGCGCCCGACACGAAGTGCTCCGCCAGATCCAGAATGTATTCGGCTTTGCGCTTTGACAGACCGCATGCCAGCAGCTTTTCCTGACCGAGCTTGATGAACTGCTGCGGCACGAGCTTCGGACACGCGCTTTCGACGCGTTGCCATGCGGCTTGCGCCGAGGCCACCGACACCTGTTGCCCCACCACCGAGCGCGCGAGCGTCACGAAGGGATCGCCGCGGCTCATCAGGTGCACCGGGCCGAATTTCGGAATCAGCTTCTTGAGAATACGGTCACGCTTGACGAGGTCGGCACAGGCCTTGTCCCAGTATGCGGGGCGCGTCACTTCAGGCGTGAGGCCGCCCACTTGCACCGGAACGGCGACTTCCGCGTCGTCCAATGCACGCGTTTTGCGCACGACTTCGCCATCATGCAGCGTGTCGCGCGCGAGTTCCTGCGTGTCGTGAGCGGGTTCGGCCAGCACGGTGCCATTCACCCCATGGCTTTTGACACGCGGCGAGCGTGCCGCTTTCGTCACCGTCGCTTCAGGCGCAGACGCGCCGTTGAGCTTGCGCTTCGCCGGTGTTTTCCTTGCGGTGCTGCCCGTCTTGGCGGCGACCTTCGTCGTGCCGGACACCGCGTTCGCAGCGTTGCCGTTGCGCGCGCGAGTCGATTTCACTGCGGCTGCCGCGCTGGTTTGAGACGCGGCCCGTTTAGCCAACGTCTTCGTGGCCGTTGCCATCCTGCCTCCTGCCTGGCGAGTCGATCAAAGGGAAGTACGAGGTGCGCTCACACGCGCCGCCACTCGGTCAACCCGCCGGGTTTGTCTTCAAGTGCAACGCCGGCTTCGAGCAATTCGGCCCGGATCCGGTCTGCTGCCGCATAGTCCTTCGCCTGCTTGGCCGCCACGCGCGCGGCGATCTTCGCTTCGATCGCGGCGCTGTCGAGCGCGCCGTGCTGGGCGCTCCCTGCCGCCTGCTGCAAGAACGCACGCGGCTCACGCCCGAGCAGTCCGATGATGCGCGCAAGCGCACGCAGTTGTCGGGCCAGCGCAGCGTCGCGCGTGCGGTTTACCTCACTTGCCAGTTCAAACAGCACCGACACCGCTACCGGCGTGTTGAAGTCGTCGTTCATCGCCGCCTGGAATCGCTGCGCATGCGCTTCGTTCCAGTCCAGCGCGGCGTGGTCCGGCGTCACGTCTTTCAACGACGTGTACAAACGCGTGAGCGCATTGCGCGCGTCGTCGATATGCGTGTCGCTGTAGTTCAGCGGCGAACGATAGTGCGCACGCGCGATAAAGAAGCGCACCACTTCCGCGTCGTATTGCGCGAGCACTTCGCGGATCGTAAAGAAGTTGCCGAGCGACTTCGACATCTTCTCATTGTCGATCTGCACGTAGCCGTTATGCATCCAGTAATTCACGAACGTTTGACCTGTCGCACCTTCGCTTTGGGCGATTTCGTTTTCATGGTGCGGAAACTGCAAGTCCTGACCGCCGCCGTGAATGTCGAAATGATCGCCGAGCAAGGTGCAGCCCATGGCCGAGCATTCAATATGCCAGCCGGGACGGCCACTTCCGTACTTAGAGTCCCAACGCGTGTCTGCAGGCTCGTCGGGCTTGGCCTGTTTCCACAAGACAAAATCCAGCGGGTCCTGCTTCGCGTCATTGGCTGCCACGCGCTCGCCCGCCCGCAGGTCTTCGAGCGACTTGCCGGAGAGCTTGCCGTAGCCTGCGAATTTGCGCACCGCGTAGTTCACGTCACCGTCGCTTGCCTGATATGCGTAGCCGTTTTCTTCCAGCTTGCCGATCATGCCGAGCATCTGCGGGATGAAATCAGTGGCGCGCGGTTCGAGGTCCGGCCGCTCGATGCCGAGCGCGTCCGCGTCTTCATGCAGCGCCTTGATGAAACGATCCGTCAGCGACTTGATCGTCTCGCCGTTTTCGACTGCGCGGCGAATGATCTTGTCGTCGATATCGGTGATGTTGCGCACATAAGTCACGTTGTAAGCGAGGGTGCGCAGCCATCTCTGCACGATATCGAACACAACCATCACGCGTGCATGACCGATATGACAGTAGTCATACACCGTCATCCCGCAGACGTACATGCGTACAACGCCTTCTTGCAGCGGCACGAAAGTTTGCTTGTCACGCGCGAGCGTGTTGTAGATGCGCAGTGATTCCATAGAGACGATGCGTGGGCCGAAAGAAATCCGCAATGTGTTACGTGCCTGCCGTGCCCGCTCTAGACCAGACGGGTAAGGCATATATAGCAGCAAACCGGTGCACCTGGTGCGGCGGTCAGGCTGCGATCAACGCGGAGACGACCACGAGTGGCGAAAAGACAGTCTGTGGTTCAACGGAACGCGCAGACCTTTTGTTAGAATGGCTCGGAGTATAACATCCAGACCTGAGCCTATGAAATCTTCCAGCGGCCGCGCGCGCAGCGCCGCGACCCTCGCCGCGACGGCCCTGTGCGGCCTCGCCGTCCTGCTCGTGCCAGGCGCTGCGGCGTACGCGCAAAAGACGCCCGTGATGGCCACGGGCCCCGCCGTGCGCGACGGTACGCCGGAAATCGACGCGTCGATTGCGCAGAAAAACTGGAACGCCGCGCTCACGCAACTCGACGCCCGGGTCGCCGCGAATCCGCGCGACGCGCAGGCGCAGTTCAAGCGCGCCACCGTGCTCGCGCACCTGAATCGTGACGACGAAGCCATTAACGCCTTCATCGCGTTGACGCAAAGCTATCCGGAGCTGCCCGAACCCTATAACAACCTGGCAGCGCTCTACGCGAAGCACGGCCGCTATACCGAAGCGCGCGAAGCGCTCGAAACGGCCACCAAGGCGAACCCCAACTATGGTCTCGCTTACGAAAATCTCGGCGACCTGTATCTGCGCCTCGCCGCGTCGGCCTACCAGCGCGCGCAGGGCCTCGGTCAGGCAAGCGGCACCTCGCAGCAGCGCCTTGCCGACATCCAGAAAATTGTTTCGCCTCCAAAGAGCGCCACGCCGGTCAAGAAAGTGGCCCCGCCCGAGGACTACACGAATCGCGCCACCTCGAACATAACGCAATCGCCGGGCTTCCAGTTCGGCGGCCCGAACGGCTCGCTCGGCATGCCGCCTTACATGGCGCCATCGCAGTAAGCGGCGGCATGGCATCCTGCACGCTCGACGCCAACGTATTTTTCCACCCTGAGGATCTTCATGAAATGGTTGATGTTGGCGCTCGGCAGCGCCGCCCTGATCGCTAACGCGCCCGCTTTTGCCCAGTCCGCGCCGCAAGCCGCGCATCCGTCCGTGCTGTTCAAGACCACCGACGGCGACATCCGTGTCGAGCTGTATCCGGAGAAGGCGCCCAAGACGGTCGCCAACTTTCTCGACTACGTGAAGTCCGGCCAGTACAGCGGCACGATCTTTCACCGCGTGATTCCCGGCTTCATGATTCAGGGCGGCGGCTTCACGCAAAGCTATGCTGAGAAGCCCACGCGTGCGCCGATTCAGCTCGAAAGCCGCAATGGCCTGAAGAACGTGACCGGCGCAATCGCCATGGCGCGCACGAGCGATCCGGATTCGGCCACCGCGCAATTCTTCATCAATACCGCTGACAACGCCGGCCTCGATTACCCGGGGCAGGACGGCAACGGTTACGCCGTGTTCGGCAAGGTGACCTCGGGCATGGACGTCGTGAAAAAGATCGAAGGTACGCCGACTACCACACGCGGCCCGATGGCAGATGTGCCGCAAACGCCGATCGTGATCGAATCGGCGACGATCGTCGGCAAGTAACGCCCCGTCACCACGGATACCCTCGCGCGGCCCCACGCATCTTCTGCGATGCGATGCGCCGCGCCTTCCAACCACCTGTTCATCAAAGGATTCCATCATGGTCGAACTGCACACGAATCACGGCGTCATCAAGCTCGAGCTGGACGCTGAAAAGGCACCGAAGTCGGTTGAGAACTTCCTCAACTACGTGAAGGCCGGTCACTACGACAACA
>NZ_DASXHA010000060.1:0-35231 GCF_036488795.1 Paraburkholderia sp.
CACCATTTCGGTCGACAAGGAAGCGCTCGGACGGCGCGGCGTCGACTTGCTGCTCGAAGACGCGCCCGCCGAAACAGAAGTCCGGTTGCCCGTTCATCTCATTGCCCGTGCCAGTACCTCGGTGAAAAAGCCATGACGCAATCCGATACGACTCAACCTGATCAGGCCACCGGCGTGGCGCCCAAAGCGCCTGCCGTCGCCACCTTCCGCGACCGTGCTTTCCTGCACTCGCACATTCAGGACACCTTGCGCTTCTATGCGCCGAATGTGTTCGATCCGAGTGGCGGTTTCTATCATTTCTTCCGCGACGACGGTTCCGTCTATAACCGCACCACGCGCCACCTCGTCAGCAGTTGCCGCTACGTCTTCAACTACGCGATGGCGTATCGCGAGTTCGGCGATCCGAAGCATCTGGAGTACGCGCGCCACGGCTTGACTTTCCTGCGCGACGTGCACTGGGACGCCGGGCACAAGGGCTACGACTGGGAACTCGACTGGCGCGACGGCAGCAAGCACGTGCTGGATGCCACGCGTCATTGCTACGGCCTCGCCTTCGTGCTGCTCGCTTATTCGCATGCTGCGATGGCCGGCATCGAAGAAGCGCGGCCCATGATCGGCGCCACCTTCGAACTGATGGAACACCGCTTCTGGGACGCCGCCGCCGGCCTGTACGCCGATGAAGCCACGCCCGACTGGCGCGTGAGTTCGTATCGCGGCCAGAACGCCAACATGCACACGACCGAGGCGCTGCTCGCCGCCTACGAGGCAACCGGCCACCTCGTCTATCTGGACCGCGCGGAACGGGTGGCGTCGAACATCACGCTGCGTCAGGCGAAGCTTTCGCAAGGCCTCGTGTGGGAACATTTCCATGCGGACTGGTCGGTGGACTGGCACTACAACGAGGAAGACAGCTCGAACATCTTCCGTCCGTGGGGCTTTCAGCCAGGCCACCAGACCGAATGGGCCAAGCTGCTGCTGATCCTCGAACGGCATCGTCCGTTGCCGTGGCTGCTGCCGCGTGCGATCGAACTGTTCGACGCCGCCATGACCCGCGCGTGGGACGACGATCACGGCGGCCTCCACTACGGCTTCGGCCCGGACGGCACGGTCTGCGATCACGACAAGTATTTCTGGGTGCAGGCCGAAACCTTCGCGACCGCCGCGCTGCTCGGCAAACGCACCGGCAACGAGCGCTTCTGGGACTGGTACGACGAAATCTGGCGCTATAGTTGGGCGCACTTTGTCGACCATAAATACGGCGCGTGGTATCGCATCCTGACTTGCGACAATCGCAAGTACAGCGACGAGAAGAGCCCCGCCGGCAAGACCGACTATCACACGATGGGCGCATGCTACGAAGTGCTGGCACATGCACTGCCTGCCGACGCGTCCGACTCAACTGAATCTGAATCCGCACGGTGAGCATCATGAGCGCGAGCACTGAATTTCCCTTCTTCGTCTCGGCCGGCGACATCCTGACCGACCTCGTACGCACCGGCGACTCGCATTGGCTGTCGCGCCCGGGAGGCGCCGGCTGGAACGTCGCGCGCGCGGTCGCGCGGCTCGGCTTGCCCACCGCGTGCGCCGGCTCGCTCGGCACGGACAACTTCTCCGATGAACTGTGGAACGCGAGCGTCGCCGCGGGTCTCGACATGCGTTTCATGCAGCGCGTCGAGCATCCGCCGCTGCTGGCGATCGTTCATCAAACGCATCCGCCTGCGTACTTCTTCATGGGCGAGAACGGCGCCGACCTCGCGTTCGATCCGTCGCGCCTGCCCGAAGGCTGGATGAGTCAGGTGAAGTGGGCGCACTTCGGCTGTATCAGCCTCGTGCGCCAGCCGCTCGGCGATACGCTGGCCAAGCTCGCCGCCGAGTTGCGCTCGCGCGGCGTCAAGATCAGCTTCGACCCGAATTACCGCAACCTGATGGCGCACGGCTACGAGCCGACGCTGCGCAAGATGGCCGCGCTCGCGGACCTGATCAAGGTCTCCGACGAAGATCTGAGCCAGCTCTTCAAAACCACCGAAGCCGAAGCGATCGCCCGGTTGCGCGCGATGAATCCGTCCGCGACGCTGCTCGTCACCCGCGGCTCGGACAAAGCGACCCTCTTCCATGGCGACACGCTCATCGAGGCACAGCCGCCGCGCGTCGAAGTAGCGGATACGGTCGGTGCCGGCGACGCGTCGATTGGCGGCCTCCTGTTCAGTCTGATGACGGCGCCGCAACGCACCTGGCCAGAACATCTTGCGTTTGCGCTGGCCGCGGGCGCAGCGGCGTGCCGCCACTCGGGGGCGCATTCGCCGTCGCTGGATGAAGTGGTGGCATTGCTGGAAGGGTGAGCGAGCCACTTCGCCGGTAAGTCTTAAATCCGCGTGCTACGATGGAATCTCCCCCTTGCAGGAGATGCATCATGGTCGAGGACATCACCTATACGAAAGGGCTCTACACGGCCACCGCCACGGTGCGTCCGGTAGACGGCGGGCAATTCCGGGGCGTCGTTGCACTCGCGCGCGATGAAGGCGACGAACTGGAAAACACCTTGTACGAAGTCGAGGCGACGTCGACGACCGAAGAAGAAGCCCTCGAGGAAGCAAAGGCGCTCGCTCACCGCATCCTCGGCGAAATCGAATTCTAGAAAAACGCGGCGGCGCGCGCCGCGTGCCTGCGTTTCTGCTACGCCTTTGCGAACTCACCGCGACTCAACCGGCTGGAGGCGATGATGGCTGAACAGCTCTTCCTCTTTGGCGTGTATGCGATCCACGTGCGCCCGCTCGAACTGCAAGGCGCGCGCTGGGACGCGGAATATGAAATCCGTCATCGCGACACTGCGGTGCAGACGTGGACCACGGTCGGCGGCGACACCGGCTATGCAAGTGAAACCGAAGCGATCGAAGCGGCGCATCTCCAGGCCGTCGCGGATATCGAACACGGCGCGGGTATTCCGAAGCCGCGCGCGTTTCCGTGAAGTGTGGGTGGACGTTGCGTATCGGCTCGCAAGCCGTGATTCAAGCTTTGTCTGAATGCGCGCGGTGGCGTGCTACGCTTTGCGCGTTTTCAAGCCCAAGAACAAACACGAAATGGCGATCGACACGTCAGACCGCGCTACCGGCTCAGGCACCAGCGCGCGCACCGGCAGCACTACCGGCACGACCCCGGGCGACACCGCGGCCTCCGGCAGGCGCTTGCCGCGCGGCAGCCGAGAACTGCGACTGAACTCGCGGGTCATCGTCGCGCACGGCATGCCGGTGCGTTTCTGGCAGGACATCTATCACAACGCGTTGACGGTCAACTGGCCAGTCTTCTTCGTGTCGCTGGCCACGGTGTTTCTGCTGCTCAATACCGTGTTCGCTTCGCTTTACATGCTCGGCACGGCACCGATCGCGAACCAGTCTCCACAGGGTTTCGCCGGCGCGTTTTTCTTCAGCGTCGAAACCCTCGCGACGGTCGGCTACGGCGATATGCATCCGCAAACGGTGTACGGACACCTGGTCGCCACGCTGGAAATCTTCATCGGCATGTCGAGCATTGCCTTGGCCACCGGCCTCATCTTCGCGCGCTTTTCGCGGCCGCGCGCCATGATCCGGTTTGCCCGTTACGTGGTGATCCGCCCCATTGATGGACACATGACGCTGATGGCGCGGGCCGCCAACGGCCGCCAGAATGTGATCGCCGAAGCGCGCGCCAAGCTGCGCATCATGCGCCTCGAAACCAGCCTCGAAGGTTACCCGTCGCGCAAACTCTACGACCTGCCGCTCGTGCGCGAACAGCATCCCGCGTTTCTGTATGGCTGGACGGTGATGCATATCATCGACGAAACCAGCCCGCTATTCGGCGAAACCGCCGAGTCGATGAAAGCCCGCGACGCGTCGTTACTGATCACCATCGAAGGCGCCGATGAATCCACTTCGCAGACCATGCAGGCACGTCATGCGTGGGAAGCGGACGACATCCGCTGGCAGCATCGCTATGTCGATCTGATCCGCGAAGAAGAAGGCGTGAGCCATATCGACTACGCACATTTCGATGAAGTCGTGCCGCTCGAACCGCGCGCGACGCCGCCGGTCACCATCAAGCCGAACACCGTACCGGGCGCCTGATGCACGCGAAACAGGCGGCGCGCGCAGATCTGACTCAAAACCCGATGAATTTGCGCAGTACTTCACCGCTTCCAATGAACAACGCAGCAAACTAGCAAAAATTTACTCTAATCGGCGCTAAAAAATAGAGTCTCTTTCGACGCGAACGCGGAGCGACGGCCCTGATTGCCCTGGCGGTCCGCACCCAGCGCGCGCGAATGCATAACAACGGAGACTCACAATGACCGCTCGCCTGCCCATCGACGGCACGCCGGCTCTCGCCGATTACAAGCTTTCCGATAACCTCACCGCCTCACGCGGCCGCATCTTCCTGACCGGCACGCAGGCGCTCGTGCGTCTTGCGCTGATGCAACGCGCCCTCGATCAGGCGCGCGGCATGAACACCGCGGGCTTTATCAGCGGCTATCGCGGCTCGCCGCTCGGCATGGTCGACCAGCAATTGTGGAAGGCGAAGAAACTGCTCAGCGCGAGCGATATCCGCTTTCTGCCTGCCATCAATGAAGAACTCGGCGGTACGGCCGTGCTCGGTACGCAGCGGGTGGAGTCGGATCCGGAGCGCACTGTCGAAGGCGTGTTTGCGATGTGGTACGGCAAGGGCCCGGGCGTGGATCGCGCGGGCGATGCGCTAAAGCACGGCAACGCGTATGGTTCGTCGCCGCATGGCGGCGTGCTGGTGGTGGCGGGTGACGATCACGGCTGCGTATCGTCGTCGATGCCGCATCAAAGCGACTTCGCGATGATGGCCTGGCACATGCCGGTGGTGAATCCGTCGAACGTCGCGGACATGCTCGAATTCGGCCTGTACGGCTGGGCCCTGTCGCGCTTCTCGGGGGCCTGGGTCGGCTACAAGGCTATTTCGGAGACGGTCGAGTCCGGCTCCACAGTCGATCTGGATGCACTCCAGACCGAATGGAACACGCCACGTGATTTTCAGGCGCCAGCCGGCGGTTTGCATAACCGCTGGCCCGATCTGCCGAGTCTCACCATCGAAGCGCGGCTCGCCGCGAAGCTTGACGCCGTGCGCCATTTCGCGCGCACCAACAGCATCGACAAATGGATCGCGCCCAGTCCGCACGCGAACGTCGGCATCGTCACCTGCGGCAAGGCGCATCTGGACCTGATGGAAACGCTGCGCCGGCTCGATCTGAGCGTCGCCGATCTGGAAGCGGCCGGCGTGCGGATCTACAAGGTGGGGCTGTCGTTCCCGCTGGAAATGACGCGTATCGACGCGTTCGTTAGCGGCCTCTCTGAAGTGCTCGTGATCGAGGAGAAGGGCCCGGTCATCGAACAGCAGATCAAGGACTATCTGTACAACCGGACTGACGGCGCACGTCCTGTCGTGATCGGCAAGCACGCACAGGACGGCACGCTGCTGCTGTCGGCGCTAGGCGAATTGCGGCCGTCACGCATCTTGCCGGTGTTTGCGAACTGGCTGGCGCGGCACAAGCCCGCACTCGATCGACGCGAACGCGTCGTCGATCTGGTCGCGCCGCAAATCCTCTCGAACGCGGCCGACGCCGTGAAACGCACGCCCTATTTTTGCCCCGGCTGCCCGCACAACACGTCGACCAAAGTGCCGGACGGTTCGATCGCGCAAGCCGGCATCGGCTGTCACTTCATGGCCTCGTGGATGGAGCGCGACACGACGGGGCTCATCCAGATGGGCGGCGAAGGCGTCGACTGGGCCTCGCATTCGATGTTCACGAAAACGCGTCACGTGTTCCAGAACCTCGGCGACGGCACGTACTTCCACTCCGGCATTCTGGCGATCCGCCAGGCGGTGGCGGCGAAGGCCACCATCACCTACAAGATTCTGTATAACGACGCGGTGGCGATGACCGGCGGTCAGCCGGTCGACGGCAGCATTTCGGTGCCGCAGATTGCGCGCCAGGTGGAAGCCGAAGGGGTGTCGCGCTTCGTCGTGGTGAGTGACGAGCCCGAGAAATACGACGGTCATCATGGAGTGTTTCCGCAGGGCACGACGTTTCATCACCGTAGCGAACTGGACGCGGTGCAACGCGAACTGCGCGACACCGATGGCGTCACCGTGCTGATCTACGATCAGACCTGCGCCGCCGAGAAGCGCCGGCGCCGCAAGAAAGGCGAATTCCCCGATCCCGACAAGCGCCTCTTTATCAACGAGGAAGTGTGCGAAGGCTGCGGCGATTGCGGCGTGCAGTCGAACTGTCTGTCGGTGGAACCGGTCGAGACTGCGCTGGGCCGCAAGCGCCGCATCGACCAGTCGTCGTGCAACAAGGATTACTCGTGCGTGAACGGCTTCTGTCCGAGTTTCGTGACGATCGAAGGCGGCAAGCTGAAGAAGGCCGCGGGCGTGGCCTTCGACGCGGCGGCGCTGGCCGCGCGAGTCGACGCGCTGCCGGTTCCGGCCACCCAGCTCGATGCCGCGCCGTACGACATTCTGGTGACGGGCGTGGGCGGCACCGGCGTCGTGACAGTGGGCGCGTTGATCAGCATGGCGGCGCATCTGGAAGGCAAGAGTGCGTCGGTGCTCGACTTCATGGGCTTTGCGCAGAAAGGCGGCTCGGTGCTCTCGTTCGTACGTTTTGCCGCGCGCGACGAGTGGCTCAACCAGGTACGCATCGACACGCAGCAGGCCGACGTGCTGCTGGCATGCGACATGGTGGTCGGCGCAAGTTCGGACGCGCTGCAGACCGTGCGCCACGGCCGCACGCGGATCGTCGTGAACACGCACGCCATTCCAAATGCGACATTCGTGCAGAACCCGGATGCGAACCTGCACGCCGACGCGTTGATCGACAAGATGCGTCATGCGGCGGGCGACGACTTCATGTCCGCCTGTGATGCCCAGGCGCTGGCGACGCGTTTTCTCGGCGATACGATCGGCGCCAATATTCTGATGCTCGGTTTTGCCTGGCAGCTGGGACTCGTGCCGGTGTCGTTCGCGGCGCTGATGCGCGCGATCGAACTGAACAACGTCGCGGTGCAAATGAATCAGCTGGCGTTTTCGGTGGGCCGTCTTGCGGCTGCTGATCCGGCTGCGCTGGAATCGCTTTGGCAGGCGCGTCACGGCGCGCAACAGCCGGTGCGCGTCGACACCGTGGATGAGCTGATCGCGCATCGCGAAGGGCGCCTCGCGGTCTACGGCGGCGAGCGCTACGTGAAGCGCTATCGTGCGCTGGTCGAGGCGGCGCGGCGTGCGGAAGCGGCCATTGGCAACGCATCCGGTGAGCGTGTGACACGGGCTGTCGCGACGACGTTTTATCGGCTGCTGGCCGTGAAGGATGAATACGAAGTGGCGCGCCTGCATACCGACAGCGCGTTTCGCGCGTCGCTCGAAGCGCAATTTGAAGGCGTCGCGGGCAAAGATTTTGGCGTGAAATTCAACCTGGCGCCGCCGACGCTGGTGCGCCCGCAGCAGGGTGCCACACCCGTGAAGCAAACCTTCGGCCAGTGGCTATGGCCGGTGCTGGGCGTGATGGCGAAGTTCAGTGGACTGCGCGGCACGATGCTCGATCCGTTCGGCCGCACGCTCGAACGCCGCATGGAACGTCAGCTCGCCGACGATTACGAATCGACCCTGCAACGTGCGTTCACGAAGCTGGACACGGCGAATGCGGAGGACGTCGCAAAGCTCGCTGAGTTGCATGCGCGCATTCGCGGCTACGGACACGTCAAGCTGGCGAATCTGGCCGGCGTGAAGCGCACCGAACGCGAGTTGGCCGCACGCCTGCAGATTGAGGCGACAACGGGCGCGGCGGTGAAGCAGGCGCTCGACGACGCCAAGGGCGCGGGAACCTTGCGGGGAATTCCAGTGGTGGTCGTGAAGTGAGTTAAAGAAGGCGCGCGTCGTTCAGGAGAGGATGCGGTTTGGAACGGTGCGCGGTTATAAGCTCATAGGCCCACCCAGAAAATGGTCAGGACGGCGCGTCCAGCTCCGCCCTCACCCGCGCAATCTTTTGGGAATCCACCGCTGCGAGCCCATTCCCTCCAACCCGCACACCTGAGCCAAAGTGCACCGCCTTGACGCCGGTGGCCCGCACGAACCCCGCCACCGCATCTACCGTCAATCCCGCTCCCGCCAGCACCGTGCAATGCGAGCCCGCGGTTTGCCCGACCAGCGTCCGCATCATCTGTTCGGCCTGCAGTACCGAAGGCTGCCCGCCCGAGGTCAGCACATTCGTCACCGCCTCGAACCCCAGCAACACGTCAAGCGCCTTCTGCAGATCCCGCGCTGCATCGAACGCGCGATGAAACGTGATCTTCAGCGCATCCGCCGCATCGATCACCCGCGCCAGACCGTCACGGTCGATCTCGCCATCCGCGCCCAGCATGCCGATCACCACACCATTTGCGCCTGTCGCCGCAATGGCACGCACGTCGCGCAGCATCACCGCGTAGTTATCCGCATCGAACACGAATGAGCGGCTATGCGGCCGCACGATCACGTTCACCGGTATTTCAACGGCCGCAACCACCGCTTCGATCAAGCCGAGGCTGGGCGTCAGGCCGCCCTCGCCCATTGCGGTGACCAGTTCGAGCCGGTCGGCGCCCGCCTGCGCGGCAAGCCGCGCGTCGGATACGGTCGTGGCGATCACCTCGAGCAGAACAGACGGAGCGGATGACTGAGAAGACATGACAGATCGGCGTCGTTGAAAACGACATGATCTCAGATGCGCTCTTCCTCGGCCCAATCAATATCGCCGCATAGCACGCAGGTCTGCTCGCCGACATGCGTGGCCACCGAAAGCGTCACGCACGGCAGGGCCTCGTTGATCGACAAATACGGCCGCGTCACATGCACCCGCTCCGGCGCATTGATCGCCGCGCGGAAATACGGCCGGCGCAGCCAGTTGGCGCCCTGCGCGTCGGCGAGCGGCAGAAAGCGCGTTTCGTGTGCCGCGCGATCAGCGCGCAACACCACATTGCGGCCGGCCTGGCGGCCCTTTGCATCCAGCAGGAAACAACGCGCGGCGTGATCGAGCGCGAGGAAATTCCAGCACACTTCTTCGAGCGGCTCGCCGGCCGCAAGCCGCTCCGCCGCCCGCTCGAAGGCACGGACGTACGGTGCGAGGCGGCTCGCATTGCGGCGCTCGCGGGCCTCGGTCTGGGTGCGGTAGCGTTCGGTGACTTCGCTGATGATGGTCGTGGCTTGCGCGCTATCGGTGGCACCGGGATTGGGCCGGCCGAAGAAGAAGCCCTGTACGAAGTCTGCATCGCAGGCGAGCGCCATCTGCGCCTCATGCTCGGTCTCCACGCCTTCGATCAGCACCAGCTTGCCCGCCTCGTGCAACAACGCAACCAGGCCGGGCAGAATGGTCGCCATATCCGCGCGATGCGCAGCATGCGACAGCATGATCCGGTCGAGCTTCACGATGTCCGGATTCAGTTGCCAGATGCGTTCGACATTCGAATGCCCGGCGCCGAAGTCATCCAGCGCAATCAGGAAGCCGAGTTCGCGGAACCGGCGCACCGCTTCGGCCAGACGTTCGAGATCTTCCGCGCGCTGTTCGAGCACTTCGAGCACGATGCGCCGTGGCGGCAGGTCGAGCCGCCGCAGGTTGGCCAGCAGCGCGGCAGCGTGATACGGATCGGTCAGCGCCCCCGGATGAACGTTGAGGAACAGCCACTCTGTCTCGGCACCCAATACCTTGAAGTTTTCCAGGTGCAAGGCCTGCGCCAGCCGGTCCACCTGCAGCACATCGCCGAGGCGCGCGGCCTGGCCGAAAACGTCGAGCGGCGACACCGGCCGGTCGAGCGAATCGTGAGCCCGCAGCAAACCTTCGTAGCCGACCGCGCGCATGTGCGACAGGCTGAAAATCGGCTGGAACACGCTCGTCAATTCCAGATCCCCGTGCTGCACCGAATATCGTTCCAGCCCTGAAGTCACGCTGACTTCAAAACCATGCGGCGCGGCCGCCGTCCTTTCCTGTTGCGCAATCGTCATGCATTCCTCTCACGCGAGCGCGGGGCCGGTCCAATCGCGAAGGCGAAAAGCCACAGGCCCAGTTCTCAAAATGTGCGTCATCGACACTGCTTAAGCAAGCTCCGTGCGCACGCTGGCCCACATCCAGCCGAAGTTTGCATGCGACGCTGCACCGACTGGAGTTGCCTGCGTCGTGTCGGGGCGCACGACGCACCGCAACGGTGCGTGGCAACCTGGTCCTCTGCTGTGCTTTCACAACGTTCCGCAAACGCCTCGGGCTAAACTTCGGCCTTATTGCCCGCGCGTGTCAGCCATTCGTTAGCCGTCATCCGATAGGACATCCGGCAGGCCGCGACACGCCGCCCCAAGCGAAAACACGCCCGATGGAAATTGTCTTTACCGTCCTGATTCTCTTGCTCGCGGTGGCCGTATCCGGCATCTGCACCCGCGCGCTGCCGTTCAGGTTGCCGCTGCCGCTCGTGCAAATCGCGCTGGGCGCCGTGCTCGCGTGGCCTCGGCTCGGACTGCACGTCACCTTCGATCCCGACATCTTCATGATGCTCTTTATTCCACCGCTGCTGTTCGCGGATGGATGGCGCATCCCGAAGCGCGAGTTCTTCATGGCGCGCCGCGCGATCCTGATGCTGGCACTCGGTCTGGTGTTCATGACGGTGCTGGCGGTCGGCTATTTCATTCATGCGCTGGTGCCGGAGATTTCGCTGCCGGTCGCCTTCGCGCTCGCAGCCGTGCTGTCGCCGACCGACGCGGTCGCGCTCTCCGGAATCGCCGGCAAGAACCAGATTCCGGCGCATCTGATGCACATCCTCGAAGGCGAGGCGTTGATGAACGACGCGTCAGGCCTCGTCGCACTCAAGTTCGCCATTGCGGCTGCCTTGACCGGGGTGTTCTCGCTGCGCGATGCGTCGATCAGCTTCGTGGTGATCGCCGCCGGCGGCCTCGCCATCGGCGCGGCGGTCTCGTGGCTTTTCAGCCTGGCGTCGGCACGCTTTCTCACCGTCACCGACGGAGGCGACCCGGCGCCCAGTGTGGTGATGACACTGCTGATACCGTTTGCCGCGTACCTGTTCGCCGAACATTTCGGCTGCTCGGGCATTCTGGCGGCAGTCGCGGCCGGCATGATGATGAACTACACCAGCATCTCGCGGGCGGAGCCGGTCGCCGCGCGGGTGCGCGCGAACAGCACCTGGACGATGATCGAATTCGTCTTCAACGGCATGGTGTTCATTCTGCTCGGGCTGCAATTCCCGCATATCCTCGGACGCGCCTTGCTCGACGCCCATGAGACCAGCGACAGGCAGGTGGCGATGCTGATCGGCTATATCGCCGCTGTCGCGATCGCACTGTACGCGATGCGGTTCGTCTGGGTCTGGCTGCTGCGCTGGTATGCGAGCCGCGGCGCCGCGAAGCTCGGCATGGCGAACGCCGTGCCCGGCCTGCGCACCGTCGCCGTTACGACAGTCGCCGGCGTGCGCGGCGCGGTGACGCTGGCCGGTATCCTGTCGCTGCCCGTCGCGCTGCCCAATAACGCGCCGCTGCCCGGACGCGACCTCGCGATCTTTATCGCGTCGGGGGTGATCCTGGTGTCGCTGCTGGTGGCGGTGATTGCACTGCCGCTGTTGCTGCGCGGCTGGCGGCGCGGACGCGATCCGAACGCCGCCGAAGAAAAGGCCGCGCGCAAGATCGCCGCGCAAGCCGCGATCCGCGCGGTCGACCGTCTGCATGAAACGACCAGCGCCGACCTCGACGAATCCGCCTCCGCCTATGCGGCGGATGTGACCGCGCGGGTGATGGATATCTATCGCCGCCGGCTCGCCACGCTCGACGAAGCGACGGCGCCCGCCGAGCGGGCGCGTCGCGCGGATGCGCTCGAATTCCAGATGAAGCTGGCGGCGATGCGCGCGGAACGCGCGGCGCTGCTGGCGTTGCGCAACACGCAGAAGATCAATGACGAGACGCTGAACAAGCTGATGCGCGAGGTGGATCTGTCGGAGACGGCGTTGACGACGCGGGGCCGGGCGCGGGTTTAAGCGCGCCCAGCCGCTTCGCTCACAGCGCGGGTTGTTGCGCCGGCTTACGGCGCAGCAGCGCATACAGGATGATCGCGCCGAAGGTGGCCGTGCCGATGCCACCCAGCGCGAAGCCGCCCAGTTTCAGCGAGAAATCGCCCGCGCCCAATACGAGCGTCACGGCGGCGACGATCAGGTTGCGGTTGTCGGAGAAATCCACCTTGTTGACGACCCAGATACGCGCACCCGTCACCGCGATCAGCCCGAACACGACAATCGACACTCCGCCCAGCACCGGTCCGGGGATGGTCTGGATCACCGCACCGAACTTCGGCGAGAAGCCGAGCACCAGTGCGATGAGCGCGGCGATCACGAACACGAGCGTCGAGTAGATTCTGGTCACGGCCATCACGCCGATGTTCTCCGCGTAAGTCGTCACGCCCGTGCCGCCGGCAAAGCCGGAGACGATCGTAGCGAGACCATCGCCGAGAAACGCGCGGCCCACATAGCGGTCGAGATTCTGTCCGGTCATCGCGCTAACCGCCTTGATATGGCCGAGATTTTCCGCGACGAGAATCACGGCGATCGGCGCAAGCAGCGTCATGGCCTGCGCGCTGAACACGGGCGCGGTGAAGTGCGGCATGCCGAACCAGGCCGCGTTGGCGACGATCGAAAAGTCGATCGGCTTGCCCATGCCGAGGCCGTTGGTGACGATGGCATAGATCACGTACGCAACCAGCAGGCCCACCAGAATCAGCAGGCGCTGCAGCATGCCGCGCGCGAACACCGCGACGGCGGCCACGCACAGCACCGTGACGAGCGCCATCCACGAGTCGAAGTTGCTGCCGCTCACACCCTTGACCGCGATCGGAGCGAGGTTGAGCCCGATCACGCAGACGATCGCGCCTGTCACGAGCGGCGGCATCAGCGTTTCTATCCACCTCGTGCCGACCGCCGACACGATCAGCCCGATGATCGCGTAGACCACGCCGCACGCGATGATGCCGCCCAGCGCCACCGGCGCGTTCAGATTCGGCCCGTGGCCGCCGTAGCCGGTCACGGCAATCACGAGGCCGATGAACGCGAAGCTCGAGCCCAGATAGCTCGGCACACGGCCGCCCACCACGAGGAAAAACAGCAGCGTGCCGATGCCAGACATGAAGATGCAAAGGTTCGGATCGAAGCCCATCAGGAGCGGCGCGAGCACGGTCGAGCCGAACATGGCGACGACGTGCTGAATGCCCATGGCGATCATCTGCGGCCAGGCGAGCCGCTCGTCGGTGTTGACGACGCGGCCCTCGGCGGCGCTCGGCTGTGTGCGCCAGCGGGGGAAGTAGGAATCGGCCATCGCGGGGGTCTCCTCTATCGGCGTGTTGATCGCGTGTCTATCGCGTGTTTATGGTTCGGCGTTCGACAGGCGCCGGCCCGGCGGCACCGGGGTCGACGCCGGGTTCGACGCTATGTGCAAAACACGCGCGAGTGTACGGAGAGCCGCTGGCGCTGACAAGCAAAGTCGTGGACGCGCTGCAGCGAACCCGGACGCAGCATCGCTTGCGCGCAAACGACTTCATTTCAGCATCCTCAACGAGGCTTGCCGGATCTCTGTGCAGACTCGGCCGCGAGATTGCTCCGCCTGCGCATCCCGTCCAGTTACGGCGCGGCACTCACGGACGTGTCGCGCCAATCGCAGGAACGACCGGGAGACGATAGCGAAGCCGAAACGCGTCGATCCGCAGCTACATGAGGTAAATGGGACTTGTCCGATTCAACACGGCGCGGCCGGTGAATACACTGGCTTTGCTGCGTGACCCCCAATATTGCGCATGCGAAGTTGTATCTCTCCGACTTTTCCGCTCACGCTCCCCGGTGTGAGCGGCTTTTTTTTGCCTGCTGGTTTTGCGGCTAATTCAATCTGCGCTGATTCAAGGCTTCGAATTGCGCGAGTGCGACGCTCAGGCCGCGCCGAAAGCGGAAGCAGCAAGGCGCGTCGTATGTTCTCGCACGTCCTCGGGCCACTGCGCGATAGACGTTTCAAAGCGCGCTCGATCAGGAACATAGAGCGCGCGTGTCGCCTCCTCATAGCCCGGCAAGTTGCCCGCAAGTGCCGTCATGAAGCGATACACGGCTTCCTGCGCATCACGCATGCGGTCCTTGTCGTCGCTGGCGAGGCGTGCCGCTTCCACCAGTTTGCGCAGCGCGACCGAAGCGCCTCCCGACTGCTGGTTCAGCCAGTCCCAGTGACGCGGCAGCAGCGTCACCTCACGCGCCACCACGCCCAGCTTCGGACGGCCACGGCCACGCGGCACGGCATCGTCGCCTGCCTCAGCAAGGTCTACCGACGCCGTCGATTCAGCAGCGTCCGCGGCGGCAGCTTCTTGTGCGGCCAGGCGGGCGAGCACGTCGGCCGCCGTACCGCGCAGATCGAATTCAACCGGTCGGCCCGTTACGCTGTCGAAGACCAGCACCGGCGCCAGTTCCCCGCGTTCCGTCACCTTCTTCACGGCGAGCGCCACCTCGCCCAATGAGCCAGCCGCAATGCGCCGGACGCCTTCGAAAGCAATGCATGTGGTGGTTCGCGTGGTCATCGCGATACTCCCGGTCGTGGATCTTGCGCAAATTATATCCGGGTAAAATTAGAACGCAATATTACCCGGAATTAAATGTGCAGGAAGCCGAGCGGAGCACGCGGGGCCGGCTTGTCAGGCGCGGTTCACGGGCTGGGTTGGGTGGCCATCCCCGGCATGTCAGCGCGCGCTGCGACGGGGTAGCAAAGAATGCGATTGCGGCCGGCATCCTTGGCCTCGTAGAGGGCGGTATCCGCGGCGTTGACGAGCGCCCGGCAGGTGGGAAACGGATGGCTCGCGGTGCTGGCCACACCAATGCTGACGGTCAGCAAATGATGGGAACTGGCGACGTGGCGAACTTCCAGCGCCTGCACCGCCGCGCGGATTTTCTCGGCGATCAGTGCTGCGTCATACGCCGGCGTATCCGGCAGCAACACCGCAAACTCCTCGCCACCGTAGCGCGCGGCCACGTCGCCGGGACGCCTGACATTGCCCTCGATACAGCGGGCCACCGCCATCAGCGCGTCGTCGCCTGCCGAGTGGCCGTAGAGATCGTTGAAGCCCTTGAAGTTGTCGACGTCGATCAGCAACAGCGACAACGGCCGCCCGGTGCGATGCACCAGCTGCCACTGGCGCTCCGCGTGCTCCTCGAAGGTGCGCCGATTGTTGAGGCCCGTCAGGCCGTCCGTGCGCGCGAGCACGCGCAGGGCTTCCTCCACCGCGAGACGGCGCTTCAGTTGCTGCGAGAACAGCACGGCCAACGCGATGATCACGACGTCCAGCGCGCCGATCAGCGAGCCGATGATCCACGCACGATGCCGCCATGCGGCGTATACATCATGAGTGGATATGGCGACGTCCACTACCAGCGGCACGCCGTCGATATGGCGAAACGCATACCATCGTTCGACGCCGTCGATGGCCGCCTTGCCGAGGAATTCGCCGCTGTTTCGTTTCGTGAAACGCGTGAAATTCGCCGTGCCGGACAGATTGATGCCGATGATCTTCAGATCGTAGGGGCGTCGCGCCAGCATCGTGCCGTCATCGAGTATCAACGACATCGAACCGTAGTTGCCGAGATTCATGTCGGCAAACAGGCGTTGGAAATAACTTAGTTGCATGGTGCCGACCACCACGCCGGCAAAGCTGCCGTCGGGATGCGCCAGACGCCGGCTCAACGCGATACTCAAGCCCGCGCCGCCGGGCGGCATGAACGGATGGCTGATGTACAGGCCGACGTTGGCCGAACGGCGATGCACCACGAAGTAGTCACGGTCGGCGCCGTTGAAATCTCGCGGCGTCACGGACTGCGAATCGAGAATCGCCTTACCGGTTTCATCCAGCACGCGCATCGAACCCATATCCTGGGCACTTGCCGAGCCGTCGAACAGCACCATCTGCCGGATGTCGCGCGGCAGGTCCATGACGCCCGGATGCTGCACACCTTCGATCAGCGCGCGCAGCGACAGGTCGTAGAGTTCGAGATTGCGCGACACGTCGCGCTGAGCCAGAAGCGTAAGGTTGGAGGCCGCATCCTGGGCGCGCCGTAGCGCGTCTTCACGCATCTGCGTCAATACCCAGATGGCGATCGCGAGGATCGCGCCGGCAAGGGCGAGGCTGATGACAATCACGGCGTTCGGTCGACGCGTCACCATGTCATTGCTTTTAGAGTGCGCGTTGGCCCGCGCGTGTGATTGGAAATTGCGGTTCCACCCGGAGTCACCATGCATGGCCGGCTTACAGCAAGCTTTTACGCCGCACACGATTCTCTCGAAACGGTAGCGTAACAGACCCCGGAACGAGTTGCGCGATCCGGGCGTTACCGCACGCCCGAAATCCTTGGGACATGTCCCGCTCAACCCGCCATAGTGATTTTTCGCTGCACTTCACGGCTCTCCGCAGGGTTTGTAATCTGAGTGCTTGCTCGTAAGGATGCCTATACTGATCAAAGAATGGCTGACTGACCAGAAGAACATAAAAGGTGTACGGGCATCTAACGTTGCTACGCAATACGCATGCGAATGGCGCCACGATCCCACACCTCCGGAGGACGACACATGGCTGCAAGCACTGCGGATGACGCCTCATCCCCGAGCGTGGAGTTTGTCACCCGGGCGTATGTCAGCTTGCTGATCGCGGGCTTCGCGTTGATCCCGGCCTACCTGATTGCTTACCTGTACGTTTTCCAGAATCCCCTCCTCATCTTCGAGAATCACGCCTTTCACGAAATCGCCATTGCGGCGGCGACGCTCGAGGGCCTGTTCGTTACGTATGTGGCATGGCGCTGCTACCGGTCATCCGGCGAGCCGCTTTTGCGCTGGCTGACCTTGAGCTTTCTCGGCTTCGTGCTGATTTACGCGCTGCATGGCGCCTTCACCGGCATGGCGCACCACAACATCTGGCTGTTCCTGCTGTACGGACCGGCGTCGCGACTTGCGATGGCGGCGCTGCTGTTTGTCGCGCTGCTTTCCTGGTATCAGCGTGCCGATCCCGAGGCGCAGCGCCGCGATCCGCGTCGCTGGCTCGGCTGGATCGGCCTGTTTCTGGTGATCGATGTGGCGGTGGGCGTACTGGCGTATTCGCCAATCGCGAGCAGTCCCGCGGTGCGCCTCGCGATGGAAGGCGGCGCGCTAGTGTTGTCGGCGATCAACATCATGGTCATGCTGACGCGGCGAATCCGCTCGCCGCTCATGAAGATCTTCGGTATTTCGGTGACGTCGTTCGGGTTGTCCTCGCTCGCATTCATTCTGTCGCGCCCGTGGAATCACATGTGGTGGCTCGCGCATGCAATCTTCGCCGCGGGGTTTTTCCTGCTGAGCTATGGCGTTGTGCAGGCGTTCCGCACCACGCGCTCGTTTGCGACGATTTATAGCCAGGAGGAATTGATGACGCGCCTTGCCGACGCGATGGCCCGCACGGAGAACGCGTTGCAGGAATTGAAGCGCACCAACCAGAAACTCGAGCGTCTCGCCGCCACCGATCCGCTGACGGGCGTGGCGAACCGGCGGCAGTTCATCGAGCAAGTGGAAGCCGAGATCGCGCGCGCCAAGCGCGACGGCGCGCCGTTCTCGCTGCTGGCGCTGGATATCGACCACTTCAAGACGATCAACGATTCGCACGGACATCAGGTCGGCGACGACATCCTGCGCGGCTTCGTGCAGAAATGCCTCGATGCGATCCGCCCGTACGACGGCGTCGCCCGGGTAGGCGGCGAAGAGTTTATGGTGCTGCTGCCGCAGACCGCGCTAACGGTGGGTCAATCGATTGGCGAGCGGATTCGCGAAGCGATCGCCGGCAGCGCGTTCGCCGTGCAGTCGGGGCAAGCGATTCCGCTCACGGTGAGCATCGGCGTGTCGCAGTTCGGCCGCGACGGCGATACGATCGACGATATCCTGCGCGCCGCCGACGAACGGCTCTACCGCGCAAAACATCAAGGGCGTAACCGGGTGATCGCGGCGTAGCCGGCCGCGCCAAGGCGCGTGGGCTACCTCCCGCTCACCCCGCCCGCTGCGTCAGCGGTGGCGTCCCCGCTGGATGCGCTGCCGCGCGGCACACCGCGTTGATGTCCGCCGGCTCGAGCACTGCTTTTTGCGCGCCGTGCCGCGCCACCTCGAGCATCGCCTGACCTACGTCTGCGGTCGTGACGATCTGGTTTGGCATCAACAAACGCAGCAACGACATCAGCGGCTTAAGCACCGGATAAATCATCCGGTATAAGCGCGTCCTCGAACGAATGCCATGCAACTGCTCGATCACGCCTGGACGGAACAGATAAACCGCCTTGAACGGCAGCCGCTTGAGCGCGTTCTCGGTGCGGCCCTTCACGCGGGCCCACATGCTGCGGCCCTGCTCGCTGCTATCCGTGCCGGTCCCGGACACATACACGAAGGTCATCTGCGGGTTCAGGCGCGCGAGCGTTTGTGCAGCCGCGAGCGTCAAATCATAGGTGAGCCGCGTATAGTCCGCCTCGGTCTTCCTCATCGACGACACCCCGAGGCAAAAGAAGCAGGCATCGAAGCCCTGCAGCGATGCTTCAATCGAGCCGTAGTCCATCATGTCCGCATGGACGATCTCGTGGAGACGCGGATCCAGTTGACCCGTCGGCGAACGGCCGATGGTCTGCACGTACTCCACATCCTGAGCGCGCAGGCATTCGCGCAACACGCCCTGTCCCACCATGCCGGTGGCGCCGAAGATCAGCACTCTCATCTCACACGCTCCAATTCGTTGCGCGACCAACCAAATCGCTCTTCACGATTGCGAAGGCGGGAAATCGGGCAGTTGCGGCGAAGCAGTGAAATCCGTCGCAAGGCTGACCTCACGCCAGAGCTCGCCGCTCGCGGCGCGAGCCTTCTCGGCTTCGCCCGCATAGTGAAGCGCGTCGCTGCCGAGCAGCAAATGCATCGGCGGCTGTTCGTGATACGCCAGCTTCAGCACGACCTGCGCCACCTTCTCGGGGTCGCCGGTCTCGTTGCCGACGTACTGTTCGAGCATCGCGGCCACCGCGCCCACCGACGCCGCGTAGTCCGGCAACACCTCCGGCAGCGCGCCTTTCGCTTCGACGCCCCATTCCGTCTTCATGCCGCCCGGTTCCAGCGCGGTCATTCTGATGCCGAGGGGTGCCAGTTCCTGGCTCATCACTTCGGTGAAGCCGCCGACTGCCCACTTGGCCGACTGATACGCGCTGAGTCCCGGAATACCGACGCGCCCGCCCACCGACGAAATCTGCATGATATGGCCGGCCCGCTGCTGACGCATGACCGGCAGCGCGGCGCGCGTCACGTTGATCACGCCATAGAAGTTGGTATCGATCTGTGCGCGGAAGTCCTCGTCGCTTGCCTGCTCGAACGGCGCCAGGTGGCCAAAGCCCGCATTGTTGACGACGACATCGAGGCGCCCGAATGCGTCGAGCGCGGCTTGCACGGCGGCCCGCGCGGCGGCGGCATCCGTGACATCCAGCGCAACCGTGCGCACGCGTTCGCCGTAGCGCTCGGGCAAGTCCGCCAGCTGACGGGGATCGCGTGCCGTCGCAATGACGCTTTCGCCCGCCGCCAACGCCGCTTCAACTATCTTGCGCCCAAGTCCGCGTGCGCTACCGGTTACCAGCCATACCTTTGCCATGATGCACTCCTGTGAGTTTCGATGAGCATGTAATCACTCATTAATAGCTTAAAAAAACGTGGAGAGTTGCTCGCCCGATTTCAGCCCTCCACTTGCGCGACGGCATGCCAGAACACGTCAAAGCCTGCCTCGCGGTACTGCTCCGCCTGAGCGGGTTCCCGCTCGATAAAGTCCATGGTGGTTTCGGCCAGCGCGCCCATGATGGCCGCCACGAACGCCGGCGGATGATCGCGCAGCACGCCGCTGGCAACACTCGCATGCATCATGGCGTTCACGTCGGCGAAGGCGTGCATGCCTGCCGCGCGCGTCTGTTCGCTCAGCCGGTCAGACGCACCGAGCGCTGCCATGGCGCGGCGTTTTTCCGGGTTGGCGACGCCCCATTCGACGTATTTTCCCCAAACGTGATGCGTGCGATTGCGAATGCTGGCGGTCTTCGGATAACCCGCCATCATCACTTCGCGCATGTTGGACTTGATGTCCAGATACAGCTGGTTGAGCAACTCGTCTTTCGTCTCGAAGTACGTGAAAAGCGTGCCTTCGGCGACGCCCGCTACCTTGGCGATCCGCGCAGTGGGCGCACCCAGTCCCTGCTCGGCGATCACTTCGGTCGCGGCGGCAAGAATGGCGTTACGTTTGTCTTCGCTTTTCGGACGGGCCATACAGATGATGTCGCACATGAATTAATGAGTGATCACTCAATCATACGGTAACGCTGTCCCTTTGTTCAAGCGAAATTTGCGAGAGCTCGCGTCCGACGACAACTGCATTAAGTCGGAAATCAATGCATCCCCGTTTTCAAAAATGCGATTCAGAATTCGGGGCCGATCATTTTCCGTTTCGTAGTTTGATATTGAGGTATTCATCGCAAAACAGTGAAGTGTCGATGCTGCTTCCAGATGATTCAACAAGTCTATTTTTCGCAGCAAATCTGCTCGCCGGTCGCATGTTTCACGTCACAACCACATGATTTGTTCATACGTTACATACCGTTACGTCTTTTCTGCAGACCTGATAAAGTCCGTTCGGTAGGATTCTCCCGGCAAAAAACAAACCACCATCGAACTTCGGTAAGTTCGAGACTGCGACCCGCCTGCAATAGAGGTTTTCACCGTCTTCTATTGCATTCAAGGCATTGGGCTACCAGCACAAACGTCTCGCCACGGGCGTGACGTGTCGCTGCCGCACTTGCGGCGCGGCGTCAATTGATTCGTACGAATACCGTTTTGGTAGGACTACGAAGCTGCATCGTCCGAAATCCCGCGTCTCCTACCGCCGATATCTCCAGGCTGCGATCGCCGAACCCAGGTGTTCGCGATTGCGCGCCGAAACCCAGATATTCCGCTCACGCATCAACGCGCCTCGCGCGAAGAGCCGCTGGACGAATATCCAACCTTTTTGCGCCTTGAAGATGAAATTTCAATCGTTATTGCTGTCCTCCTTGTTACTGGCTCTAGCAGGCTGCGGCGGTGGCGGCGGGTCCAGCGAAGGCTCCAGCGGTAGTGCAAGCAACGCGAGCAGTCCGGCCGGAACCGGTTCGAACGCCGCCAGCTCCGGCGGCATCACGAGCAGCTCCGTCAACGTCAATGCAAACGCCACCGCGAAAGCCAGCGTCGGCGAGACGATGAGCTGCAAGGCACCGGTTGCGTCCACCGCAGCGGCGGGCAGCCCGCTGGTTGCCGCAGACACGCCGAGCGCGGATGCCACCCGCATGTTTGCATCCGGAAGCACTTTCCAGATCGCCTTCACGACCAACGCGCCGTCCGCAGACAAGCTCAACTGGAGCGTCACGGACCAGTTCGGCAACGTCGCTGCGAGCGGCACCATCCCGGTCGCGAACGGCCCGACCACCAACACGCTGAGCTGCACCTCGACACTCGCGGGCTACTTCGCGGCAACCGGAACACTGGCCGCCAACGGTGGCACCTTGCCTGAGGCCGGCACGCGTCCGGCCGGCATCGCAAGCTTCGGCATCGTGCCGAATCTGTCCGGCGTGATCCCGGCCGTGACCTACGCTCATCAGGACCAGCATCGCTTCGGCATGCAGGGCGCGAATGACAATGGCCCGCTGCTCGCCGACCTCGGCATTTCGTCGACGATCGACAACCGCCAGCTTTCGGCGATGGAGCCGAACGCCGCGAACACCTTCAACCCGGCCGCCAACAACCTCGATCCGTTCTACACATCCGGCAAGGTGATGCGACTGATCCGTCTGGACGGCATCCCGGCATGGGCAAGCCCGACCGGTGCGTTCCAGGACGACACGGACCTGCCGACCAGCCTGTCGTACTACCAGAACTACATGAGCCGGGTGGGGACGGAATCGAACACGATTCGCAATACCTACTTCCCGACGCAGTCGAACAACTACTATCAGGTGACGTGGGAACCGAACCAGTTCTGGGCCGAGTCGGACGCGAATTTCGTTTCGCTGTATCAGGCCGTGTACCAGGGCATCCACTCGACCGACCCGCACGCCGTCGTGATGGGGCCGACCGATGCGTTCCCGTCGCTCACGACCACGCGCCTCAAGCGCATCGCTTCGCTGGGCTTCGGCAACTACATCGACGGCATCGCGACTCACGGCTACTACGACGCGGGCACCTCGCCTTCGCATCCGCCTGAGCGCCTCGCGACAGATCCGGATCCGGCGAATGCGGCCAATGCCTTGATGAACGAAATCCGCCTGCTGCGCACGGAAATGGCTACGGACTACCGCCCTGGCATGAAGCTGTTCCAGACCGAGGTGGGCATCAGCTATGACCTCGGCACGTCGTACGGTCCCAACTATCCGACGGCCAATGTGTTGTTCGCCCAGGCGGCGGTGGTCGCCCGCACCCACATCATCTTGCTGGGTGAAGGCGTGGATCAGACCTACGTGTTCTACGGTGCGGACTACCCGGGCGATACGGGCTACGGCACGTTCTTCGATCTGGCCGACGCGCAAGGTGCGTTCGGCGCCACGAACATCAGCCCGAAACCGGCGGCGATGGCGGTCAGCGCGCTCACGCGGGTCCTCGACGGCACCAATACGCTCGGCCCGGTGACCGGCACACCGTCCGGCGTCTACGCGTACTCGTTCCAGCAGCTTGGAAACGGCTCGGTGATTACCGCGCTGTGGACGCACAACAATAACGTCTGGAGCGCGAGCACGGGCTTCAGCTCGAGCTATAGCGTGCCTTACAGCCTTGCCGTGGATGCGCCCGGCACGAGCGGCACCGTGAAGGTGATCGACATGATGGGCAATCCTTTGACGATGAGCTACACCAACGGCACCCTGACGCTGAACCTCACGGAAGCGCCGGTGTATGTGGTGTCGAACAACCCGACGGTGGCGAAGGTGCACGTGACGACGCCTACGGGTTACGTCGCAAGCTGAGTACGATGACGGCGCCGGCTGATGCTTAAGCCGGCGCGTACGCGACGGTTGACTCGCTCAATGCGCCTGCCTCGATCGCGCTACGTGTGCCGGCGCCGGGTCGCCTTGTCGCGCATACTCGACCGCTTCGATGAGCACGGGTGCGATCTCGATTACGCGATCCTGCGAAATGCGGATTTCGACCCATTCGCGCATCGGCGGTCTGCCGTACGGCTGGAATGCGATGGCGCGACGCGCATTGACCAGCGCGGCCGCGCGATCCACCGGCAGCTTGATACCGAGGCCGCTGCCATAGACGCAAAATGCCATGTGCGAACCGACAAACGCTGCGGGACAACCGAACATGGCACCCTCATGCACCTGCGGATCGAGATCCTGGACATGCGCGAACGCGACGTCGAACAGGTCACGATCATGCAACAGTCTGGGGACAGCTTTCATTTTGTTCTCCTGAAGCTGACTTGCGGGCGCCGACTCAACGCGGCCCTCGCGTGCCGACGCCTCCATAACCACGCCTTTACCACGTGCTAGCCGCTCGATATCTCGCTCGCACCGAGCGTCTCGTACTCGACGCGACAGCGGGTATAGAAGAGCGGTACGCCGCCGTGCCGAAGCGTGTCGAGCAACGCGTCGACGCGCTCATCTTCGGCAGCCACAGTGACGACGACGGGCTGATCGACCAGTTCGACAAAGCGCGCCGCATGATATTTGCCATGAACATCGATGCTTTCACCGGCCTCGATCACCGTCGCCCCTTCGATGCCAGCTTTCCTGACCTCATGCAGGATCCACTCGACGACCGTCATGTGATTCTTTCGATGGCTCTGGTTGTCTGCGAACAGCGTCAACTGACTGCCTTTCATGAAAGCCTCCAGCATCTGCCCAAGAGGTTTCGACTCACTGCGGTTCCTGAAGATAAGGATAGGAAAATCGCCGAAGCGTGGCGGGCAAATTGGTGACGCGCGCCGTTTTCGCATGCCGGCGATGCGGGTATGCACCGGTCAACATGACGCGCCGCAGCGCTCATCCGGTATTTGCTGGCGTCGATACGCATTGTTTTGGTCGTTTCGGCCGCACCACCGCAGGCGAGCTGTCCCCTGTTTCAAGCGCTTACTTCCTGTGCGGGAACATATTCCGCAAAAGGCCGTCAGCAAATGTATCCCCGCCAACATAACGAGATTTAACGATGGACGACTTCCTGACACGACTTCTGCATTTCCAGCCTGCGCTGATGGCGACCTTGGTGCATGACCTTTTGCACGTTGTCGTCGCCGCCTTGATCCTCGTAGTCGGCTGGTGGCTCTCCAACCGGATCGGCTTGCTCTTCGCCAGAGCGTTTGCGCATACACGGGCCGATCCCACACTCGCCCCCATGCTCAAGGCAATGGGCACCTGGTCCGTGCGCGTGCTGGTGTTCATCGCCGCGTTGAGCGAGGTGGGTATTGCCACCGCCAGCGTGCTGGCCGTGGTGGGCGCCGCCGGTCTCGCAATTGGCCTCGCGCTGCAGGGCACGCTGCAAAACATCGCGGCCGGCATCATGCTGTTGATGCTGCGACCATTCAGAACGGGGGACGTGATCGAAGGCAGCGGCGCGGCCGCGGGCATCGTGCGGGAAGTGGGACTGTTCACCACGCGCATCGAACGCAGCGACGGCAACGCCGTGTTCGTGCCGAATAGCCTGATCTGGAGCAATCCAGTGATCAACTACAGCAGCGGCGGCACGGAACGCATCGAAGTCGATGTGGAGCTCGCGCAGCGCAAGGATGTGGACGCGGCGATCGGTGAGCTGAAAAAGCTGGTCGCCGATGAGCCTCGCGTGCTGACCGGAGCGACGCTGGCGCCGATCGTCACGGTGGCGAGCTATCCGAAGTCAGGCGGTGCACGGCTCAGGATCGCGGCGTGGGTGCGCAGCCCGGACGCGTCGCTTGCGAGCGACGATCTGCAAAGTCATGCGAGGGCGGCGCTTGTGCAGGCGGGCTGTCCGGTGGCTTGATGGTCAGCGGGTGGGGCGGACCGATCCGTAACCTCGTGAAAATTGGAAATTTTCACGAGGTTTATGCTCTGCGCCGCTCCTGAATTTTTTCTGTGTACCAACCTGCGCAAGCAGAATCTGTTCGAGGCAACGGGTGCCGCCGGTACTGCTTAACCTGTGAGATTCGACGGGCGGCAGGCATCAGAGAGTGGCGTCAATCAGGCTTCACGCTTTCGCTGCGTCCTGACGGGCAGCACGCTCCTGCGCGTAAGACTCGCTCAATTCCCCCTTCAGATCTTCGCGTCTCAATGGTTCACCACACGCCTGACAGACGGTGCCGATGCCGGCATCGTGGCCACAGGTGAGATGCGTATAGCGCACCGCTACGCCCTCGTCCGGTGACTTGCACCACGTCTCACCCCATTCTCGCAGTGCCAGGATGACCGGGTAAAACGCGCGGCCCATCTCCGTGAGTTCATATTCATAGCGCGGCGGTTTATCCATGTAGCGGTTGCGCTGGATCATGCCGTCGGCTTCGAGCCGTTTGAGGCGCGCCGAAAGCATCTGCGGCGTTGCCTGCGATTGAGCCAGCAGGCTGTCGAAGCGTCGGTTGCCCATGAACAGTTCTCGTACGATCAGGACCGCCCAGCGGTCGCCGACCACAACCTGAGACCGTGCGACCGGGCACAGTGTGTCACTGGCTTCGGACAATGTCGCCATTTTAGATTCCGACAGGAAGGGCCGCGATCAACTCGGCCGTCGTCAGGATTTCATGCGCGAAGGTCGGGCCGTTCAGCTCATGTGCGGCACGCATCATTTCCTGGGTGAAAGCGGCCGTCGCATCTCGCACTAGCGTGACGTGATAGCCCAGTTCCATTGCGAAACGGCTGGTGGATTCGATGCAGGTATTCGCCAGCAGGCCGATCACGATCACGTGCGTGATGCCATGCTGCTTCAGCTGAAAGTCCAGATTGGTGTTGGCGAAGCCGCTTTGGGCCCAATGCTCCTGGACGATGATGTCGCCTTCCTGCGGCACAAAGTCAGGATGCCATTCGCCGCCCCACGTTCCCTCAGCGAAGGTGTGGTGTTGCTGCACGAGACGTTGCGTCGGGTTGGGATGATCCCAGTTGTCGTAATCGCCCGGTTGCCAGCGGCGATGCGGGACGTAGACGACCTGGATATCTGCTTTGCGCGCGGCATCGACCGTGGCACGGAGGTTGTCGAGCAGTCGGACGTCTGTGGCGACATCACGGAGCATCGGAAAGAGCTTGCCGCCTTCTGAAAGGAAGTCGTTGTATGGGTCGACCAGCAACAGGCCGGTGCGCGCTACGTCATATACAGGGTTGGGCATTTCAGCACTCCAATCGGATAGGGTGTGCAAACTGGTTCGCATCACGCAGCCGGCGCCGGACTGCTTTGGTAGGACGATTCGTGACATCTCACGCACCGCATGCGGTGAGCACAGGATATAACTATGAAATTCATATCGTCAAGTGTCACGCTCATATATTGACGACTTCCAGGCTCGCGACATGGAGCGCGTGTGGCACAGGAAAGCGGTCCGAGGGAATGCGCCGCTGGGAACGTTGGATGCCCGGTCACTGGGTAGGCAAAATCGGCGAGCGGCTTTCCCGAACCCTGGCGGGATTTGCGACATGCCACTGGTCTTCGTATGGCCTTCGTTCGCTCCGTAATAACTCGCACACGATTTAATCTTATTCGCTTGACATAAGCCGCTTCCTTGTTCGTTATGAACCGCATGCGATTGCATCGCGTACGACTTAACTTGCCAAACACCTATGTACATCAAGGAATCCCTCATGACCAAGATCGAAAAAGTCATCTTCTCGGGCAACACCCACACCACGGTCAACCGCGACCCGAACGCTCAGCGTGGCGAGCATGGCGTCGTCGACATCAAGCTGTCGGCGCCCGGCGGTGAAAACCACGAGTTCATCGCCGCCGAGCCGCACCCGACGGCCGAGCAATTGTTCGCGGGCGCCTGGTCGGCCTGTTACATCACGGCGCTCGGGCTTGCGGCCTCGCTGAAGAAGGTTGCGCTGCCGGCGGACTATTCGGTGGATATCCAGGTGGACATTGGACAGACCGGTCCCGGGTGGTTCCTCGGCGCCCAGTTCACGATCCGCATGCCGGGTCTGGCACAGGACGTCGCCGAGGCAATCGCGCACTCGGCTCATCAGATTTGCCCGTACTCAAAGGCTGTGAAGGGAAATATCGAACTGGGTGTGAAGGTCGTTACGGTGTGATCCGGCGGCATATGCGCCGCTCACTGAACATTTTTTAGGGAATTTCGATTATGAAGATCAAACTGCTGGTTGCTCTGCTTGTTGCACTTTCGACTTCTGCCGCCGCCCCGGCGTTTGCTGGCGGCTATGGTCCCGCTCCGTTCTACAAGCCGTCGATCGGCGCTCCGGCGTCGCAACGCGGACAGAATACGCAGACCGTTGCCGCCGAACGTGGCGATGCGGCTGGGTCGCAAGAGGGATATGGCGGCGTCGTGTCCGGGGCCTTCCAGGCGGGGGGACGTGGGGTTGGGGCGCCGCGCGGGAATTTGTTTGCGCATCATTAGAGTGGGGCACTGCGGGGGGTGAGGTGGCGGGCATCGTGGTTGGGGATGCGCCACCGCCGTCGCAGGGGGGAGCCTGCGCTTACTGATCTGGTGAGGCCAACGCCTCCGACTAGCGGAACTGGCTTGCGAGCGAAAGATTGAACGTGCGGATGATGCCGGGGAGCAGGAAGGCATCCACCAACACCCACACTCCCACGCAACCAAGAATAAAAAAGCCAATGCCGAGGAAAACCGTACAGCAGCCAACAAACGTCAACAGTAGCTGTGCAATCGCAGTGCCGGTCCTACCTGCGTAGAAGCGGTGACCGCCAACAGAACCGAGAAAAAACCAGAAAAGGTAGGCAACGCCCAGGCTCTTCTTCTGTGCGTCGTACATCATCATGTCGCGGGCCGTATCACTCATTTTTATCTCCTGTCCTAACAGACCATGTTTTGATGCAGTGGGAAAAGCGCTATCCGTTCACCGGTATCGCGCAACTAACGCCTGGTATCGCACATCCGTCTTCAGCGCGTCGAAGTCGCGCGTCGAATCGAGCCGCGCGAACTGCCTGAACCCTCGTTTGAAAGCATCGTTCAAATGTTCGATGGCTAGATCCGGCCGTGCGCAGCGAGCGGTCAGCACGGCCTGGTCATAGTCGACCTCCGGATGTGCCGGTGGGTACCGCCCCGCCTGCATCAGCAACGTCTCTGCCTGTGCGGTTGCCCCATCACGCATCGCTGCCTGCGCCTGCTGCATCAGCGCCTGGTAATCCGCGGTCTGGACAACGGGCGGAACTGGCGCTGGCAAGACCGGCTGCGCAACGCGCAGCGGCGCAAGAGCGTCAGAAGCGGCCGCGGTCTGTCGTTGCACCTGAGCGGCATCGACGACTCTGCGGTAATAGACACGGCCAGCAAACGGCACCTTGATGTACATCCGGTCGGGCCCATCGATATAGAAGGAGAGCCCTACGCCATAAGGCAAATCGAGCACGACCTCGTCGCCCTTGCGCTCGATGTCCTTGACCGGAAGACTTGCCTCGGCATCGGGACTCGAGATTGCGTGTTCGTCGATCACAATGTCCGGGCCGATCGGCAACTGTACGCTGGCAACCTGCACTCGCTCGGCGCGCCAATGCCCCAAGATCGATGGGTCTTCCGTCTTCGAACAGGCTGCCGCCGCCAGCATGGCGACAAGTGCCGCGGCAACGCCCGCCGGCCGCATCATCACGTGGTCGCCGAACGGTATTTGTTCACCAAAGCGACGAAGCGCGGGTCGTTGCGGATTCCGTCGAGATCGGGATCCTTCGTCATTTCGTCGAAGTACGTGAAGCCGTTCAGGAAGCTGGCTTCAAACTCCTTCAACGCCTCGTCAGTACGCCCCTGCTTCAGTCTCAACACGGCCAGGTTGTAGTAGACAAGCGGCTGTTTTGGATCCCGTGTGCCCGCGTTGTTGAGTTCCTTTTCCGCATCGTCGAGTTTGCCTTGACTCATCTCGGCAATCGCAACCTTGACCATCTCCTTGGCTGCCGCCCGATTGCTTGCGAATTCGGCGCCGGAGGCATCACCCTGCGCGAGCCTGGCGTCGCCGTCCTTGCGTTGTGCGCTGATATCCGCGTCAGTCGGCGCAATGCCACCTGCAGTGGCCGTTGCCGGCGCACTCGCTGCCATCGCGGCCGGCACGATGGTAGAGGATGCCCGACTGTCCGCTACCGCCGTCACGACAGGAGAGGATGCTACAGCGCTCATTGCGGTCACGGCCGTCGCCTCAGGAACATCACCCGCGCCTGTACGCGATTTCTTGTAGTAGTAACCACCGCCCCCGCCTACGACGGCGAGCACAGCTACTGCAATTGCCGCGACGATGATGCGCTTGTCCAACCCGGACGGCGGCGCAGATACGGCCTGAGCTTCCAGCAACGTCGAGCAACTCGGGCAATGAAGGTCTTCGCCGGGCGAGCGGGTGAAAATCTCCCCCGAGTTCGCTCTTTCGCAATCGCCAAGCGTGGGGCATTTATAAGTCGGCATGGTGGTCCTTATCCTCTCTCAATCCTTGTTTTCGTGCGACCGTCACTCGGCCGGTGTCGCCAGACCAATGATTTCCCGGACCGGCTTCTTCATTGCGCTCAATGCCATGAACTCCGGATCCTGGTCGTCATCGCCAGCGGCCACAAATCGCGCTGTGGCGAATTCATTGAACTTGTCGAGCAACGAATTCTTGTCGTCCTTGTGCTTGTATTCGGTGTCGATGCGTCGTCCGACTTCACGCTCAATCAAACCTTGAATATCGGCCGGATGATCGCTGTCGATCACGGCGGACCAACTGGTGCCGCGCAGAACCTTCGACGCCGGCAAGCCATCCGACTTGTAGACAAAGGCCCACTCCGGCTCGCCTGTCGTTCTGTTCTGCCGCTCCTTCAGCATTTCCAGCAGCCGCGCCACGAGCAGATAAGGCCTGCGCTTTGCCTGTGCGCTAGCCTCAGCCGCGGTGCGTGCGTATAGCGGCGGCAACTTCTTGCCATCACCCTCACCATGCAGCAGGTGCGACTCGTTGAAATCGCCGAGCAGACCGTCGTAGTGACGCTTGAGCATCGTCAGTGGTTCAATGAAGCGAGCTGGCATCAGCGACGCAATCTTGACGATCACGATTTCGTTCGAGAGCTTGCCAGACGCGACGACCGTGTCCGAGGCCGGATCCTTCTGCTGCTCGAACACCCTTGTAAGTGCCGCGTGAAAGTCTTTTTGACTCTCGCACTCCGGCAGGAAGACGGCAACGGTGTTAGCCGTTCCGCGTGAGCCGCCCGCATTGTTCGCGACGCTGCGGTCCACTTCCGTCTTGTTGTACTGAAGCATCGTGCCGGACTTTTCATAGAGTCCCGAGACAAAGCCTTTCAGCCCATTCGGATTGGCGTCGTACTGCTTTTGCAACCGCTCGACGATGTTGACGTGCAGTACCGGCTGCAAGGTCTTCGAAATCTCAGCGTGGGCCATTTCGACAATCGTCGCGGAGGCCTGAGAGATCGTTGCAATGATCCCGCCGAGAGATACGCTGTGTGCCAGCTTTTCGAAAGAATCGACGTCCGTGCCCGCGAGATCGATGATCGACTGTCGCACTTTCTGCGTGCGCGCGATCTGCGCGGGCTCGTCGACAATGACAGCCTTCATGATGTTGCCGATCGCATTGCGATCGAAGATCCGCTGCTGATAGATGGCATCGGCGCCGGCCAGCCGAGCGGCCTGCTCTTCACGGACACGTTCGGTGGCGGCCGCCAGGTTCTGATGCAATTCGTCAATCAGTCCGCGCAGCGACGTCAGTTCGTCTTTGATGAACGGAATCAGCCGGGTCGCGAACTTCTGCCCCTCCAGCAGGGTCTGCAGCGCGTACATATCCTGGTGTTGCGTGGCGATATCGGAGAACAGAGAGCCGCGCTTGTCGGTCAAATGCTGCCCGAGAAAGCCAACCTTGTTGAACTGTGTGTTCAACTCTGCGATGCGCTGCTGCACTGCCTGCAACTCGGCGGGCGCTTTGGTGACCTGTTCGGCGAATACGGCAAAACGTTCGTCCAGGGCGGCGATCAGGGCGTCAGTAAACTGTCGTAGCTGCACTAGCGACGCGGCGCCCACCTTCCAACGGCTAAACAGTTCCTTCTCGATCTGGCGCCCGATGTGCCGGGCCATTTCAACGCGTGCATTGCCTTTGATCTCATAGAACTTCCGCACCCCGCCCATGGTCCGGTAGGTTTCGTCGAACACCTTGGCGAGACGCGAATTGAGCGCGTGAATCCAGGTGGTCTGATCGAGCGTCGCGTCAGTCCTGATTTCTGGTGCGAGACGGCTGACGATCTGTTTCCAGTATTCGCGTGCCGGCTTCCACATTGCATTCTTCGCATCGTCGTCGAGAATGCCTGTCTCGAGCATCAGATGGGCGTCGCTCAGGAAGAGTTGTTGCAGGGTCTCGGGCTTGCGCGCCTCCGAACCCCAGTCCTTCTCGACCGGTTCATCGGCGTAGCCTTCACCTTGCCGGAAATTGTTGAACATCAACTGGCGCGTTGCCTGCTCAGCAAAACCGTACGCCAGATATTCCTTGATTTCCTGCTCTGGAACGACAATGCGCTCGACACCAAACGACAGGAAAAGCTTAGCCCGCGCCTTGCCGATATCGTCTTCGCTTTCGAAGTTCTTGATGTCGTTCTCGCCCTTCTCTGCGCGTCCGAGCCCTTCCCATTCCTTGTTGAGCGTCTTCTGATAGATAAACTCCGCAACGATCCGCGGCACCTCCGAATCCACGTCGAACTGGATGCTGTGCTCGTTGACGTTGCTCACGAGATAACAGCCGTTGAAGTAGACGTCGTGGTTCATGCCGGAACCGTCCAGCACGTTGACCGGATGGTATTTGCCGACGGCCATCGCGTTCAGTTCGCCAAGCGCCGCATAGCCGTTCGCGTAGTAGTTGGAGACACCGGCGACGTCACGCACGCGCCGCGAGTCTTTTTCGGGCAGCAGTGCATAGATCAGAATGCGATGACGCTCCTGGTCCGGATATTTGTTGCGGATCAGTGCAACCGCGTCGACCACCGACCCGCTGCCGGTCCCCCCCGCTAGACCGCAAACCACGTGGATGACTGCACCCATGCGGCCGGGTCCCTGCTGCAGCAGGCGCATGCGGTCTTCCACCGCCTTCACGAAAGACTGTGCGTTCTGTGCAAAGACAAGTCGGCCCAATTTGCGTCGCTGTGCCGCGCCGGCGATTCCGGGTTTCACGAAATCGAAGATGCTCTTCGGCTCAACCCAGTCGCGCAAACCCGGAAACGAAGCCGGATCGTCCAGCACCGGGCGGACATTGCTCGCGGTGTTGATCAGATACTGGCTGCGTGCGAGGTCGATTTCCTTGCCAAGTACCTTCCACTCGTCGTGCTTGTCGATCTCGTCGGAAGAGGTGTCGACATACAGATATTCGAAACGGGCCTCCGAGGGGCTATTGCCTTGAGCGTCCAGGTTGCGCTCGATCGTCTTGCGCAGATTGCGGATGATCTTGCCGCCGGAACCACCCAAGCCAATGATCAAATGATTATGTTCCATGTCTCAGTCTGTGTCTGTTCAGGTATAAGCGCCTGCCGACCCTGTAGGCCGCAGGCGAGCGCCGGCATCTTTATTCGTGGGCGAGATTGATCTTCAGATAAAGGTCCGATCGAGCCTTGGTGGTCTGCTTCACGACATACGAAGCGACCTGTCCACCCGCTGCCGGGGCGGCGTCGTCGCTGAATACAATGCCTTTCGCGGCATAGCCGGGATCCGGATCCTGCACCGCAGCGGTCGCGCACGCGCCCGTCTGGTCCGGCGCGAACGCAATACCCTTGGCGGTGTAGTCATTCGACGCACTCGCTAGCTGCAGCGGCGCCCCGCCATCGGAAGCCGCCGTGGCCGCAGCGGTCGTTGCAACCGGTTGAGCCACGCACGAGCCTGCGTCGGCAGTCGTCTGCGCGGCGGGGGTCGAAACGAGATCGGGCGCGACATGACGTATGCGCTGCGTGACATCCCCATGCTCCTGCTCGGAAGACAGAAAAACCATCAGCTTTTCCATGCCCGGCTTGCTGTCGAACACGAACGATCCCTTCGCTGGGAAGAACACCACGCCCATTGCGTCGACGAAGTTGTCCTGCGCCGGTTGCGGATAGATCTGCGTTACCTTGCCGTCCGGTGCTTCGTTGAGGATGTAAACATAAGCGGGACGATTCACCTTGACGCCTAGCTGGAAGCGATCGCCACTCTTGAAGATGCGCCGGGCAAGCACGTCCTGCGTCGAACCATCGCCCTTCTTCAATCGGATGAAATAGCTCACACCCAGTTGCGCAACCTGTTTTTTGTTGTGGGACACCTTGATTACTTTGCCCGATCCCGCAGCGGGAACCGACGCATCCGACGCGCCTTGCGCCGACGCCACCGCCGTCGCGTCGCCCGTAGGCTTCTGCGATGTGCCGACCGCAACGACAGCATCGCTCTCCGAAAAGAACAGGGATTTCGCCGTGTATTCGTCTTCGGCCCACGCATGGCTCGCAAGCGCGGCCAGCGTCAGTGCTACCAGGGGATATCGCATGTCAGTTCTCCAGATTACGCGACGTCGTCGCAGCAGATATCTGCTAGTTATTGGTAAAGGTCGTTTTGCTGATCAGGAATCGTCGAGAATTGCCGCGGCGTCTGGTGCGCTTTTCCATGTGACACCTCAAGAGCCCGCTTCGCTGTAAATGTCTGTGCGTCGCGAAAGGCAAGACCCAGTTGCCCCTTGTAGTAGCCGAGATACTCGAACAACGACTGCGTGAAGTACGAGCCTTTCAAGGTTCGGTCAGGCGAGAGCGGACTGGAGAAAGAACCCGACTTTGGTGAGAGCGATTCTTCATTGGCACTCGTGGCCGTGATGATGTTGTAGCCGCTGCGACTGCGATCGATCACGGTTCGCGCGTGGGTTACGTCTGCGCCGTTAGCGCCGGTCACGTCGTCAGCGGCGAAATGGATGCCCTTGGACGTATATTCCGGTCCCGTCCAGGATGCGAGCGAAATTCCCGCATGCTCACTCTGGCCACCGTTTGCTTGCAGGATGTAGGTCGTGCTGTCGTCGGCAATATCGTCGAGCATGTCGCCGCTATAGCAGGTATCGATTACTACCCGCATGGTGTGGCTAGGCTTGCGAGCAAGGTTCTGAACTAGCGTGTCCGGGACGGCGTGCCGTTGATAGTGCAGCAGGATTTCGGTGCGATCGTTCGAGCTGATCGTGCTCTGATCACCCGAGTCGTAGGCCATGATCGACATCTTGCGCTGATCGTTTCCGGCCGGTGACGGCACTGGCGCGTTGCCGTGACTCGATATGTAGATGAACACGTCGTCGTTCGGCCCGATGTCGTGGTCGAGCTTCGCAATGGCTGCCTCGATATTGGCCTGCGTCGCGTGGTCGTTCAACAGCGCCGTCACCTTATAGCCAGCCTTCAGCAAATATCCTTGCACGATCGCCGCATCGTCAGCGCCCTGAATGTCCGGCAAGTGGTAAGGGTCTGCAAAATGATTGATGCCGACCACGAGGGCGCGCTTAACCGGCACTGCCGAGCTCCGTCGCTGCATTTGCGCGTAGGAATCCAGCGCCTTGCCGGCCGCGACGTCCCAACGCTTTTGCAGGATATGTTCGGGATAAAAGGGAGACGTGGACTTGAGTCCGACGATAGACACGACAATCGTGAAGGCTTCATCGACCTCGTCTTCATTGCGATAGGTTCCCGTCAACTGGACACGTCCGGTGCTATCGCGCGTGATGCTTGCCTGATCGAGCCCGTGTTCGTGAAACTTGGTTTCGATGCGCTCAAACAGAGATTGGGGAACGTTATAGGCGTGGTAGGCGTTCTGATACCCAGGCAGACTGCTGGCCGCACAACCGGTCAGCAGCAGTGCGCCGACCACGGTTGCAATGCGTACGAAGGACGATTTCATCACTTATATCAAAGCGTGCGGGCACCACAAGTCGAGGACGTGCATCCACACCTGCGGCCAGCGCGAATCCAGGGGGAGGCGATTGACCGGAGACATACCGCCGGTCAACCGGACCTTTACTCGGCGACGC
>NZ_DASXHA010000084.1:0-42233 GCF_036488795.1 Paraburkholderia sp.
GGCCCGAAAACTCGAGCATGGCCGGCCAGAACAGCGTGTGGAAGTACAGAATGTCTTTGCCGATGAAGTGGTACTGCTCGGCGGTCGAGCCCTTGCGGATCCATGCGTCGAAATCGATGCCGCGCTGGTCGGCAAGATTCCTGAAGCTCGCGTAATAGCCGACCGGCGCGTCGAGCCACACGTAGAAGTACTTGCCGGGTGCGCCGGGGATCTCGAAGCCGAAGTACGGCGCGTCGCGCGAGATGTCCCAGTCGGCGAGTTTCGCTTCGCCCGCGTCGCCGAGCCATTCGCGCATCTTGTTGGTGGCTTCCGGCTGCGCCAGACCGCCCACCCAGCCACGCAGGAAATTCTCACAGCGCGGATCCGACAGGCGGAAGAAGTAATGCGTCGAGGTCTTACGGATCGGCGTGGCGCCCGACACCACCGAGTAGGGGTTGATCAGTTCGGTGGGCTGGTAGGTCGAACCGCACACCTCGCAGTTGTCGCCGTACTGGTCTTTTGCGCCGCACTTCGGGCATTCGCCCTTGATGAAGCGGTCCGGCAGGAACATCTCCTTGACCGGGTCGTACGCCTGTTCGATATCGCGCGCTTCGATCAGCCCCGCGTCCTTGAGCGCCGTGTAGACGGATTCGCTCAGGACGCGGTTCTCCTCGGAGTCGGTCGAATAGTAGTTGTCGAAGGAAATGCCGAAGCTGTCGAAATCGCGCTTGTGTTCCTGCCAGACGCGGTCGATCAGCTGCTTCGGCGTGATGCCTTCCTTTTCGGCGCGCAGCATGATGGGCGTGCCGTGGGTGTCGTCCGCGCCGACGTAGTAGACCTCGTGACCGTGCATTCGCAGCGTGCGGACCCAGATGTCCGTCTGGATATATTCGACCAGATGGCCAATATGGATTTGCCCATTCGCATACGGAAGGGCCGACGTGACGAGAATCTGGCGACGGCCTGACGGCGCGCTTGCGGAAAGACCGGTTGCGGGTGCTGACATAGGGATAGTGAGGGCTTGCGCAGAGACGAAACTTCGATTCTAGCAGGGCGGCCGAGGCCAGCGGGCGTGGCTTGACTGGCTTGGGACGGAGCATCCGGACGCTTGCGTCCCAGCGAGGGGAAACGATGGTTGCGTTGAACCGGCACCAAAAAAAACCGGGGCTAATGGGCCCCGGAGCAACAACGACAAGAGGAGAATGGTGCCGTGACGGCATAGCCAGCCACGTACCGTAAAGACAGACAGCGGATTTTCGGGAGAGTTCGAAAAATTTTTCGATTCGCTGCTCCCGGGCCGACTCCGGTTTTCCATTGCGGCGTGGGCGGCCCACAGGCCGCCCACGCACCATCCTCACCCCTGATTAACCGTTGTTGTGCTGTGCGGTCGCGCGCAGGAAGATTTCCACGCGGCGGTTCGCGGCGCGGCCGGCTTCCGTGTTGTTGTCGGCAACCGGATTGTTCTGACCCATACCTTGTGCAGACAGGCGCTGCGGATTGATGCCGCGCTGGCCCAGATAGCCGGTGACGGCCTCCGCACGGTTGACCGACAGCGTCTGGTTATAGGCCGGTTGACCCGTGCTGTCCGTGTAACCGACCACTTGCGCGATCACCTCGGGGTTCTGCGTGAGCGTCTGGGCCAGCTGGTCCAGCACCGGCGCGAACGACGGCTTGATCGCATAGCTGTTCGTGTCGAACGTGACCGAGCTCGGGATGTTCAGCTTGAGCGAACCGTCCGGCTGCTCGGTAATCTGCGTGCCGGTACCCTTGGTGGCACCCGACAGTTTGTTGTGAATGTTTTGCCAGTTATAGCCGGTAATGCCGCCGACCGCCGCGCCGACGCCCGCACCAATCGCCGCACCCTTGCCGCCGCCGAAGATCGCCCCGAGTGCCGCCCCTGTGCCGGCTCCGACACCCGTGCCGACTGCCGTATTCGTGCCTTGCTGGGTGGCACAGCCTGCCAGCAGCGAGCCGGCAACTGCGAAGACCGCCAGGCGGGTCATGATTTTTGCGTTCATTTTTGCTTTCCTCTTGATTATTGAAGCGGGTCGACCTTGGCGGAGACCTCGCTGCCGCTCCGACAGTGAAGAAGGGTCTTCCGGCAAGGCTTGGCGCCAGCCACTACAATGATGACTGAAGTACACAGCGATGCGACCCTATGGCCTGCTGCTGCCGAAGGGTGCCCGGCAAGGCTTTTTTTCGCAATGCCGCATAACAATTTTTTTCAATTTCCGGCTGACGGCCGAAGCTTCGATTCCGCCGCGCCGCAAGTGTTCCCCACGGAGTTTCAATGAGCATTGATCGGGCATTGGTCGACGCCGCCCTTGCGGCCGTCGCTGACCCCAACACAGGACGTCCGTTCGCAGCCGCGAAGAGCCTCAAGAACGTCACGGTGGATGGTGCCACGGTTAGCGTCGAGGTGGTACTCGGCTATCCGGCCAAACGTCAGTTTGAAGCGGTCCGCGAGCGGGTCGCGGACGCGTTGCGCGCCGTGCCGGGAGTCGCCGAAGCGCGCGTGGAAGTGTCGCAGCAGATTGCGGCGCACACGGTGCAGCGGGGCGTGAAACTGTTGCCCAATGTGAAGAACATCATTGCCGTCGCGTCGGGCAAGGGCGGGGTCGGCAAGAGCACGACCGCGGTGAATCTCGCGTTGGCGCTGGCGAGCGAAGGCGCCTCGGTCGGGGTGCTGGACGCCGACATCTACGGCCCGTCGCTGCCCATGATGCTCGGCATTCAAGGCCGCCCGGAATCGCCGGACGGCCAGTCGATGAACCCGATGCATGGCCATGGCGTGCAGGCCAACTCGATCGGCTTTCTGATCGAGCAGGACAACCCCATGGTGTGGCGCGGCCCGATGGCCACCTCGGCGCTCGAACAGCTGTTGCGGCAGACGAACTGGCAAGACCTCGACTACCTGATCGTCGACATGCCGCCGGGCACCGGCGACATCCAGTTGACGCTGTCGCAGCGCGTGCCGGTGACGGGTGCGGTGATCGTCACGACGCCGCAGGACATCGCGCTGCTCGACGCCAAGAAGGGCCTCAAGATGTTCGAGAAGGTCGGCATTCCGATTCTCGGAATCGTCGAAAACATGAGCATGCATATCTGCTCGAACTGCGGTCACGAAGAGCACATCTTCGGCGCGGGCGGCGGCGAGCGTATGGCGCAGGAATACGGCGTGGACGCGCTCGGCAGCCTGCCGCTCGACATTGCGATCCGCGAGCAGGCCGACTCCGGCAAGCCGACGGTAGTGGCCGATCCGGAAGGGCGTGTCGCGGAGATTTACCGGACAATTGCCCGCAAGGTGGCGATTCATATTGCCGAGCGTGCCCGCGATATGACCTCGAAGTTTCCGAATATCGTTGTCCAGAACACCTGAGCAAGCGCTCTGAACGTGGGCGAAGGCGCAAATCTGCGTCTTCGCTCGCGGTATCATGTCGACTTCATCAGGTTCGGCTCGGCGACCGCAGGGGCGGCCGGCGGTCGACAAGAGGATCGCATGGGAAAACGAATCGACGGGCAGGCGGTGCATGCGTTCATCGTCCTGGCTGCCAGCAGCCTGCTGTTATGCGGCTGCACTACATTCCTGAGACCACAGGAGAAACGCGCTGACGCTCAACTGCTGCCCACCGTGGGGAATCAGGCGCGCGGACTGGTCACTTTCATCGAACGCTCCGACGGCGTGCAGGTCACCTACAACCTGTCCGGCTTGCCGCCCGATAGCGACCATGCACTGCAGGTGCATGAGCGCGGCGACTGCAATTCGGCGGACGGCTCGGCCGCCGGCGCGGTCTTTGCCCCGGCAGCTGAGCGGCTGAAGATGGGTACACGGGTGGAAGGCGACCTCGGCAATATCCACGCGGATTCGAACGGCGTGGCCACCGGCTTTATCGTCGCACCCGATGTTTCGCTCGACGGCATCCGGTCGGTCCTGCAGCGCTCGGTCCTGCTGCATCGCGATGCTTCCGATCCTTACGCATGGCCGCAACACGGCGCCGGTGTGCCGCTCGCGTGCGGGGTCATCCACCAGTAGCAGCGTAACGGCGGCGCGCTTCAGCAATGCCGCAACCTGACTGCTGCAAGCCGGACCGTTTCGCCGCGCCGCGGCAAACTGCAGCGGCCCAGCAGTGACCCGGCAGCGACCGGTGCGGCACAGAACCGCAGTGCTGAACGGGCATCTTAACGGCACCCGGTCGTCCTCCGGCATCCGCCATTCGGCATACTTGCGGCAGCTTTGCGCTGATCGCGTAAAATAAGCGCCTTTCGTCCGGCAGCACCCGGCCCCGCGGGCCTCGTGCAGCACTTCACCCCGTATTCACCCGGCAAGCCGCGTTCAACTATGACCATCAAATCCGACAAGTGGATCCGCCGTATGGCTGCGTCGCACAACATGATCGAGCCGTTCGCGCCCGACCAGGTGCGCGTCTCCGAAGACGGCCGGAAGATCGTCAGCTACGGCACGTCGAGCTACGGCTACGACATTCGTTGCGCCGACGAATTCAAGATCTTCACGAACATCAACTCGACCATCGTCGACCCGAAGAATTTCGACGAAAAGTCGTTCGTCGATTTCAAGGGCGATGTCTGCATCATCCCGCCGAATTCGTTTGCGCTGGCGCGCACCGTCGAGTATTTCCGCATTCCGCGCAGCGTCCTGACCGTGTGTCTCGGCAAGTCCACGTATGCGCGCTGCGGCATCATCGTCAACGTGACGCCGTTCGAACCGGAATGGGAAGGGCACGTGACGCTGGAATTCTCAAATACGACACCTTTGCCTGCGAAAATCTACGCGAACGAAGGCGTCGCCCAGGTGCTGTTTTTCGAAAGCGACGAGATTTGTGAAACGTCGTACGCGGATCGCGGCGGCAAATATCAAGGTCAGCACGGCGTGACGTTGCCCAAAACGTGACGCTCGCAGCGCACTGACCCACCCGGAAATACAGGTGACCGCTGCTCTTTACCAAAGAAGACAGCGGTCGTTCCTTTTGGAGAATCGTCCATGAAGTTTCGTTTTCCCGTCGTCATCATTGACGAAGATTTCCGCTCCGAGAACATCTCGGGTTCTGGCATCCGGGCTCTCGCTGAAGCAATCGAGAAAGAAGGCGCGGAAGTGCTCGGGCTGACGAGCTATGGCGATCTCACCTCCTTCGCGCAGCAGTCGAGCCGTGCGTCGTGCTTCATCCTGTCCATTGACGACGACGAACTGCTGCCCTACGTCGACAACGTCGTGGTGGAAGGCGAAACGCCGGAACTGGCTGCGGCGATCGTCGCGCTGCGCGCGTTCGTGACGGAAGTGCGCCGCCGCAACGCCGACATTCCGATCTTCCTGTACGGCGAAACGCGCACCTCGCGCCACCTGCCCAACGACATCCTGCGTGAGCTGCACGGCTTCATCCACATGTTCGAGGACACGCCGGAGTTCGTCGCGCGCCACATCATCCGCGAAGCCAAGGTGTATCTGGATTCGCTCGCACCGCCGTTTTTCAAGGAGCTGGTGCAGTACGCGGAAGAGGGCTCGTACTCGTGGCACTGCCCGGGGCACTCCGGTGGCGTGGCGTTCCTGAAGAATCCGCTTGGCCAGATGTTCCATCAGTTCTTCGGCGAGAACATGCTGCGCGCGGACGTCTGCAACGCAGTCGACGAACTCGGCCAGCTGCTCGATCACACGGGTCCGATTGCGGCCTCCGAACGCAATGCCGCGCGCATTTTCAGCGCCGACCACGTGTTCTTCGTGACCAACGGCACGTCGACCTCGAACAAGATTGTCTGGCACGGCACGGTCGCCCCGGGCGATATCGTGCTGGTGGACCGTAACTGCCACAAGTCGATCCTGCACGCCATCACGATGACCGGCGCGATTCCGGTGTTCCTGACGCCTACCCGCAATAACTTCGGCATCATCGGCCCGATTCCGCGCAGCGAATTCGAGCCGGAGAACATCCGCAAGAAAATCGAGGCGAATCCCTTTGCCCGCGAGGCGATGGCGAAGAATCCGAACCTCAAGCCGCGCATTCTGACCATCACGCAGAGCACGTACGACGGCGTGATCTACAACGTCGAGATGATCAAGGAAATGCTGGGCGACTGGCTCGACACCTTGCACTTCGACGAAGCGTGGCTGCCGCACGCCGAATTTCACTCGTTCTACCAGGACATGCATGCAATCGGCGCGGGGCGTCCGCGCATCGGCGCACTGGTGTTCGCCACGCACTCCACGCACAAGCTGCTGGCCGGCATTTCGCAGGCTTCGCAGATCGTCGTGCAGGACTCGAAGAACAGCCGCTTCGACAAGCATCGCTTCAATGAGGCGTATCTGATGCACACGTCCACCAGTCCGCAGTACGCGATCATCGCGTCGTGCGACGTGGCGGCGGCAATGATGGAAGCACCTGGCGGCACCGCGCTGGTGGAGGAATCCATCGCTGAAGCGCTGGATTTCCGCCGCGCCATGCGCAAGGTCGACGCCGAATACGGCGACGACTGGTTCTTCCAGGTCTGGGGCCCGGAAGAGCTGGCCGAAGAGGGCATCGGTTCACGCGAAGACTGGATGCTGCGCCCGAACGACCGCTGGCACGGCTTCGGCCCGCTCGCCGAGAATTTCAACATGCTCGACCCGATCAAGGCGACCATCATCACGCCGGGGCTCGACGTGGACGGCGACTTTGGCGAATCGGGCATTCCGGCGGCGATCGTCACGAAGTATCTGGCCGAGCACGGCATCATCGTCGAGAAGACCGGGCTGTATTCGTTCTTCATCATGTTCACGATCGGCATTACCAAGGGCCGCTGGAACTCGATGGTCACCGAGTTGCAGCAGTTCAAGGACGACTACGACAACAACCAGCCGCTGTGGCGCGTGCTGCCCGAGTTCGTGGCGCATCACCCCATGTACGAGCGCATCGGCCTGCGCGATCTCTGCGAGCAGATCCACAGCGTGTACCGCGCGAACGACATCGCGCGTCTGACCACCGAGATGTACCTGTCGAGCATGGAGCCGGCCATGAAGCCGTCCGAAGCGTTCGCCAAGCTGGCGCACCGCGAGGTGGATCGCGTGCCTATCGACGAACTGGAAGGGCGCGTCACGTCGATTCTGCTCACGCCGTATCCGCCGGGCATTCCGCTGCTGATCCCGGGCGAGCGCTTCAACAAGACCATCGTCAACTACCTGCGTTTTGCGCGCGAGTTCAACGAGCGCTTCCCGGGCTTCCATACGGATATCCACGGGCTGGTGGGCGAGACGATCAACGGTCGCATCGAGTACTTCGTCGATTGCGTGCGCGGCTGACAATGGCACGGTTGCAACAGACCGGCAGCGGCAGCGTCTGGCTGCGTGCCGCCGCCGCTACCTTGACGGCGCTGACGCTGGGGTTGGCGGCGCCGTCTGGCGCGCGCGCCGAAGTCGCCGCGGCCGATCCGATCGACGCGGCGATGCGCACCTGTCTCGCGCGTAGCGACATGTCGTCGACGGCAGGGCAGTTGCAGTGCACGCAAATGGCCCGGCTGGGCTGGCTGGCGGCCATGAATGTGGCCTATCAGCAGCTACTGACGAAGCTGCCGCCCGCGCAGCAGAAGGCGTGGGAGACCAGCCAGACGCGCTGGCAGGCCTCGCGCGAGGCGCAGGCGCCGTTGTTCGACGCGGTCTTCGCGACCACGCAAGGCACGGCATACGAGCTGGCCGAGGCGGACCTGGAACTGCAGCCGGCCCGCGACCGCGCCCTCGCGCTGCGCAGCGCGGTGGCGCAGACGGGTGCCGGTGCGGCCACCCCGGTGCGGCCGCGCCCGTGTTCCGCCGACGCACTGTGCGAACACGCCACCTTCGATTTGAACCGCTACTACCACCGTCTGCAGGTGAAAATGCCGGCGCGCGCGCGGCCGACTCTGGTGCACGCGCAACGGGCGTGGAATGCGTACCTCGAAGCCGCGACCACGGTGACCGACGAGCGCGGCCGGGTCGATATCATCGGCGCACGGGTCGCCACGCTCAAGCGCCTGTCGGAGACGGTCGGCAATCACTGAGGCACCGTGCCCTGCCGGTAGGACCGTGCGCTTACGGCGGCGGCCCATTGCCGGTCTGGTTGCCGGCCCGCGGCATCACGTCACCAGATACCCCTCATCCTGCGGCCCGGGAATGATCAGAGCGGGCTCGCCCAGCAGATCGCGCGTGGCGTCCTCAATAGAGACCGACATCATGCCGAGCGCGAGGTCGTTTTCGTCGCTGCCGAACGGGTCTTCGAGTTGCGAAGCAATCGCTTCGTGCGCCATGAACGCGTAGGCTACGAACGTCGAGAACACCGGCGTGAAGATACCGATGCTATCCACGAGACCGAACGGCAGCGCCGCACAAAAGAAGTAGACGGTGCGGTGGATCATCACCGAATAGGCGAACGGCAGTGGCGTCGAGCCGATACGCTCGCAGCCGCCGATCACATCCGCTAGCGCGTCCAGATTGCGATCGAAGGCGAGCACGGCCATCGAATCGATTGCGCCGGCGCGCGCATGGCGCTGCACCCATTCGCCGAGCGACAGCATCAGCGTAGACGGCCGGTAGCGCGACGCCATGACACGTTCCACCAGGGGCGCGGGCAAGCGTGCAGCGAGGTCCTCCCGCGGATCGGTCTTGCGCAACTGATGGCGCAGCGCGTGCGGCAGTGTGCCAAGTATCTGAACGAAGGCGCGGATTTCCGCCGCTTCGAGCGACTCGCGCGGCAAGGTGAGCGCCTGGCGGGTCATCGAACGTGCGATGTTGAGCAGGTGACCCCACAGCTTGCGGGCTTCCCACCAGCGGTCGTAGCTGGCGTTGTTGCGAAAGCCGAGGAAGACCGCCAGCGCGATGCCGATCAGCGAAAATGGCGTCGTGCCGAGGCTGACCGTGATCTTGAGGATATGGTTGTGGACAGCCAACGCGACGAGCGAGATGCAGAAGATCAGCAGAAGCCGCGGCAGCAGACTGGGCAGCACCGAGCCGCGCCAGGCAAGCAACATGCGGAACCAGTGCAGGTGGGGACGAATGATCATGAGTGTTGGAGGCGTCGGTCGGGTGGTTTTTTATTATCGCCGCGATGAGGTGCCGCGCGGAAGATGGGCGCTTGTGTCACGCCGTCGCCGAGGGCGCGGCAGCCATCCGCACGAGCTCGACTGCTACGGCTTCCAGCGGTACATCATGACCTTGCCGCGGGCGTCTTCCTCGACGAATACCAGATACTCGCCGTCGCTGCGCCGGTAGGCGCTCACACCGTTTGGCACGTCGACCCAGCCCGACGTGCGGCCCACCTCCGGACCCGGCCGGATCACACCGACTTCGACGCCCGTGTCCTTGTCCAGCACATGCACGGCGCCGGTCACGGACTCCACGAGGAACACATACTGGCCTTCCACGGTGATGCTGTTGGTCGTCACGCCCGGCTTGGTCTGCGTTTGCCACGGGACCGTGACCGTGTATCGCGGAGTGGGTTTGCCGCGCGACCAGTGATCGTAGCGCACGAGGACCCGGCCGACTTCTTTCCAGAAGCGCACGTCGTACGGCATGTCGGCGGTATAGCCGGTGGCGTAGAGCGTGTCGGTCTCGGGGATGTAAAGGGTCCGGTGCAGGTCGGTGAACGGCGGCGGCACCGGATACACCGTCATGTCCGCATATGAGTAGATGGGGTTGCCGTACTTGTCGAGACCGCCGAAGCGAAACCGGTAGATGCCCTTCGAGTAGAGCGCGTGCCAGATATCGCCGGCGGAGTCGACCCACCAGCCCCAGCCGCCGGCCATCGGCGTGCCGGTGGTGTTGGGGGCGAATTCGGCGGCATCGAATTTGCCGTCGCCATTGCTGTCGCGCCAGATCCATTCGCCGCCGGGCGGCGCATTGGGCACATGGGCGACGCCCGCCGCGCTGGTCGCGACGAAGCAGGAAGGAATCGCTGTTTCGCCGACGCGCGCGGCATCGAAACGGTAGATTTTCAGGTGGTCCGCATACATGTCCGTCAGATACAGAAACGTGTGGCCTTTGAGCTGGCGGGCGATCGGCATGCCCGGCCACGGATCTGTATTGAAGGTGGGGTCTTGCGGATACCTGAAACGGTTGCTCAGGAATCCGGCATATTTCCAGTCCTGCCCGGATGGTTTCGACAGATCCAGTTCGAAGCGCTTGTTGCCCGTGTACACGCTGTCGGGCCGCGCGGGATCGATCCATGCGCCGTCCACGAACAGCAGCCCCTGCACCTGCCAGCGCAGCTTGCCGTCAGGCGCGTAGCTTTCCAGCGTGGCGAACAGGCCGGCGCCGTCCGGCGACACGTTGATGCCCAGACCGTTGTTCGACACGTAGACGTTGCCCTGCGCGTCGACACCCACGCCGGTCAGGCCGTTGAAGCGCTGCGGCCCGGGCCGTCCGGAAACGCCCGAGAAGATGCCACCGGGTTCGCCGAGCGTGCCATCCGCGGTGTAGCGGCCATCGCCTTGCCGGGCGAAAAACAGCACCTGCTGACGGGGACCGTTATCCGCGATCAGCACCCGGCCTTGCGGGTCGACGGCGACGTCCACGGCGATCGTGTCCGCGGGCAGCGGCAACGCGTCGTCGAGACGTTGACCGCTCGCCGAGTAATGCACGACGCGCGGATGCTTGCCGGTGCGCGTCCCGGTCAGTGCCCACACGGTGCCGTCGGGCGCCACTGCGAGACGGCCGGGCTCGGGCGCGTTCCACGTAGCTTTGCGCTGCATCGATTGGGCGTCGTATACCTCGATGCGGTTGTTCAAGGGGTTGGCCACATACAAGGCCGTGTCGTTCGCAGCGAGGCCGCCCACGCCGGCGTCCCGGGTGCCGTCCACTACATCGTTGATGGTCAGGAAGGACGCGCCTAGCTGTTCGCGCGGATTGGCGGCGTTCACCACGGGCCGAAACGGCGCGCTGCGGCTCGGGTCGCTGATCTGGCGGCGCGATACGCCATACCACTGGCGTCCCTTGGGTGGCCAGATGCCTGGTGCGACGAGACTGCCGCTCAGGCTGTCGACCGTCACCGCAATGAACACGCAGTGCTGATTGACGGCGACGGCATTGCCGCCGAAGTTGCCCCAGCCGTGCGTGTCGCCGGCACGGCCGAGCATCTTGCCGTCCTGATAGATGCCCGATTCGGCGCCGCTCTCGTCCCACACCGAATTGGTGTACACCTTGCCATCCGGCGCAACCGCGATCGCGCTGATGTCGATCTGCGTCCACATGCCGTCGCCGTAGCCGAACGTGTTGCCGATCCATGAGGTCTTGACGTTCAGCAGCGTCTCAGCGGAGACGTCGCTAGTCAGCAGGCCGCCCAGCAGGCAACCCAGCAGGAACAGGAGCGGCAGAAAGCTGAGACTGAGGAGGCCGCTATCGGGCGCTGTGTCCGTAGCAGGCAGACGTGTGTGCATAAGGAGGATCCAATGGCCCAATTTCAGCAACCCGGCCAATCTAGACCACCTTGCCCCTCGGGGTATGTCTCGCACACCACAAAACGCGAATAGCGGGGGCGCGATGTGCAAAAAAATAGGCGAACCTGGGTGGGGTTCGCCTGTTTTTCCTGTGTCTGGCGTCTGGCGCCAGAGGTTCATGCAGGCATCACGTCAACAGAGCCCGGGCAGCCTTCACCGCGGCGCGAACCTGTTCAGGCGCCGTGCCCCCCGGATGATTCCGGCTGGCAACCGAGCCTTCCAGTGTCAGATATTCAAACACGTCCTCGCCGATCAGATGCGCGACATTCGGCAGTTCGCTGCGCATTTCGTCCAGCGTCAGATCCGCCAGATCGCAATTGCGGTCCACGCAAATCCGCACTGCATGCGCCACGGCTTCGTGCGCGTCGCGGAACGGCAGGCCGCGCTTGACCAGATAGTCGGCCAGATCGGTCGCCGTCGAGAAGCCCTGCAACGCCGCTGCACGCATGGCTTGCGGCTTCACGGTGATGCCCGCCACCATTTCGGCAAAAATCCGCAGCGTGTCGGCGACCGTATCCACCGTGTCGAACAGCGGTTCCTTGTCTTCCTGATTGTCCTTGTTGTACGCGAGCGGCTGACCCTTCATCAACGTCAGCAGTGCCATCAGATGGCCGTTCACGCGGCCGGTCTTGCCGCGCGCCAGTTCCGGCACGTCGGGGTTCTTTTTCTGCGGCATGATCGACGAGCCGGTGCAGAAACGGTCGGCCAGATCGATAAAGCCGACGCGCGGGCTCATCCACAGCACCAGTTCTTCCGAGAAGCGCGACACGTGGGTCATCACCAGTGCGGCAGCGGCCGTGAATTCGATGGCGAAGTCGCGATCCGATACGGCGTCCAGCGAATTCGCGCAAATGCCGTCGAAGCCGAGTGTCTTCGCCACCGCGTGACGGTCGATCGGGTAGCTCGTGCCGGCCAGCGCCGCCGCGCCCAGCGGCAGACGGTTCACGCGGGTGCGGCAATCGCGCATGCGTTCGGCGTCGCGCGAGAACATTTCGACGTAAGCCAGCAGGTGATGGCCGAACGTGACCGGCTGCGCGACCTGCAAGTGCGTGAAGCCCGGCATGATGGTTTCGGCGTTCTGCTCGGCCAGATCGAGCAGGGCGGTGCGCAAGTCCTTCAGCAAGCCGCCGATCCGGTCGATTTCGCCGCGCAGCCACAGGCGGATGTCCGTCGCCACCTGGTCGTTGCGGGAACGGCCGGTGTGCAGGCGCTTGCCGGCATCGCCGATCAGCGCCGTCAGGCGCGCTTCGATGTTCAGGTGCACGTCTTCGAGATCGAGTTGCCACTCGAATTCGCCACGTTCGATTTCACCCTTGATCTGCGCCATACCTCGCTGGATGGCCGCCAGGTCGTCGGCGCCGATGATCTTCTGCGCGGCGAGCATGGCGGCGTGCGCGAGCGAGCCCTCGATGTCGACCAAGGCCAGACGTTTGTCGAAGAAAACCGACGACGTATAGCGTTTGACGAGCTCCGACATCGGTTCCGAGAAGCGAGCCGACCAGGCTTCGCCTTTTTTGTGCAGTTGGGACGTCATGGTGTGGATGGGCAGTGAACCAGCGGTGAAGAGGCCATGGGCGGTGCGGGCCGCCAATGCGAACAGGACAGCGATTTTAACATCCGGCGGCGTGCGGACTGCACGCAGCGCCGCAAGGCGTGCGGCGACAGGCCGCGGCGCGGCTACTCGCGCACCAGCACCACCAGCTTCAGATCTTCGCGATGCGCCGGCTTGAACGTGATCTGGTCGTACACCACGCGGCCGTCGCGCGGGTGGTTGAATTCGCGCCGTCCGCCTTCACGCTCGCCCACGTCTTGCGAGGCCCAGAAGCGTGCGAAGGCGTCGCTGCTGCTGGTCAGCGTGTCGATCAGGCCGCGCGTGGGCGCGTCGTTCAGGTGCCGGATCGAGTCGGCGCGAAATTCGGCGGCCAGCCGCCGCGCGCGCGCTTCCCAATCGACGATCAGCGCGCGCGCTGTCGGCTCGGTGAAGGTAAAGCGCAGCAGATTGCGGTCGTGATTGCCGTCGAGCCAGCCCACGAACAGGTCCGCTGCACGCTCGTTCCAGGCCAGCGCGTTCCACTGACGGTCCAGCACGTAAGCCGGTGCGCTGACCAGTTGAACGGTTTCGAGCAGCGTGGCGGGAGCGTCCGCGGCGGCCGGATCGGGTTCGGCCGGGTCGCGCTGAGCGGCCAGTTCGAACAGATAGGCCCGCTCGGCGCGCGACAGTTGCAACGCGACGGCGATGCGCGCGAGCGCATCCGCCGAGGCGGAGACCGGCCGACCTTGCTCGATCCACGTGTACCAGGTGGGGCTCACGCCGCACAACTGGGCGACTTCCTCGCGCCGAAGCCCCGGCGTGCGGCGCCGCGGCCCGGGCGGCAGGCCGACCGCCTGCGGCGAGAGCCGCTCGCGATGGGCACGGATGAAATCGCCCAGGGCGTGCGCGGGGGTTGCATCGAGCGGAGGCGGGGACGAATCGGCGGAGGGCGGCGTGCTCATTGGAATCGACAAAGGGGGTGCAGGGTAGTGTGATAGATACCAGAATAACTGCTGAACGTGTACCGGTACAGGACGCGTTCTATTGTAGCGAGTGGAACGGTTCATGGGCGCCCGTGATCGAGAGCCGGGTGTAGCCAGCGTGAGGGCATGCGACGCGGCGTCGCTATGCATCCGATCCCGAAAATACAGGCCGTTGCCATCCTGCTATGCTTTGGACCGCTTATTAATCAGGAGCACTCCTAGCATGGTTCGAAGGTCCTTTTTGGCGGTCTTGCTTGCGTCGCCGCTCTACGTGGCGGCGCAGAACAGCAGTCACAACTATTACCTTTATCGCGGCACGACACTGCCGCGTGCAGTCTCATCGGACCCATTCGGCCCGCGGCCTGATGGCGACAAACTGAGCGGCAGCGCTTTCGAGGGATCAACTGCCAATATGTCACGTGAAGGCAAGCGCAGCTACGACCTACGCGCCCAGTCCGAACTCAAGGCGTATCGAGCGGGCGGTGGCGAAAACGACGCCCCTCAACTCAAGCTAAACATCCCGCCGCGCGAAATGCCGGCGTTGGTGACGGAGTAATTCGTCGCTGGCGCCGGTTTGAACCTGATCTGGGACGAGTCGGCGGAGAACGGCATGCTCATTGGAATTGGCCACGCGCCGCAGGGTGGTGCTGCATATACCAGAATGATTGCTTAACTTGTACTGGTACAAGACGAGTTCTATTGTAGCGACTGGAACGGTTCATGGGCGCCCGTGCTAGCTGATAGGCGTCGAAGCCGCCCAGTCTGCCGTTACCTCTTCGCCACGCCGCACCACGTCCAATAAGGGAGCATCCCATGAAGCATCACGATCAGGTCGCCGACGCTTTCGGCTCGACCGCCGCCGCGTATTTGACGAGCCACGTACACGCCACCGGCGCGGATCTGCAGACGCTCGCGGCGTCCGTTGCCGCGACGCCGGGTGCCGCCGTGCTCGACATGGGCTGCGGCGCGGGGCACGCAAGCTTCGCCGTCGCGCCGCACGCGCAGACCGTGGTCGCTTACGACATCGCGCCGCAAATGCTCGCAACCGTGGCCGCAGCCGCGCAAGAGCGTGGCTTCGACAACATTCGCACGCAGCAGGGCGCGGCCGAAAAGCTGCCGTTCGCGGATGCATCGTTCGATTGGGTCGTCAGCCGCATGAGCGCGCATCACTGGCACGACGTGCCCGATGCGCTCGCCGAAGTGCGCCGCGTACTGAAGCCGGGCGGCCGCGTGTTGTTCATCGATATCGCCGGCATCGATCATCCGCTGCTCGATACGCATATCCAGGCGATCGAAGTGCTGCGCGATGCGTCGCATATTCGCGACTATCGTGCGGACGAGTGGCTGGCATTGTTCGCGGCAGCGGGTTTCAAGGCGACCATTCGCGAGCGCTGGCGTCTGCCGATCGAATTCGCTTCGTGGGTCGCGCGCATGCGCACGCCGGAGCCGCGCGTCGTCGCCATCCGCTCGCTGTGGACTGGCGCGCCGGACGAAGTGCGCCAGTATTTCGAGGTGCAGGAAGACGGCTCGTTCAAGCTCGACGCGCTGATGATCGAAGCGTATTGAATGCGTCGGAGGCACACGTCGGCCGCATAAAAAACGCTCCAGATTGCGAGGCAATATGGAGCGTTTCAAATTGAAGCTTGTACACGGTAGAACGTCTGCTGGACCCAGCCAGCCGTATCAACCCGTATTGCGCAAGCCTGCCGCAATCCCGTTGATGGTCAGGTGAATCCCGCGCCGCAAGCGTGCGTTCGTGTCGCCAGCGCGGTAGCGCTTCAGCAATTCCACCTGCAAGTGATTCAGCGGATCGAGATACGGGAAGCGGTTCTTGATCGAACGCGCGAGCAGCGGGTTATCCGCGAGCCGCTCGGTCTTGCCGGTAATCTCGGAGAGCACCTTCGAGGTGCGTTCCCATTCCGCGACGATTCGCTCGAACACATGCTTGCGCAGCTTCTTGTCGGTCACGAGCGCCGCGTAGCGTGACGCCACCGCGAGATCGGTCTTCGCCAGCACCATGTCCATATTCGACAGCAGGTTGGCAAAGAAGGGCCACGTCTTGTGCATTTTCTTGAGCAGCGCGAGACGGCGTGAACGTTCGGCGTCGGACGGCGCGCGGTCCAGATGCGCGGCCACCGCGCTGCCGAAGCCATACCAGCCGGTCAGCAACAGACGGCATTGCCCCCACGAGAAGCCCCACGGAATGGCCCGCAGATCTTCGATCTTGCGCTGCTTCGGATCTTGCAGCTTGCGCGACGCCGGACGGCTGCCGATGTTCAGTTCGGCGATTTCGCTGATCGGCGTGGATTCGAAGAAATATTCCTTGAAGCCGGGTGTCTCGTAGACCAAGGCGCGGTACGAGGCCATGGCGGCATCGGACAACTGCTGCATGGTTTCCTCGAACACCGGCAACTGCGCCGGCGTGTTGCCGTGCGGCAGCAGCGACGCCTCGAGCGTGGCCGCGATCACCGTCTCGAGATTGCGCCGGCCGATTTCCGGATTGCCGAACTTGCTGGCAATCACCTCGCCCTGTTCGGTCAGGCGGATCTGACCGTCCACCGTGCCCGGCGGCTGCGACAGGATGGCCTGATAGGTCGGGCCGCCGCCGCGTCCGACTGTGCCGCCACGGCCGTGGAACAGGCGCATCGTCACGCCGCGTTCGTTGAAGAGCGCGACGAGCGCCAGCTCGGCACGGTATAGCTCCCAGTTCGAGGTCAGGAAGCCGCCGTCCTTGTTGCTGTCCGAATAGCCGAGCATCACTTCCTGCTCGCCGCCCTGATGTTCGATCAGCGAATCGACGCCTGGCAGCGCGATCAGATCGCGCATGATGTGCGACGCGTTTTGCAGATCGGGGATGGTTTCGAACAGCGGGATCACCATCAAGCCGGCCTTGGCCGGCTCGTTGGGGTCGCCCAGACGTCCTTGCAGCAGCCCGGTTTCCTTTTGCAGCAGCATCACTTCCACCAGATCGCTGACGGTTTCCGTGTGCGAAATGATGTAGTTGCGCACGGCACGCGCGCCGAATTTTTCGCGCGTCACGCGAGCCGCTTCGAGCACGCCGAGTTCGCTCTTCGCGAGGTCCGAGTACTCCAGATACGGCGAGCGCAACAGACGCGGCTGCGCGAGTTCGCTGAGCAGCACGCGCAGCTTGTCCGCCTCGGGCAGCGCGGCATAGTCGTCTTCGACGCCGGCGCGCTTGAGCAACTCGGCAATCACCGCTTCGTGGATGTCTGAACTCTGACGCAGGTCGATGCTGGCGAGGTGAAAGCCGAACACTTCGGCCGCGCGCGCGAGCGGCGACAGGCGCGGCGCCGCGAGCGATGCGCCATGATGCTCGGCGAGCGAGTCGATCAGCACATGCAGGTCGCGCTCGAATTCGGCGGCGTCCTCGTAGGGCTGGGCGCGCACGGGGGCCGCGCCGCGACCGGCGCTGCGCAGCGGCACGGCGCCTTCGCCAAGACGCACCCGCGCGCTCGCCGCGAGCCGCGTATAGATGCCGATCAGCGCGCGCCGATACGGCTCATCCACGCGATGCGGCGACTGGTCCGGCGAGGCCGCGGCCAGCGCCTTGAGCGCGTCGCTGGCGCCCGTCAGCAGATTCGACACCGATAGCTCGGCGCCCAGCTTGTGCACCTGTTCCAGATAGTGCTCGAAGATCACCGCGGCCTGGCGCGTGATCGCGTCTTCCAGCGTCGCGGCGCTCACGTTCGGATTGCCGTCGCGATCGCCGCCGATCCAGCTGCCCATCTGGAAGAAGGGCGGCAGGCGCGCGTCGAGGCCGTGCTCGGCGAGCGCGGCTTCGATATCCGCATACAGCGCGGGGATCTCTTCGAGGAAGGTGGCGCGGTAATACGACAGCGCGTTTTCGATTTCGTCGGCCACCGTCAGGCGCGCGTCGCGCAGCATCCGCGTTTGCCACAGCGAGGTGACCCGGGCGCGCAGCAGCGATTCGTTGTGCGCGCGTTCGCGCTCGGTGAGCGGCTGGTCGCGTTCGGCCAGCAGACGGGCAATGTCGTGCTGCGCATCCAGAATGCTCTTGCGCTGCACCTCCGTGGGATGCGCCGTCAGCACGGGCACGATCAGCGCTTCGTTGAAAAACTGCTGCAGCACCGGCGTGGCGGCGGCGTTGGCTTCCATCAGCCGTTCGAGCGCGTATGCCATCGTGCCGGCCTGCGACGCCGAACCGGCCAGTGCGTGAATCCGGTGGCGGCGGTTGCGATGCCGGTCCTCCGCGATGTTTGCCAGATGCGAGAAATAGCTGAATGCACGCACCACACTGACCGTTTGCTCCGGACTCAGTGAACGCAGCTTCTTTTCGAGCGTCTGCGCGGCCGCGCTGTCGTCTTCGCGGCGAAACCGAACGGCGGTCTGGCGGATGGTTTCCACCACGTCGAATACCGCGTCGCCTTCCTGCTCGCGCACGACGTCGCCCAGCAACCGTCCCAGATAGCGGATGTCCTGGAAGAGCGGCTGGTCTTTGTCTTCACGCGTGCGGCTGGCGGATTTCGGCGCGGGCGTCGCCGCTGCGCCATTGCCGTTGCCATTGGCGCTCGATGCCGGCTGATTAACGCTGGCCTTGATTCGGGTTTTGGCCGGTTTGCCGGGTTTCACCGCCTTGTCCGCCTTGTCCGCTTTGTCGGCCTTCACGGTTTTGGCTGCCTTCACGGCCTTGGCGGCTTTGACGGTTTCAGTGACCTTGGCCGCCTGGACGGCGGCGCGTTTGGCGCCGGCGCGCGGTGCGGAGGGAGCGGCGGCGGGGGCGACAATGGGCGCACCGGCAGAACCGTTGAGCGATGCAGTGTTGCGGCGGGCAGGGCGCGCCGATCCGGAAGACGTCACGATGGGTTTCCTCAGGGAAGCCAGGGTCTGTTGATAGATGAACTGCTGCTACTTGGCGAATTGCGCGCGAACTGCATGTATGGCACGTGAGCGCGCACGCTGGAGAGGATAGGCCCATGGATCGCATGGCGCGCCGCATTGCATCATCCCGCATGCGGCCTTCAGGCGCGCGCACGATCGTGCGTGAATCAGCGGCTTGTGCTGCGCCGTACCCGGACTGGGCCTGTCTCCTCCAGCATACGCGCGCCACCATGGCCATCAGGCCGATAAAGACTGGCTGGGGCGCGTGCTAACATTGTTTGTTATTACCTCCCGTTATCCACTGTCCTTGCAATGAACTCCGAGACGCCTTCCGCGCCACCTCCCTCCACTTTGGTCATCGCTTCGCGGGAAAGCCGCCTTGCGATGTGGCAAGCGGAGCACGTGCAGTGTGCGCTGCAACAATTATATCCATCTTGTGACGTAAAAATCCTTGGGATGACGACACGTGGCGATCAAATTCTCGATCGCACACTTTCGAAGGTGGGGGGCAAGGGCCTCTTCGTGAAGGAACTGGAGAGCGCGCTGGCCGAAGGCCGCGCCGATCTGGCCGTCCATTCGCTCAAAGACGTACCCATGGAACTGCCGTCGGGTTTCGAGCTGTCCACCATCATGGAGCGCGAAGACCCGCGCGATGCGTTCGTCTCGAACACCTATGACTCGCTTGCCGCGCTGCCGGCCGGCAGCGTGGTGGGTACCTCCAGCCTGCGCCGGGAAGCGATGCTGCGCACGCGCTATCCGCAACTGGTCGTGCAGCCGTTGCGCGGCAATCTGGATACGCGTCTCGCGAAGCTCGACCGCGGCGACTATGCGGCGATCATTCTGGCGGCGGCCGGGCTGAAACGGCTGGGTCTTGCCGATCGCATCCGCGCCTTGCTCGATCCGGACGACAGCTTGCCGGCCGCAGGGCAAGGTGCGCTCGGCATCGAAATTCGCGCCGGGCGTCCCGAGCTGGCCGCCTGGCTCGCGCCGCTCAATCACATGCCGACGGCGCTGGCTGTCGAAGCCGAGCGGATGGTGTCGCGCGCCCTGGGCGGCAGCTGCGAGGTGCCGCTCGCGGCATATGCCACATGGCAGGGCGGCGCGCTGCATTTGCGCGGCGTCGTCGCGACGCCGGACGGTCAGCGGGTCCTGAGCGCGCAGGGCTCAGCGCCCGCAGCCACCGTCGAAGGTGCCGTTCAGCTGGGCCGCGAAGTCGCGGACGCGCTCGAAGCCCAGGGTGCAATGGATATTGTCCGCTCGCTCAGCACTTCGAGCGGTCCGGCGACTGGCGCGTGATGGCGGCGGATACAGGCGGCAACTCATCTTCGCACGCGAGCGGCCGCGCGTCGTACACGGTCGTGATTACCCGTCCGGCGGGGCAGTCGGACGCGCTCATCGCGCAGCTGGCGGCAGCGGGCGTCGCGGCGCTGCAGTTTCCGCTGATCGCCATCACGCATGCCGAGGACCTGGGGCCGCTGCATGCGGCACTGGCCTCGCTCGAACGTTACGCGCTGGTGGTGTTCGTCTCGCCGAACGCGGTCGACTACGCGTTTGGCCAGTACAAGGCAATCTGGCCGCATGCGTTGCCGGTCGGCGTCGTGGGGCCGGGCAGCGTCGCCGCGCTGGCGCGCCATGGCGTCGAGGCGCCGGCGTATCAGGTGATCAGCCCGAGCGCCGAGGTCGATGACGAAGCGGCGCGCTTCGATTCCGAGGCGCTGTTTGCCGCCATCGACGCCAGGCTTGGCGCCGCCTCGCTCGAAGGCAAGCGCGTGCTGATCGTGCGGGGCGACGGCGGCCGCGAATGGCTGGCCGAGCGGCTGCGCGAAGCCGGTACCGAAGTGGAAACAGTCGCGGCGTACCGGCGGCTCGTGCCGGAACCCACGGTGGGCGCATGGGCACGGGTGCACACCCTGCTGGAAGGCGAGCCGCACGCGTGGCTCGTGACCAGTTCGGAAGGCGTGCGCAATCTCGACGAGCTGGCGCAGGAACATCTGAACGCCGGCGAAATCGCCCAGCTAAAACGCGCCGCGCTCGTGACGCCGCATCCACGTATCGCGCAGACCGCGCGGGGACTGGGTTTTGATAGCATTACAGTGTCCGGCGCGGGCGATGAGCGGATTGCCCGTGCCCTGCTTGCCGCCATACCTCCCGTTGTTCAACCGGTACAGACCAACCCGGCTCACTCACGCATGACTGAATCGAACGCTTCCACGAACGCTTCACCCCAGCCGGCTGCAACCACCGCGTTGCCGCCCAATCCCCCCTTCACGCCCTACGAAGCGCAACAGCCGCGCCGCAGCGCGAGCGGACCGCTGCTGTGGCTTGTCGTCGTGGTGATCGCCTGTGCCGCAGGCGTGGGCGGCGTTGCGCTGAATCGCAAGGTCATCCGGCTCGATCAGCAGTTGACGCAGCGTCAGCAGGCCAACGACGCGCAAACCGCCGCGCTGGGCGTGAAGACGGATCAGGCGGTGGCAACGGTTCGTCAGCTCGATACCCAGCTGTCGCAACTCGACGGCAAGCTGGCCGATGCCCAGCAGGCCCAGCAGGCACTGCAACAGCAATACGCGGACCTCGCGCGTACGCGTGACGACTGGACCCTTGCCGAAGTGGGTCAGATGCTGTCGGCGGCGAGCCAGCAGTTGCAACTGACCGGCAACACCCAGCTCGCATTGTTCGCGCTGCAAAGCGCCGATACGCGCCTTGCTGCCTCTGACGGCGCCCAGGTGGTGGCGGTGCGCAAGGCTATCGCGCAGGACATCGACAAGCTGAAGTCCGCGCCGTCCACCGACCTGACGGGCCTCGCCATCAAGCTCGACAACGCGATCGACCAGGTCGACGCGCTGCCGCTCTCCGGCGAGGCGCTGACCGTGCATGCCACACCGCATGCGGCCGCGCCGCAAGACACCGCGAAGGTGGCGGCCGTCACCGGCGAGCCGCGCTGGAAGGTGTGGTGGCGCGAGTTCTACACGGGCATCGGCCAGCAATTGACGAGTCTCGTGCAGGTGCGCCGCATCGACAATGCCGACGCGATGCTGGTGACACCGGACCAGGGCTACTTCGTGCGTGAGAATCTGAAGCTGCGTCTGTTGTCGGCGCGTCTCGCGCTCCTCTCGCGCAATCAGACCACCCTCAAGTCCGACCTGCATGCCGCGGACGCCGCGCTCGCGCGTTACTTCGACAACGCGTCGAAACAGACGCAGACCGTGCGCGGGCTGGTGAAGGACGTGGACGACGGCTCGGCAGCGGTGGACGTGCCGAACCTGAATACGAGCCTGCAGGCCGTCAATCAATACCGGAGCCGGGGTTAATCATGGCAATCCGGGGACTCTTGTGGCTCGCTTTCCTGTTCGTCGTCGCGGTCGCGCTGGCCACGGTCGGCCGCTTCGACATGGGGCAGGTGCTGCTCGTCTATCCGCCGTATCGCGTGGATATTTCGCTGAACCTGTTCGTGGTCGGGCTGGTGGTGCTGTTCATCGTGATGTATGCGCTGTTGCGCATCGTGCGCAACATCTGGCGCATGCCGCAGCGCGTGGCCGCGTACCGGGCCCGTTCGCGCGTCGCGAAGGCGCATGCGGCCTTGCGTGATGCGATCGGAAATCTGTACGCGGGGCGGTTCTCGCGCGCTGAAAAGGCGGCGCGCGACGCGCTCGCCAACGGCGACAATAAGGGCGCGGCGGGCCTCGTGGCGGCGACGGCCGCGCATCGGATGCACGAGTATGCGCGACGCGACGAATGGCTCGCCAAGATCGACGAACCCGACTGGCAGGACGCACGCCTGATGGCCACCGCCGACATGCGTGCCGACGGCCGCGACGCCGACGGCGCACTCACCGCCTTGACGGAGATGCAGTCGCAAGGCGGCCGCCGCATCCACGCGCAGCAGATCATGTTGCGCGCGCAACAGCAATTGAAGAACTGGAGCGAAGTGCTCAAGCTCGTCAAGACGCTGGAGAAGCGCGAGGCGATTCACCCCGCGGTGGCCGTGCGGCTGCGTCAGCTGGCAGCGGAAAACCTGTTGCGCGACCGGCGCCACAATGCCGACGCGTTGCTGGAACTGTGGCACGCGCTGTCGCCGACCGAGCGGCATTCGCCACGTCTCGCGGACCTCGCCGCTGAGTTGCTGGTGGCGCTCAATCGTCCGCAGGATGCGCGCAAGATCGTGGAAGAAGCCCTCGCGCAAAACTGGGATGCGCGCTTGTTGCGCCGCTACCCCGACACCGCCGGCGGTGATGCGTTGCCGCTGATCCAGAAGGCCGAAGCGTGGCAGAAGGATCGTCCGGACGATGCGGACCTGATGTTCGCGCTGGGGCGCCTGTGTCTGCACCAGCAGTTGTGGGGCAAGGCGCAGTCGTTCCTTGAAACCGCGCTGAAACTCGCCGACAACGAGACGCTGAAGATTCGCTCGCACCGGGCATTGGCGCGTCTGCACGAGCAACTGGGCGACACCGAGAAGGCAAGCCAGCACTATCGCGAAAGCGCGCTGGCGATGAATGTGGTTTGAACCTGAGCGACTGACGGTGCCGTCTTGACGCACTGCCTGACGGGCGATGCCACGACCTGCTCAGGCTGAGGCCCCCGCAGAGTAATCTGCGGGGGCCTTGCTCATTTTTGGGTTCTCGCTGCGGCGCTTGCGTAAGTGTCAAACGCAGCGCCCGCCGTCCACTTCCAGACACACGCCAGTGATGAACTCGGCTTCATCCGACGCCAGGTAAAGGCAAGCGTTGGCCACATCCTGCGGCGTCGAAAAGCGGCCGAGCGGAATACCGGCCAGGAAGCGCTGACGGTTCTCGGGCGTGTCTTCGACGCCCATGAATTCCGACAGCAGTCCGGTTTCGCCCATGACCGGATTCACGCAATTCACACGTATGCGGTCCGGACCGAGTTCGGCGGCGAGCGCCTTGCTCGCAATGATCACCGCCCCCTTGCTGCCGTTGTACCAGATGAGACCAGGCCGGGGCCGCACCCCCGCGGTCGATGCGATATTCAGGAACACGCCGCCGCCTTGTTCGCGGAAATACGGCACGAATGCCTGCACGCTCCAATAGATGCTCTTCACGTTGACCGCGTAGACGCGATCGAACTCGGCCTCCGTGACATCGAGCACCGGCTTGTTGCGATGCGTGGTGCCCGCATTGTTGACGACGATCTGCACACTGCCGAAATCTTCCAGCGCCGCTTCACGCAGACGGGTCCAGTCGTCGCTGCGGGTGACGTCGCCCGTCACCGCAATCGCCTTGCCGCCGGCCAGCGCTATTTCGCTTGCGACGCGCTCGGCCGCCGCACCGTTCATATCGTTGATCACCACGTTCGCGCCTTCGCGCGCATAGGTCTTCGCAATGCCTTCGCCGAAACCCGAGCCGCCACCCGTGACGATGGCCGTTTTCCCTGTCAACCGCATGATGTCTCCGTTGTTGTCAGTACTGAGTTCGTGTGCCTGCCGGTTTGCCTGCGGGTTGCCTTGAGGCGTTGCCTCGCGCGTTGCACAAGACGACGTGCTAGCCGTGCCGGATCGCAACCGTCTTCAACACCGTGAAGCCGTACAGCGCCTCGAAGCCCTTTTCGCGCCCGTGTCCGGAATGCTTGACGCCGCCGAAGGGCAATTCGACGCCGCCGCCCGCGCCGTAGTTGTTGATGAACACCTGGCCCGAGCGCACGCGTCTTGCGAGGCGCAACTGGCGGGCGCCGTCGCGCGTCCAGATGCCCGCGACCAGTCCGTATGCCGTGCCGTTGGCGAGTGCGACGGCTTCGTCTTCATCCGTGAAGGACATGGCGGCCAGCACCGGGCCGAACACTTCGTCGCGCGCGAGGCGGTGGTCTGGGGGCACGTCGCGCAGCAGCGTGGGCGCCTGGTAGAACCCGGTCTCCGGGGCCTCGGGGATCACTTCGCCGTGCGCGGCCATGGCGATGCCGTCATGCTGGGCATCTGACAGAAAATCCCAGACGCGCCGCTGTTGCCTCGCGCTGATGAGCGGTCCGCAATCCAGGTCCGCATGCGAAGGCCCGACCCGCAATGCATGGAAGGCGGAGCCGAGTCGGTCCAGCAGCGGCTCGTAGATCGGTCGCTCGATCAATACGCGGCTGCCTGCCGAGCAGGTCTGCCCGGCGTTCTGCACGATGGCCGAGACGAGCACCGGCAGTGCGGCGTCGAGGTCGGCATCGGCGAACACGATTTGCGGCGACTTGCCGCCCAGTTCGAGCGTGACCGGCACGTGATTTTCCGCAGCCATCTGCGTGACCAGCTTGCCGGTTTCCGGCGAGCCGGTGAACGAGATGTGATCGATGCCCGGATGACGCGCGAGCGCCGCACCCGCTTCGTGTCCGTAGCCGCTCACGACGTTCAGCGTGCCGGGCGGCAAGCCCGCTTCGGCAGCCAGTTCGGCAACCCGCAGCACCGACAGGCACGCGTCTTCCGCCGGCTTCACGACGCACGCGTTGCCGGTTGCCAGCGCCGCGCCGACGCTGCGGCCGAAGATCTGCATTGGATAATTCCACGGCACGATATGTCCGGTGACACCGTGCGGCTCGCGCACCGTAAAGACCGTGTAACCCGTTTGATAGGGCAGGGTCTCGCCGTGCAGCTTGTCGGCGGCGCCCGCGTAAAACTCGAAATAGCGTGCGAGTGCCGCGGCATCCGCGCGTGCCTGGCGCAGCGGTTTGCCGGTGTCGCGTGCTTCGATTTGCGCGAGCTCGTCGTGACAGGCGGCCACCAGCATGGACAGCCGGTATAGCACGCGGCCGCGTTCCGCCGCGCTGGCCGCGCCCCACGGGCCTTCGAAGGCGCGCCGGGCGGCTTGCACCGCGGCCTCGATATCCGCGCCGGTGCCGCGGGCCAATTGCGCGAAGGGCTGTCCGTCGGAGGGGTCGAGCACCGGAATGGTCTCGCCGCCTGCCGGGCCGACCCATTCGCCATTGATGAAGTGTTTCGCTTCGTCCATATACGCTCCTGGCTAAAGCTGCGTGAATCTGAAGGCCGTGCCGAGCGGCGCCGCTTGCTGGGGGCGCAAGGCCGCGCGCTCTTGCAACGATTATCGCGCCGATCCTTCGACGGCTGCCATCGGCCGATTGGCTATAATGACGTATTCCGCACTTCCGGCCACGCTGTTGTGCCTGACCTTGATCAGGCGCTGCGTCGCGCGCCGTGTTCCGAATTTCATCCTGTTCAGAGAGCGCTCATGAGCTTCAATCACGTCCCCGCAGGCAAAGACCTTCCGCAAGATTTCAACGTCATCATCGAAATCCCCGCGCAAAGCGATCCGGTGAAGTACGAGGCAGACAAGGATCTGGGCCTGCTCGTCGTCGACCGTTTCATCAGCACCGGCATGCGTTATCCGGCCAACTACGGCTTCATTCCGCAGACGCTGTCCGGTGACGGCGACCCGGTCGACGTGCTGGTGATCACGCCGTTTCCGCTGCTGGCCGGCTCGGTCGTGCGTGCTCGCGCGCTCGGCATGCTGCAAATGACGGACGAGTCGGGCGTCGACGCGAAGCTGATCGCCGTGCCGCACGACAAGGTCTGCCCGATGACGGCGAGCCTGAAGTCGATCGACGACGTGCCGGCGTATCTGAAGGACCAGATCAAGCACTTCTTCGAGCAATACAAGGCGCTCGAAAAAGGCAAGTGGGTGAAGGTCGAAGGTTGGGCGGATGTCGAAGCCGCTCACAAGGAAATCAGCGAAGGCGTGGCGAACTACAAGAAGTAAGCCCGTCCGGTCTTTGCGGACCGTAGCCAGATAGCAAAAACCGCGCGTGCCCGTCAGGGCCGCGCGGTTTTTTCATGGTGCGCGCTTCGCGCCGTGCGTCACTCGCGGTCACCGGGGACCGCGCGCATAGACCGGCAAAGCAAGGCTATGCGTCCTGAGCCGACTGGCCGGCAAGCCCTTCTGGGTCTTCTTCAGCAACGGCAACAGCGAGCACCACCGGCACCACAGAGTCCAAGGTACGGACACCCGCCGCCAACGCCCGCTTTTCCCCGGCCGGCAACCGCTTGACGAAGTATTCCGCCCGCGAGGCGCTGGAACGATCCGCGAGTTCGAACGACGCCAGCACGTGCAGCGGCTTGCGCGAGCGGGTATAGCGCGCGCCCGTGCCGTTGAGGTGTTTTTCGAAGCGCGCCTGCACGTCGATGGCGATACCGGTATAGACGCTACCGTCGGCGCATTCGATCAGATAAAGAAACCACGGCATGAGTGTGGCGAACAGTTGTAGCGGAGGAAAGGGCCGCGGCGCTCCGGTGGGTCGCGGCGGCTTGCGTGCGCAAGTGTCCCATATAAAAACGCCCGCGTGGATCCGGGCGTTTCGCGTAGCTAACTCCTGAACGGGTTATGGTCCCGCAATTCATCCACATACGCGTGGATGCTATTCGCTTCGCTGTCGAGAAAGCGTGCCACTGCATCGGAAAATGCCGGGTGCGCAAGCCAGTGCGTCGAGCGCGTGACAGTCGGCAAAAAGCCGCGGGCCATCTTGTGCTCGCCTTGCGCGCCGCCTTCGAACACCCCCAGTTTCTCTTCGATGCAAAACTCGAGCGGCTGGTAATACGCGGTCTCGAAGTGCAGGCAGGGCACATGTTCGAGCGCGCCCCAGTAGCGGCCGTATAGCGTCCCGCCGGTCTTCTCGTCGCGCTGATAGATCACCAGCGAACTGGCGATCGGCTTGCCCTCATACTCCGCGATCACGAGCAGCAGGTTTTCCGGCATGGTCGCGCCGATCGTGCGGAAAAAGTCCAGGTTCAGGTACGGACTCGAAAAGTGCTCGCGGTAAGTCTGCTTGTAGCACTTCGCAAAGAAGCGCCAGTCGGCGTCCGTGGCGTCTTCGCCGCGCACCCGTCGCATTGTGATGCCGGCGTCGTGCACCTTGCGGCGCTCGGCGCGAATGTTCTTGCGTTTTTTCTGCTCGAGCGTCGAAAGGAAGTCGTCGAAGTCGCGATAGCCGTCGTTCAGCCAATGAAACTGCACGCCTTCGCGCTGCATCATGCCCATTTCGGTGAGCGTTTCCGCCTCGGCCGCGGTTGGAAACAGCACGTGCAGCGACGACACGTCCGCCTGTTCCGCGAACGCCATCAGCGTGGCTGCGAGGTGGCGCAGCGCGAGTGGATCCGCGGCCAGCAGCCGGTTGCCTTGCACCGGCGTGAACGGCACGGCGCACAACAGCTTCGGATAGTAGGGCAGGCCGTTGCGCTTGTAGGCGTCGGCCCAGGCCCAGTCGAACACATACTCACCGTACGAGTGCCCTTTCAGATACACGGGGGCGGCGGCGGCGAGCCGCCCGCTGCGCGGATCGGTCAGCGTGACGAATTGGGGCGCCCAGCCGGTATCGGCGACGGCGGATTTGCTCGCGTGCAGCGCGCTCAGGAACTCGTGCCGCAGAAACGGCGTGGGTTGCGACTGGCTGGCGAGCAGGGCGTTCCATTCGGCGGCGTCCACCTCGGAGGGCGACGCCAGAATGCCCGTGCGATAATCAAAGCGTTCCTGGTTCAATCTGTTTGACTGTTTCCGATCTGAGCGACGCACTGCGTCTAGCGGTGCGTCGTTCGTTTGTCCGTGTATGTCGAGTTTGTCTGTTCCGTCGAGCCAGCTGGCCGCCGCAACCGGCAAGCCGCGCGGCTTGCCACCGATCCTGCCATGAAGACCCGAATCGCTCTTGCTCAACTCAATGTCACCGTCGGCGATTTCGCCGGCAACGTCGCGAAGATCGTCGACGCGGCCCGCGCCGCGCACAACGATGGTGCGAAGCTACTGATCGCACCGGAACTCGCGCTCTCCGGCTATCCCCCCGAAGACCTGCTGCTGCGCCCGGCGTTCTACGCCGCGAGCGCCGCGGCACTGGCCGATCTCGCCGCGCAACTCAAGCCGTTCACTGGACTGCACGTGGTGGTGGGCCATCCGCATCGCGACGCCGCGCACGGCCATGGTAAAGCAAACGCGCCAATCGAGCGCGGCGTGCCGCCAGTCGACACGTTCAACGCGGCCTCGCTGATCGTCGACGGTGAAGTGAAAGGCACCTACCTGAAGCAGGATCTGCCCAACAGCGAAGTGTTCGACGAGAAGCGCTATTTCGCCTCGGACCCGAAGCCGTTTGTGTTCGCTCTGGACGGCATCAAGTACGGCGTCGTGATCTGCGAGGACGTCTGGCATGCGCCGGCCGCGCAGCAGGCCAAGGCGGCGGGCGCCCAGGTGCTGCTGATTCCGAACGGCTCGCCGTATCACCTGAACAAGGAAGCGGTGCGGGTCGATATCCTGCGCGCGCGGATTCGTGAGACCGGCTTGCCCATGGTCTACGTGAACATGGTCGGCGCGCAGGACGAACTGGTGTTCGACGGCGGGTCGTTCGTGCTGGACGCGCACGGTGAAATGGTCGCAAAGATGCCGCAATTCGAGGAGGGCAACGCCATCGTCGAATTCGACGGCGCGCGGCCGGTGCCCTCCAGCGTTGCGCCGGAACTGTCGGTGGAGGCGCAGGTTTATGCGGCGCTGGTGATGGGCGTGCGCGACTACATTAACAAGAACGGCTTTCCGGGCGCGATCATCGGCCTGTCGGGCGGCGTGGATTCGGCCCTGGTGCTGGCCGTGGCGTGCGACGCGCTGGGTGCCGCGCGGGTGCGCGCCGTGATGATGCCGTCACGCTACACCGCGGACATCTCCACCACCGACGCCGCCGAGATGGCGCGCCGCGTCGGCGTGCGCTACGACGAAATCGCGATTGCGCCGATGTTCGATGCGTTCCGCACGTCGCTCGCCGGCGAGTTTGCCGGCCGCGCGGAAGACGCGACGGAAGAAAACATCCAGGCGCGCATTCGCGGCACGCTGCTGATGGCGTTGTCGAACAAGTTCGGCTCCATCGTGCTGACCACCGGCAACAAGAGCGAGATGGCCGTGGGCTATTGCACGCTGTACGGCGACATGGCAGGCGGCTTCGCGGTCATCAAGGACATTGCGAAGACGCTGGTGTACCGGCTTTGCCACTATCGCAACGCGGCGACGACCTTCGCGACCCGCGACGTCATTCCGGAGCGCATTCTCACGCGCGCGCCGTCCGCCGAGCTGCGCGAGAACCAGACCGACCAGGACAGCTTGCCGCCGTATGAAGTGCTCGACGCCATCATGCGCATGTACATGGAAGAGGACCGCTCGCTCGCGGAGATCATCGCGGCGGGTTACGCGGTGGAAGACGTGAAGCGCGTCACGCGTCTGATCAAGATCAACGAATACAAGCGGCGTCAGGCGCCGATCGGCATTCGCGTGACGCACCGCGCGTTCGGCCGCGACTGGCGTTATCCGATCACGTCGCGTTACACCGAGCCGGTGGAGTAAACGCCAGGTTCCGCGCGCGCCGGAAAGTCCGCAAGGCATCCGGCGCAGCGTAGAATCAAAGCTATCTATTCCCTTTCGATTCCCCGAACTATCCGATAAGAGACGAGGCACGCCATGAAGCGTATTACTGCAGTCATCAAACCGTTCAAGCTCGACGAAGTGCGCGAAGCGCTCGCAGAAGTGGGTCTGACGGGCCTGACGGTTACCGAAGTCAAAGGCTTCGGGCGTCAGAAAGGTCACACCGAACTGTATCGCGGCGCGGAATATGTGGTCGACTTCCTGCCGAAAGTGAAGATCGAAGTGGTGGTGGCGAACGATCAGTGCGATCAGGTGATCGACGCGATCATCGGCGCAGCGCGCACCGGCAAGATTGGCGACGGCAAGATTTTTGTCGCGGAAGTGGAGCGCGTGATCCGCATTCGCACTGGTGAGGAAAACGAAGCGGCTGTATAAGCACCGTTCGTTTGCTGACGGCGGCATCGATCCGCGCGCGGCAATAAAAAACGGTGCGATACCCTTGCGGACATCGCACCGATACGCGCCTCTCGCAGCAGCGTGAAAAAGAGTCTAAAAGATCTTGTCGTTACACCGTTCGTTTAGAACGAGTGTTGAATACCTGCGTACACGCCGGTCTGGCTGTGGCCGTGCAGCGGGTTTTCGTTGTACGTAAGCGAGCTGCCCGAACCGCTGTTGCCGCCAGGACCTGCTGCGTTCGCGTCGAGACCGAAGTTAGCCGACTTGCTGTTCTGCACGGTCGCAACCTGGATGTCGAGCAACGTACGCTTGGACAGGTTGTAAGAACCGCCAATCGTGTAGATCGTCGCGTTGCCAGCACCGTTGTTCGCATTGACGTGGTACACGGCTGCGATCAGTGCTGCAGCCGGCGTGGCTTGCCACGTTACGCCGCCCCATTCCTGATCCGTCGTGGTCGGCGTGCCGATAGGTACACCGGTTTCACCCGAAGTACGCGCAGCCTGGTACACAGCCTGAATCTTGAACTGGCCGAGGAACACGTTGGCGCCGGCGAAGTACTCGCGACCGAAGCTGAACGGACCGTTCGGGCTGCCTGCAGCGGCGTCGCCCAGCGTACCGTTCGTGGCATTGCGGATTTCGTCATACAGACCGCGCAACTGGAACAGCGAGCTGGTGTAGGTCACTTGCAGACCGTCTTCACGACCTTGAGCCGTCGTGCCGTTGCCGTTGAAGTTCGTTGCGTTCGAGAACGCGTACTGACCGTAGACGTCAAAGCCAGCAATCTTCGGCGACTGGTACGACACGTTGTTGCTCGATTGCGGCCAGTTGCGGCCACGCACCAGCGACGCCGACGACCAGTTCGATTGACCGAACGGGTCAAAGTCCCACACGCCGTTGGAGATGAACAGTTCGCGACCGAGCAGCAGGGTACCGAACTGGTCGTTCGAGCCACCGACCGTTGCCCAACGATTGAAGAGACCGCCACCGCCAGGGCCCGTGCCGTTCACGGTGCTAAAGGAGCCTTCCAACTGGAACAGTGCCTTGTTGCCGCCACCGAGGTCTTCAACGCCCTTCATACCCCACAGGCTGGTGCCCCAGTCGCCGCTCTCAACGCGCCAACGCGACGTGGAACCGGAGTAGGTGGCATTCGGCAGGCCGCTGATGTACTCGAAACCTGCGTCCAGGCGGCCGTACAGCGTCACGCTGCTTTGTGCGTGCGCAACAACCCCGGCCGACATCAACGCCGCGGCGAGCAATACTTTCTTCATCTTCTCCTCCATACCCTGTCAAAAGAAAAACCCAGTACTACGAATGGTGTCCGGTCGCCAGAGGCGCCGAACAGAAATCTCGTACCAGGGAGACGATTGGGTGCGATCAGGGTCCCCTGTCATGACGTGTAGCGTGGGGCTATCTCTGCGTCATGCCGATCCCTCGTCGACCGGTATCTCCTCTGCGTGTTTTTGAAGTGAAACTACTTTTAATCAACTTTGTTTTGGTACTTTGGTTACTAATTTATCAAAAATACACTTCAATGTGAGAAGAAATTGGTCTTCGGTCGATCAGGTGTCTCCAAATTGCAATAGTGGTGTGTTCAGCAGCCCTGCACAGCGTCCCAAAAACAGCATGAAAGCCTTGTCTGACAAGGGAATCACGGTTCATCTGACGCAACGTTAAGGATTGCCACTATTGACGTTGAAAAACGGTCGGAGTAGGGCAAAAAAGAGGGGTGTGGAGGCCGTTTTGGGGATGATTTAGGCCCGCAAAACGCGATTTCGAAAGAAAAAAGGCGCTTTTGAAAGCGCCTTGTAATACTACAGGAACTACAGCCGGTTAGCGGCGCGTGATATGCCGCGTGGGATAGCCGTTCTCCTAAATGTTATGCCGCCTGGATGCGAATTACTTGAGACTGCCTGATAAGAACTGTTTGAGGCGCTCACTCTTCGTGTTCCTGAAGACTTCGTCCGGATGGCCTTCTTCCTCGACCCGCCCTTGATGCAGGAACATCACATGGTTCGACACATTGCGCGCGAATGCCATCTCGTGGGTGACGACGATCATCGTGCGGCCTTCTTCGGCGAGCGTCTGCATGACCTTCAGCACTTCGCCGACCAGTTCCGGGTCGAGCGCGGAGGTCGGTTCGTCGAATAGCATGACGTCCGGGTGCATCGCCAGTGCCCGCGCAATCGCGACGCGTTGCTGCTGGCCGCCCGATAGATGGGACGGATACTGCTTTTCCAGGCGTGGCGCCAGACCCACTTTCTCGAGATACTGGCGCGCGCGCTCTTCGGCTTCGCGGCGCGGCAGTCCGAGCACATTCACCGGCGCCTCGGTGATGTTCTCGAGCACATTCATGTGTGCCCACAGATTGAAGTGCTGAAACACCATCGACAGTTTGGTACGCACCCGTTGCAGCTGTTTCGGATCTGACACGCGCAGCGCGCCGCCCTTGGCGAGTTGCGTGCGGACCTCTTCGCCGTCGACGTAGATGCGCCCTGAGTTCGGTTGTTCGAGAAAGTTAATGCAACGCAGCATCGTGCTCTTGCCGGAACCGGACGAGCCGATCACGCTGATGACGTCGCCGGCGTTGGCGCGCAGCGATACGCCTTTGAGCACTTCGTTGTCGCCGTATTGTTTATGGAGCTCGTCGACGAAGAGCTTTTGCTTGCTGGTGTTCATGAATGGTGACCTTGACGGCTTATTTGCCTTGCGGCCGCAAATAGGCGAGCCAGCGGCGCTCGGCGCGGCGGAACAGCCACACGAGCGTGAAAGAGATAGCGAGGTAGAGCAGGGCGGCGATGCCGAACGCGTTGAACGACTGATAGGTCGCCGAGTTCACGTCGCGCGCAATCTTGAGGATGTCCGGCACCGTCGCGGTAAAGGCGACGGTGGTGGCGTGCAGCATCAGGATCACTTCGTTGCTGTAGTACGGCAGCGCGCGGCGCAGCGCCGACGGCAGGATCACGCGGCGGTACAGCGTGAAGGGCGACATGCCGTAGGCGCGCGCGGCTTCGATTTCGCCGTACGGCGTGGCGCGGATCGCGCCGGCGAATATTTCCGTGGTGTAGGCGCAGGTGTTCAGCGTGAAGGCGAGCAGCGTGCAATGCATGCCGTCGCGGAAGAACGCATTGGTCAGCTCGTGATTGCGGATCACTTCCAGGCTATAGAGACCGGTATAGCAGAGCAGCAGTTGCACGTAGAGCGGCGTGCCGCGAAAGATATACGTATACAGCCACACGAGGCCCGCCAGCCACTTCTTCTTCGACACGCGCGCGACCGACAACGGAACGGACAGGCAGAAGCCGAGGCCGATCGACACCACCAGCAGCCACAGTGTGATGGCAAGGCCGGTGAAGCGAAAACCGTCTGTGTAGAGGTAGTTGCGCCAGTATTCCTGAATGATCTCGATCATAGGTCCGCCTTTCGTACGCCGGTCGAGTAGCGCTTTTCGAGGTACATCAGCACGAAGTTCGAGACCGTGGTGATGACGAGGTAGATGGCCCCTGCCAGCAGGGTGAAGAAGAAGAACCGCAGGGTGCCCTTGCCGGCGTCCTGCGAGGCTTTCACGACGTCGGCGAGACCGATGATCGACACCAGCGCCGTTGCTTTCACCATCACCTGCCAGTTGTTGCCGATGCCGGGCAGCGCGAAGCGCATCATCTGCGGGAACATGATCCGGGAAAACACCTGCCAGCCGGTCATGCCGTACGCGGCGCCGGCTTCGAGCTGGCCGCGCGGCACGGCGAGGAAAGCGCCGCGGAAGGTCTCGGTGAAATACGCGCCGTAGATGAAGCCGAGCACCGCGACGCCGGCCACGAACGGGTCGATGTCGATCTGATCCCAGCCGAGCACGTCGGTCAGGTCGTTCAGCCAGATCTGCATGCTATAGAAGAGCAGCAGCATCAGCACGAGGTCGGGGACGCCGCGCACGAGAGTCGTATAGAGCGTGCCCACGCTGTATGAGAAGCGGTTTTTCGACAGTTTTGCCGCGGCGCCGAGAAGGCCGAGCACAAATGCGAACGCCAGTGACAGCACCGCCAGTTTGACGGTCTGCCAGGTGCCGTTGAGGAGCAGCGGGCCGTAGCCTTGAAGGAACATATGGGGTCCTTGACGATGCGCGGATGTGCACCGCAAAAGACGCGGTCTGCCCGCGCCGCGTGGGTCCGGGTCTTTGCCTGAGCCCGGCTGGTCCGCGTGGCGCACAGCGCGCCGCTGTGCAATTCATGACTGACTCGCCGTGCTCCTTGCGTGGAGCTGCGTGGCGCGACTGGCTGCCCGAACCGACTGGACTGCCTGTCGTACCGTTGCCGGCGGGACAGCGCGTTTTCCGACTGTATTACGAAGCTCGCGGCAGGCCCATGCGGGTCCGTCCCGAGTTCCGGATGCTTCGGGGTGTCTGGAAGCCTTTGAGCTGGCCGACGAACGGGCCCGCGAGGGCTGCCGCTTCAATGGGCGGGTAGCGGGCGTCGAAGCCGGCGCGCGCGGTTTTGCACGCCGTCACGCTCGCCCCGGTGGTGATGACGTCAAGCGCCACGCACACTGCGAACTTCTTCATGTCTCTCCATGCAAGCGGGTTGCCGATCGGATCGGTCATCCTGATGTCGCGCTCTGCCGACGCTCACCGGCCTGCGGCAAGCCGTCGCTATTCTAGGCGGTCAAAATTGTCGTGCCGGATCGGCGTTGCCCCGCGGGACTGGCGGTCCGATGGGGTCGCGCGGCCGAGTCCGCCCGAAAAGCGCGGTATTTTACCCGAAGCGGCGCAGCAACAACCGCAACGCTGTGCAAGTGTTGCTTTGGCATTGCAGGATCGTTGCACCCGCCGAGCCTCTGCACCGCTCGCCGCGCTCGAGCCGATTGCGCGCATTTATGGAACGATCCGGTGCACCCGTACGGGTTGTTCCTGGGGCCGCGCGCCCATACATTCTGGTCATCGCAACGCATTGACCGGGAGAACCCTGATGATCGAAATTCGCCGCTCCGCAGAACGAGGTCACGCCAACCATGGCTGGCTCGATTCGTATCACAGCTTCTCGTTTGCGGATTACTACGACCCGGACCATATGCACTTCGGACCGCTGCGCGTGATCAACGAGGACCGCATCGCGGGCGGCAAAGGCTTCGGCACGCACGGGCATCGCGATATGGAGATCGTCACCTACGTGCTCGACGGCGCGCTCGCGCATCGCGACAGCATGGGTAATGGCTCGACCATCCGGCACGGCGACGTGCAGCGCATGAGCGCGGGCACGGGCGTGATGCATAGCGAGTTCAACGCCTCCGCGGACGAGCCGGTGCATCTGCTGCAGATCTGGGTCTTGCCGCAGCGCGCGGGCGACCAGCCCGGCTACGAAGAAAAGCGCTTCGACGCCGCCGACAAGCGCGGCCGTCTGCGTGTGGTCGCATCGCCCGATGGCCGCGACGGTTCGGTGACGATCCACGCGGATACGTCGATCTATGCCGCATTGCTTGACGGCACCGAAGAGGCGAAATTTGCGCTGGAAAAGGGTCGGCGCGCGTACGTGCATGTGGCGCGCGGTTCGCTCACGGTGAACGGCGAAGCGCTCGTTGCGGGCGATGCGGCCATGATCGTCGATGCTGGGACGGTGACCCTGAACCAGGGCGATGCCGCTGAAGTGCTGCTGTTCGATCTCGGCGCGCTGAATGCCTGAGCGCGGTTGCATGCGCAGGTGAGTCGGCCTGAGCGCAGCGCAGCAGATGAAACGCCACGGAAGATTCTTCCGTGGCGTTTCCGTTTTGACGGCAGGCGCGACGCTTGACGAGTCACCGCTGACAACAATCAACGGCGAACCAGGCGCCACGCCCCGCGCTGGTCTCCTGCACTGACTGCATACTTCCGGCTGGGTACGGCCTGCTGCCTACCGCTTACCGCTTGATGCGACTTACTGTGCAGCGGCGGGCGCCGACGCGGCACCCTTGCCATGTTCCCAATGCTGGCGCATCTTTTCATGGCGCGCTTCCATCTTCGCCCAGTGTTGCTTGAGCGCGGTGCTGACGATGGTTTTCTGTTGGTCGTTCAGGCCGTTATAGAAGTTGAGCCATGCCGTCATGGTCTGCTCGCGCAGTTGATGATCCTGTTCCGCGGCCTTCTGATGCGCGTCGTGCAGCGCATTCAGATCGAGGATGGGCTGTTGCTGCATGGACTTCATCTGCTCATGCATCTGCTTGTGGTTCGCGCGCGCGGTTTCACGATTCTGTTTCATCGTGTCGAGCGCGGCTTGCCATTGCTTTTCCTGATCCGCGTTCAGGTTCAGCTCGCCATGCAACTTGTTCATGTCTTGCATGAAGTGGTCGTGGTGCCAGCCGCCGGGACCGCCGGGACCACCCGGCTGGGCGGCGTATGCTGCACCCAGACCGATCGTAATGGAAGCTGCAGCGACAGCGACGAAGCGTGACATTTTTGTGGACATGAATGGCTCCTTGTAATGGAATAGCCGACGATGCGAACACGGCAAACAGCACGCGCTGCATTCGGTAAGTCACAGCGTAGAGATCCGCGGACTTTGCTGTGTTACGCGAACTCCGGCGGCTATTACGCGACATTACGTGCGCCTTTCGTCGTAACACCCGGTAACCCTTTGAGGGCGGTCCGGCCCGGTAACCCCATCTCGTGCGCGTTAAACTTCATCCCATGGCTACTCAAATACTTGTCGTCGATGACGACGTCGAACTTCGCGATCTGCTGCGCGACTATCTGGCTCGTCAGGGCATCGAAGTGTCGGTGCTGCACGACGCCGGCTCGCTCGAGCGGCGGCTCGAACGCGAGCGTCCCGATCTGATCGTGCTGGACCTGATGATGCCGGGCGTGGACGGCCTGACGGCGCTGCGCAAACTCCGTGCGTCGGGTGACGACATCCCGGTCATCATGCTGACTGCGCGCGCGGACGACGTGGACCGCATCGTCGGTCTGGAACTCGGTGCGGACGACTACCTCGGCAAGCCGTTCAACCCGCGTGAACTGCTGGCGCGCGTGCAGGCCGTGTTGCGGCGGCGCCGCACGCTGCCGTCGGCGGCGGCGCCGGAACAGCGCGAGCCGTTTTCGTTCGGCCGCTTCACGCTGGATTTCCAGTCGCGTACGCTGAATCTGGAAGACAAGCCGCTCACGTTGTCGGGCAGCGAATTCGCCCTACTAAAGATTTTCGTCAATCACCCCATGCGCACGCTGACCCGTGAGCGCCTGCTCGAATTGCTGCACGGTCCGGAATACGACGGCACCGACCGCGGCATCGACGTGCAGGTGTGGCGTCTGCGCCGCATCCTCGAATCCGATCCGTCCACTCCGCGTTTCATTCAGACCGTGCGTGGTCGCGGCTACGTGTTCGTGCCCGATGGCGAACAGCATGCGCCGACCCATTGATTCGCTGTTTGGGCGGCTCGCGTTGCTGGTCGTCGTGGTGCTCCTGCTGTCGCATTTCGCGGGCTACGTGATGTTCCGCCTGGAGCGCAACCAGTTTCAGAGCCGCTATGCGGTTGAAGAGGCGACCTTCCTCGTCGACGCCGTGCGCCAGCACGTCGCGACCTCGCCCAATCAGCCGTTGCCATCACGCGTACGTCTGGTCGACCCGGCCAGCCAGAATGTGCCGCCGCCACCGCAAGACTCCAGTTCGCCGCTGAACCGTTTCGTCGACGACGTGCGTGAGCGCATGCCGCCGGGCACTCAGGTGCGTCTGGGCGACCCGGGCAAGCCGCCCGAGCTATGGGTGCACGAACCGGCCGACCATAGCTGGATCGTGGTGCCCGTGCAGCCGCTGCGGCCGCCGCGTTCGGTCGACCGCATGGTGCTGTGGCTCACCATCATCATCAGCTTTGCCGTGATGGCCGCGCTGTTTGCCGCGTGGCAATTGCAACAGCCGTTGCGCTCGCTGGCGCAGGCGGTGGCGCGTTTCGGCCGCGGCCAGCCGGTGCCGCCGGTCCCGGAGCGCGGACCGCGCGAGCTGCGTCAGCTGACCCACGGCTTCAACCAGATGGTGCAAGAGGTGGCGCGGACCGAGAACGATCGCGCGGTGATGCTGGCGGGTGTCGCGCACGATCTGAAGACGCCGTTGGCGCGGCTGCGGCTGCGTGCCGAAATGATGGACGAGGTGAAAGTGCGCGACGGTGTGGTGCGCGACGTCGACTCGATGACGCATATCGTCGAACAGTTTCTGGTCTTCGCCCACGACGGCGCGGACCGCAGCGAGGCAGTGGAAGTCGACACGCAGTGCGAACGCGTCGTGCGCAGCTACCGTGCGGTGGCGGCGGGCGCGCCGGGCGTGCTGACCGATCTGAAGGCAGGGGCGGGCTTCCTGTTGCCGGCCGCCACGCTCGACCGCATCCTGTCGAATCTGCTGGACAACGCCCATGCGTACGGCGCACCGCCCGTCGTGGTGGCGACCGCGCGCACGCCGTCAGGCTTCACGCTGTCGGTGCAGGACAACGGCGGGGGCATTGCCGCGCAGGATCTGATCAACGCGAGCCGGCCGTTTGTGCGGCTCGATCCGGCGCGCGGCGGCAACGGCCATAGCGGGCTGGGGCTTGCTATCGTCGAGCGGCTGGTGCGGCGCGCAGGCGGCGAATGGGAAATTGGCAACCACGGTGGGCGCGGCTTGCGCGTGCTGATGAGCTTCTCGTTCGAAGCGGTACCGAAGGCCGCTACGATGTCGGAAAGCGTCTGGTAGGCAGGTTTTGAGTTGCCGCCGGCGCCGCATTGAACCCTGGCCGGCGGCGGCTTGAAATGAGTGGCGATTCTCCGGTCAGGCCGGGGTTACTCCGAGAACAGCGTATTCAAAGCCGTGGCGGCCTCGCTGTCCACCGTGTTCCACGTCACGGTTTCCGCTTCGAAAATGTAGTGCGTCGTGTACTTGCCGAGCCGGGCGAGGATCTCCTCCTGAATCAGTTCCGGCGCCACATCCAGCTTCAGATACCAGGCAGTCGACGATAACCGCGTCTGAAACGCGCCGTACTCCGCCAGCAGATGATCGAACGCGTCAGCATCGTGATCGCGGCAAACGATGACCAGATTTCCCTTCATGCAGATCTCCCGGTAGAGCAGTGGCGACATCCTTCGTATGAAGGTTGATGATACCTGCTTCCCTTCGGGGCGTCGGTGAGGTGCGGCCGGGTGCAGCCAGCCTTGCACGCCCCAAGAAGCGCGTCACCAGGCGGTGGCGGCGGTGCGGGTGGGCGGCGCGGTGTCGTCTGGCGGCAGCGCTTCGGTGCGGTCGCGGCCGCCGGTCTTTGCGGCATAGAGCGCCATGTCGGCGCGGCTCACAATCCGCTCGGGCAGATCGTCCTCGGACAATTCGGTGATGCCGATGCTCACGCTCAGGTTGACCGACGCCGGCAGTTCGGTCGAGGGTATCGCCTTGAGCCGGTTGCGCAGTCGTTCGACCACTTCGCGGCCGCCCTCGAGTGCGGTGGCCGGCAACAGGATGCCGAATTCCTCGCCGCCCAGCCGGCCGATTGCATCGGTGGCGCGCAGTTCGGCGCGGCAGGTATCGACGAAGTGTTCGAGCGCGCGGTCGCCGGCCGCGTGGCCGAAGCGGTCGTTGATCTGCTTGAAGTGATCCAGATCGGCAATCGCCATGCACAGCGGCTCGCCGCTCGCTCGCGTGCGGTCGATCTCATGGCGCAGCAGATCGAGGAAGTAGCGGCGCGACAGTGCGCCCGTCAGCGCATCGTGGCGGGCCTCGGCGGACAGCAGCGTATTAGCCGACTGCAACTGCTCGGCGAGGTCGCGGGTAGCCCGATGGTGGCGGCGCTCGCGCACATACGACACGGTAATCACCCACGCGAGCGCCGCGGTGCCCACCAGTGTGAGAAACACCAGCAGGCGGTCGCGTTTGTGATTGCGCAGCAGCTCGGGCCATGCCGCAAGCGGATCCACGAGGTGTGCGGACAGGCCCGAATTAAGGCCGATGCGCGACTCGTAGAGCGCCGGCGAGGGCAGCGCCGTGATGCCGAATAGCTGCCCGGCGATCTCCGCCGGGACCCACGGCGCCTGGTCGCGCACCTGCCGCATGGTGGTGGCGATCTGGACGTCCGGAAAGTCCTCGCGGTGGTAGGTGTTCCTGCGCTCGGTCGGGCTCATCTGCTTCACATGCGCATTGGGTAGCGCGTGACCTTCGAGCGCGCTGTTGTGGGCCATGATGATGACGCCGTTGGTGTCGGCCACGAAGGTGCCCGCGTGCGCGACCCAGTGGCGCAAACGCGCGATGCCGACCTTGGCGACGACCGCGCCGACCAGCACGCCGTCGTCGTACACCGGCGCCGCAATGAAAATGCCCGGTTCGCCGCTCTCACGGCCGACGCCATAGGTTTCGCCGAAGGCGCCCAGCAGCGCGTTGGCCAGATAGTTGCGCGAGCGCATGTCGATGCCGACGAACGAGCGCGTCTGCGTGCTGCTGGACGACACGCAAATGCCGTTGGCGTTGACGAGCCAGATGGCGTCGAGTCCCGAGAAGCCTTGCGCGTCGTGCAGGAAGCCGCCGACGGCGGCCAGCGCCGGCGCCTTGAGCAGGGTCTCGCGCAGGGCGGCGACCGTGACGCCGCTGTTCTCGGCATAGTTCTGCGATTGCGCCAGCGCGTGCTGGACGATATCCATTTCCGCCATCGTGGCGGGAATGGCGCGCGACATGGAAAGGTCGCTGGCAATCACTTCGGCCATGTTGTCGACGATCGACATGGACATCTGCCGTTGCGCACGCAGAGCGGCTCCCAGCTCTTGCTGTACCATCCGGTCCGCGATCATGCCGGACACGAACCAGCACACGAGCACGACCAGCGCGAAGCTGAGCGGTCCGGTTGCGTGGCGCAAGGAATTCCTGTTCATCGACTCTCTGATCCGTCTGACTTTTACATGCAACAAGGTCAATCGTTGCAGCGCGCCGGCGCTGAGTCGTTCCGATGGTGACGGGTTGCGGTTTGCGGCGAGCCAGGACGGACCCGCTGTCGTCCGGGTCCGCTGCCAGGCCGCGACCGGCCACCATTGTGGATTTTAACCGCCGCGCAGCGCAACGCCATTCGTTATTGCGGATTGGCGCGCGTCATCAGGTTATTAACGACCGGACAGAGCGCTTTCTGAACGGCGTTGCGGGTTTTCCGGAGGTGACCGGCGCGCGACTCTTGCGGGCCGGCGGGACGGCTCTGGGCGCCTTGCTGCGACTCATTTGCCCCGAAAGGTTGTGCCTGAAACACAGGTTGTAGTAGTGTCGTGCCGTCCAAAACAAGGAAAACTCGCCAGCCTTCGGGTGGCGCCTGGAGTGACCGGCGGCCGGAGCGGCGGAATCGACCCAGGGGCGGTTCGCCGTGGGGCTCGGCCGCTGCCCGTCGACGTGTTGCCGCCGCTAACGAATTACCGCGCACATGCGTTTTGCCATGCCTGATTTCCGCTTTCCGGACCAGTCTTTCGGGCGCCGCAGCGGGTATGCCGCTGTTCCGGGCCGCCCGGTCAGTCATCCGGCGCCGCTCGACGCGGCTTGTTTACACGTAGCCTACGCATACAGGAAGGGCGCCTGATGGACTTCAGTTTCGATCTGAAACGTACCGCCAATGCGTCGGCATGGCGTTTGTTACCCAACGGCTGGGACTTCGTCGCCTTTCCGCTGATCATCTGCATGATCGCGATGGCGGCGATCGGCTTTCACCAGACGCTCGCGCCGA
>NZ_DASXHA010000089.1:0-28540 GCF_036488795.1 Paraburkholderia sp.
ATGAATCCCGCTCCCGCAATTTCAGCATTCGACCTGGCGCGCATTCAATTCGCGTTCACGGTCTCGTTTCATATCGTCTTTCCTGCACTGAGCATCGGCCTCGCCAATTTCATCGCGGTACTGGAATGGCGCTGGCTCAGAACCGGTAAGGCCTACTACAAAGATCTGTGTCTCTTCTGGTCGAAGATCTTTGCAGTGGCTTTCGGCATGGGTGTGGTTTCCGGCGTCGTGATGAGCTATGAATTCGGCACCAACTGGTCCGGCTTCTCCAGCTTCGCCGGCCCGATCACCGGACCGCTCCTGATGTACGAGGTCATGACCGCCTTCTTCCTCGAAGCGGGCTTTCTCGGCATCATGCTGTTCGGCTGGCAACGCGTGAGTCCGCGTGCGCACTTCGGTGCCACGCTGATGGTCGCGACCGGAACGCTGATCTCGACCTTCTGGATTCTCGCCTCCAATAGCTGGATGCAGACGCCGCAAGGCTTCGCCGTCGAAAACGGCCATGTCGTCCCGCTCGACTGGTTCAAGATCGTTTTCAATCCTTCGTTCCCCTACCGTCTCGCGCATATGGCACTGGCGGCGTTCATCGTCGCCGGACTGGTGGTGGCCGCGGTGGGTGCGTGGCATCTGCTGAAGGGCCGGCGCGATCCCGCCGTCAAGACGATGTTTTCCATGGCGCTCTGGCTGCTGCTGATCCTCACGCCGATCCAGGCGTTTGTCGGCGACCAGCACGGCCTGAACACGCGCAAGTACCAGCCGGCCAAGATCGCTGCGATCGAAGGACTGTGGAACACCGAGCAAGGCGGCACGGCACTGAACCTGTTCGGCATTCCTGACATGCAAGCGGAAACCACCCGCTACGCCGTGTCGGTCCCGCACCTGGGCAGCCTGATTCTCACGCATAGCTGGGACGGCGAGATTCGCGGACTGAAGGAATTCCCGCCACAAGACCGGCCCAATTCGACCCTCGTGTTCTGGAGCTTTCGCGTGATGGCCGGACTCGGCATGCTGATGATCTTCATGTCGGTGACGGCGTGGGTTCTGCGCCGCCGCGGCAAGCTGTTCGACGCGAGGTGGTTCCAGAAACTCGCCGTCGTCATGGGCCCGACCGGTTTCATCACGCTGCTGGCCGGCTGGGTGACCACTGAAGCGGGACGACAGCCGTGGGTGGTGTACGGCGTGCTGCGCACCTCGCAGGCGGTATCGCCGCTGACCACGCAGCAGGTCGGCCTCTCGCTGATGGCCTTCGTATTCGTCTATTTCCTCGTGTTCGGCACCGGCATCTACTACCTGCTCAAGCTGATGCGCTCGGGTCCGGCACTGCCTGGCCAGACGCCAGGTTCGCACGACGCACACGGTGCGTCGCCGGAGCGCAGCACGCGCCGCCCCGTGTCGCCAGCCGACCAGCTGGTCGACGTGGCCTGAACCCCATCCATACGAGGCTAGAAAATGGACGTAACCGTAGTGTGGGCCGCGATCATCGCGCTGGGCCTGTTCATGTATGTGGTGCTCGACGGCTTCGATCTGGGCATCGGCATCGTGTTTCCGTTCTTTCCCGATGAGAAAGAGCGCAACCTGATGATGAACACCGTCGCCCCGGTCTGGGACGGCAACGAGACATGGCTGGTGCTCGGCGGCGCAGGACTCTTTGCCGTGTTCCCGGTGGTGTATTCGACCGTGCTGTCGGCGTTGTATCTGCCGCTGATCTTCATGTTGATGTGCCTGATTTTCCGTGGCGTATCGTTCGAACTGCGCGCCAAGGCCAACCGCACCAAGCATCTGTGGGACCTCGCTTTCATTGGCGGTTCGACCGGTGCGGCGTTCTTCCAGGGCGCCGCGCTGGGCGCCTTCCTGCAGGGGATTCCGGTTGTCGACGGCAACTACGCCAGTACTGCGTTCGGCTGGTTGACGCCGTTCAGTCTGCTGACCGGTCTCGGCCTGATCGTCACGTATGCATTGCTCGGCTGCTGCTGGCTGATTGCCAAGACGGAAGGCGATCTGCAACGCCGTCTGCACCGCGTGGTGTGGCCCATGACGATCATCCTGCTCGGTTTCATCGCGCTGGTCAGTCTCTGGACGCCGCTGCAAGATCCGAACATCGCGCAACGCTGGTTCGCATCGGGCCTGTTCTATCACTTGCTGCCGGTGCCCTTTCTGATCGCCATCTGCACGTACTTCATGTATCGCGCCGTCCACCACCGGCACCACAAGACGCCGTTCATACTCGCGCTGGCACTCGTGCTGATCGGCTATGTCGGCTTGCTGGTGAGCCTCTGGCCATACGCCATTCCGTCGACCATGACGCTCTGGGAAGCAGCGGCGCCGCGCTCGAGTCAGATGTTCACGCTGGTTGGCGCGGCCATCATCCTGCCCATCATCATCAGCTATACGACGATGGGTTACTGGGTATTCCGTGGCAAGGTAAGTCATGACGATCAACATCACTATCACTAGGCGGATTGCCCGCGAGTCCGGCGCCGCGCCCGTGCGGCGCGGGCTGCCCGGTTGGGTCTGGTTTATCGCGCTGTGGTGCGGCGGCGTGGGTGGCGCAATGTCGCTCGGCTTCGCGTTCAGGATCCTGATGAATCTGACACTGTTCGCCGTCAGATAGCCGCCGGCCAGTACGCGGCGGGCATAGCGGCAGCGCCGCGAAACTCTGGCAAGCTTCGCTCGCAGCGTTGCCGCAAATCAATTGTTAAACCTTGCATCCGGCGCTTTAAAATCCGGCGGGCTTGCGCGTTTATGTAGCAGGCCGCAAGTACAACGGTGGTCCGGTGAACAGAGCCAGACAGACGCACACAAAAAATGCTCCGCCACCGGATCGCCAGCGCAGGAGACCAAACTCTTCGCCGAAAACTGTGACTGCGCGCCGGGGGATCTGCACGATTGCTGAATCACAACAAGCATGTAGTCAACGAGGTCACGTTTTCTGAAGTGACCCGACGGGGCGAATGGTGTGCGACGGGGTCACACCATTCGCGGCCGGCATAGATGCTTTGCGGGGCCGCCGCAGCGGCGCGTCCGGACGCCGAACGAGCCGGCTTTCGCCGATCTGCACGGGCCATGGCCCGGCCGTCCTATGGGACGCGCCTCGCCTATCTTCTGATGATTGCCTCACCCTCCTGCACCACACCTCCCGCCGACCGCTAGCCGCTAGCTTCTAGCCGCGCCCGCGCTCCATGGCATCTCCACCTTGCGCCCAAACGCGCGGAACTCACTGGTTGGCACAACGCCGGCAGATCAGGCTGCGGGCTGCTAAACGCGGACCAGATACTGGGTTTGCACGAGCCGGGAATATAAATCCGACCGCCCAGGTTTACCCAAGCGCTGACTGCCAGCTACCACTTAATCCATATAGGCGAAATGGCACCCGAAAACCATACTGGGTTCACTTTCACGCGCGGCACATGGTCGAATCAGACCGCTTCATCGCCTGCTGTCGAGGCTCACCGCGCTCCTGGCCCCAACCTTCCACGGAGGCTTTTCATGGGCGCTGTTCCGAGCCGCGAGTTTGTCCGCAACCTTGACGATGCAATCCTGCCCGACCTGTGGCGCCGTCGTACCGAACTGTCGGGCGACGAAATGGTGTCGATGGTCGACCTTGTGAAGCGTGCCTTGCGGACCTACCATCCGCTCGAACTGCAGGCGCTCGGCGAAGACAAGGAGGAACTCGTCGCCCAGTTCATTTTCTCCAAGGTGTTGCGTCTCGCCCCCGGCCATACCGATACCCATGCCTGCGCGGAAAGCGCGCCGTCCAACGGCTATGCGCTCTGTGCTTACTTCCGCCGCTACCTGATCGACTGTCTGCGCAGTGCCGGGCATCAGCGCAACGTGTCGATGGAAAACGAGGGCATGGAGCAGGAAATCGATCTGCACGCCCAGGCGCTCGAAGATCCCGTGGAAAGCGTTCTGATGCAATACGGCCTCGACGAAGCGCGCGTACGCCTCGCCGCGCGAACCTTCATCAACGGTCTCGACGAGCCCGAGCGAATCGTGCTGGCAGGCAGTCTCGGCTGGTGCTCGGAATGCAAAGGCGGCCTCTCGGCCGTAGCGGCCCAACACCGCGTGCCCTCTTATCACTATCGCGCCGTCAAACTCGGCGTCACCATGAAAAAGACGGGCGACGCCGGTGATTTTTCCAACACGAAGATTGGCCGCTGGCTGATCGATGCGCTGGGCATCGAGATCGACGTCGAAAACCGTACGGCGATTCTGATCGCGCTGAACCTGCTCGCCGCCGAATCGAGCGACAGCGAGATGAATGAGGCCGCCGCGTAAAGGGTCAAGGGGGGAGTGACGCGCCGTTGCCTGAGTCGTTGCGTCTACGCGGCGAAGCAGGCAACGGCGAGTCTCTTTATGCGCAATGCATGGTGAAATCCATACGCGAAAATTGCTTTATGATCCTAACCATTCGTCGTCTTGCGGAGCCGCCGCGAGCGCGAGGAACACGGACCATAAAACATCACAACGACATCAGAACAAACGCTATGGAACAACTGACCTTCGGCGCATGCGTGAAGAAATCCTGGAGCAGCGCCTGGCAAGCCATCATGCAGATGCCCGGGCTGTTTCTGGGCATGTGTATCGTCTATGCGTGCTCCACCTTGCTTTCGGATTCCCTCCATCCCGCCTCACCCGGGGCTGGCCAGATCGACGCCGCGGCCAGAACCGGTCATGTGCTCGTCAAGGTCCTGCTGGCGCTGCTTCAGTTCGTCGCCTACGCCGTATTGAACATCAAGGTGTATCGGTTCGTACTGCTGGGCGAACGCGCGTTTCCCCTGATACCGCTCGGCGGGCAGCCACTCGGCCGCTATGTGGCGTTCTCGTTCGGCATTGCGCTAGGCATGCTCGTGCTGATGATGCCGGCGGTTCTGTTCATACGACCGTTGCTGCTAATCGGCGTCCTGATTGGCGCGGTGATGCTCATCGTATGCATGTTCGTGATGGGCCGGCTCAGTCTGCTCTATCCGTCCATCGCACTCGGCAGTCCGATCGCGCTGCGCGCTGCGTGGCGGGATACCCGCGGACATTTCTGGAGCCTTTTTAGCGTATGGCTGATCGCATACATGCCGCTGATGCTGGTCTGGATCGTCCTCACGGCAGCCCTGGGTGGTCCGAAGATGCTTGCGGCCAGCATGCAGGGCACCCCACTGATTGCCGTCGGCATGGTGTTGATCAACGCCGTGTGCACCGTGCTCACGTCTTCGTCACTGGCATGGCTTTACCGGCGTTATGCCAACGCGTTGCTTGACCAGGTCTGGCATTGACGCGCGCGCACGCAACCTGAAACAGCAGGGGCGCCGCGCGGCCCCTCCGTTCAGGACTGGTTGCCTCGCGTGGTATCAGACATTGCCCGCCAGATGGAAGCGCGAGGCCGGATGCCAAAGCTGCACTGAAGTCGCCACCGCTTCACCCACCCAGGTCCGGCGCCATAACAGCAGACACGGCTCGCCGATTTCCATCAGCAAATGGCGGCGCACGTGCGCGTCGGGCTTCTGCGCGTAGATGCGAAACTCGGCGCGCTGGATGGGCGCGAGACGCACCATGTAGTGATTCGGCGTTTCGAGCGTGAAATCCTGTTGCAGATAGTCAGGGAACACCTTGGGATTGACGTAGCGATCCTCGTACTGGATCGGTTCGCCCTCTTCGTCATGCACGATGCGCGAATGAAATGCCGGGCCGCCGGACAGGTTGAGCGCGTCGAGCGCCTGCGGATCGTCGCTCAGTTCGAGCGTCAGCACGTGCGCCTCGTGACGGTGGCCGCGCGCGGCGATTTCGTCGGCAATGTTGCGAATTTCCAGCACCGTCGACTCGTAACGCTGCGGCGCCACGAAGGTGCCCGAACCCTGCACGCGGGTCAGGACGCGCTCGGCGGTCAGCTCGCGCAACGCGCGCGACACCGTCATGCGTGCGACGCCGAACTCCTTGACCAGTTCGGTCTCCGACGGAATCAGTCCACCGGGCTTCCAGTCTCCTTGTGCGATGCGCTTCAGCACATAGCGCTTGATCTGCTCGTAGGCAGGTGTGGCCTTTGCCGGTGTTTCCCCGGCGTTGCCGGTGCGTGCCTGACTGGTCTCGAAGGGCGCATTCATATTCATATTCACGTCGACCTCGTGGGTGGTACGCAATACGGCAGTGCGCCGGCGGATGGGCCGGCTGCACCGGCTCGTGGATCAAGCCTGGCCCGCTTCGTCATGCCGCCGTCGGCACATGATTCGCGGCATTGAGCACGCTTCCCACCGCCCGGCTTGCGGCACCGGCCAGCGCGAAACCGGGTTCGCCGGCTGCTTCGGTCATTGCAGGCAGCATCTTACCCGGGGTAGGCAGCGGGGGCGGCGCGGCATCGGCGATCATGCGGAAGGCGACCGCCATGTCCTCGGCCAGCGGCCGGTCGTCACGATACGTCGGCACGATATTGCGCACACTGTGCCATAGCGTGTCGGTGTACGGCGCGCGCGGCGCGTCGACGGTTTGCAGATCGTATGCCTGCGACGCCGCGAGCAACTCGATGGCGACGATTCGGCCGGCGTTCTCGATAATCTCCAGCGCCTTGAGCGCCGCCGGCGTCGCGTGGCACAGGTGATCTTCCTGCAGCCCTGACGTGATGCCGCCGTCGAGACTCGCGGGCATCGCGAGACGCCGGTTCTGCGCGACCAGCGAAGCCGCCGTGTACTGCGCGATCATGAAGCCGGAGCAGGTTCCGCCCGGCTCGGCGAGAAAGGCCGGCAAGCCGCTGACAAGCGGATTCACGAGGCGGTCGAGGCGCCGCTCGGCCATCGCCGCGACCTGTGCGATAGCCGTGGCGAGGCTGTCCATCGCCAGGGCGATGGATGCGCCCACTGCATGTGCCTGCGAATAGACGCGCGGTTCTTCAGGCGTGCCGGCGACGATCGGGTTGTCGGTAATCGAAGCCAGTTCACGGTTGACGACTTCCGCCGTCGCCGTCAACACATCACGCGCCGCGCCGTGCACATGCGGAATGGTCCGCATACTGAGTGGGTCCTGGGTACGCTGGCCGACCACCGCGGCGAGAATACCGCTCTCGGCCAGCGCGCCGCGCATCCGTGCGCCGACCACGCTCAGTCCCGGCGAGATGCGCAATGCCAGCGATTCGGCATCGAACGCGGCCAGCTGCCCGCGCAGATTTTCGAAGCTCATTGCGGCAACGGCATCGCTCCAGTCGAGCAGACGCTCGGCGCGTGCCAACGCGAGGGCGGCGAGACCCGTCACGCACGGCGTTCCGTTGATCAGGCTCAAGCCTTCCTTCGCTTCGAGCACCAGCGGTTCGAGTCCGAGCCGCTGCAGCGCCTCGCGGCCGCTGATGCGCTCGCCGCGATAGCGCGCATGCCCTTCCCCGATGCACACCAGCGCAATATGCGCCATATGGCTCAGATAGCCGACCGAGCCGAAGGCCGGCACTTCCGGCAGACAATCGGCATCGAGCAATGCGACCAGGCGTTCGGCCACCGCGAGGCGAATCCCCGAATGCCCATGCGCGAAATTATTGACCGCCGCCGCGATGATGGCGCGCGTCTCCGCCACACCCAGCGGCGCGCCGACGCCCACCGCGTGGCTCATCAGAATGTTGCGCGACAGCGTGCGCTGTTCGGATGGCGAGACGATCACGTCGCACAGCGCGCCTACGCCGGTGTTGACGCCATAAGCGCGAATGCCGCGCTCGACGATCTGTTCGACCAGCACGTGCGCCGCGGCGATCCGCGAGCGCGCGTCGGCGGAAAGCTCGAGCGGCTCACCGGCGGCAATCGCCGCAACCTGGCGCCAGTCGAGAGGACGATTGGAACGGATAACGGCCATGATGATGCTCAGTTGGTAGTACGTTCATGATGGCTGGAGACGAACTGCTTGAAGCGCTCCGACTTCAGTTCGCCGAACACCTGGTCGGGCGTGCCGTCCGCTTCGACCTCGCCTTGATGCAAAAACATCACGCGGTTCGATACGTGGCGCGCAAAGCCCATTTCGTGCGTCACGACCAGCATCGTGCGGCCTTCCTCGGCAAGCGAGCGCATCACGCGCAACACTTCGCCAACCAGCTCCGGGTCGAGTGCCGACGTCGGTTCGTCGAACAACATCACCTTCGGATGCATCGCCAAAGCGCGCGCAATCGCGACGCGCTGCTGCTGGCCGCCCGACAGATGCGCCGGATAGTGGCCGCGTTTTTCGGCAAGCCCGACTTTCGCGAGCAGCGCTTCGGCCTCTTCCACCGCTTCCGCGCGGCTGCGCTTTTGCACCCGCATCGGCCCTTCGATCAGATTCTCCAGCACCGTCATATGCGACCACAGGTTGAAGTTCTGAAACACCATACCGAGTTGCGAACGGACGCGATCCACCTGGCGGCGATCGGCCGGTTGCAGCTTGCCGTCGCCGCGGCGCTTCATCTTCAGCTCTTCGCCTTCGAGCGCGACCGAACCGTCATCCGGCGTCTCCAGCAGATTCAGACAGCGCAGGAAAGTGCTCTTGCCCGAGCCGCTCGCGCCGAGGATCGAAATCACGTCGCCTTGATGGGCGTCGAGCGAGATGCCTTTGAGCACGTGATGGTCGCCGAACGACTTGTGAATGTTCTTGACCGACAATGCAACGGGTGCCGTAGCGTTCATAAGATTCTCCAGACTATCCAGAAGGAGCGGCCGTTCAGGGGGCGGCGCGGCGAGCTTCGGTGGTGGCGGAAACCGGGCGCGGGGCGACATTCGCGGGTGCGGCGCGCAGATGGCGCGACAGTCGCACTTCGAGCAGACCCAGCAGACGCACGATGACGAAATTCAGGAACAGGTAAATCAGCGCCGCGCAGATGAACACTTCGGTGGTGCGATACGTCTGCTGGATGATCTGTTGCGCGACGCCGGTGACCTCCCAGACGGTGACGAGACTGGCGAGTGCCGTGGATTTCACGAGCAGCACGGCTTCGGTCGAATACGCCGGCAAGCACTGGCGCAACGCAATCGGGCCGATCACACGGCGCAGCAAGGCAAAGCCCGACAGGCCGATCGAATAGCCCGCTTCAATCTGCCCAACCGGCACGGCCATCAGGCCGCCGCGGATGATCTCGGCGGTGTAGCCCGCCGTGCACAGCGCGAGCGACAGCACCGCGCACATATACGGCTCGCGCAGCACCGGCCACAAAAAACTCTCGCGAATCACGCCGAACTGGCCGAGACCGTAATACACGAGGAACATCTGGATCAGCAGCGGCGAGCCGCGAAACACGAGGATATAGCCGCGGGCGAAACGGTTCGGCAGCCAGTGCGGCGAGACGCGCATCGTGACGATCACGAGCGAGAGCAAGCCGCCCAACACGAGTGAACAGAAGAACAGGCCGAGCGTGGTCGGCACCGCGCCAAGCAACTGACGCAGCGTGTCGAACAGAAAGTCGAAGTCGATATGCATGATGGCGTCCCTCGTCAGTTGCGCGCGAAATTGCGGCGGAAGGACCGGCCCACGCGTGCTTCCGCGCGGTTGAAGATCCGGTTCGAGATGCTCGTCATCAGCAGGTACAGCGCGCCGCCTACGACGAAGAACGTGAAATATTGATGGGTGGAACCCGCGGCGACCTGGCTCGCGCGCAGCAACTCCGCAAGGCCGGTGACGGAGATCAGCGCGGAATCCTTCAGGCTCAGTTGCCATACATTGCCGATGCCCGGCAACGCGAAACGCAGAACTTGCGGAACCAGGATACGGCGCGCCATGGTGAGCGTGGGCATGCCGATCGAACGGGCCGCTTCAAGTTCGCCGCGCGACACGGCCAGCACCGCCGATCGGTATACCTCGGCCTGGTACGCGCCGGAAATCATGCCGACGGCGAGTGCGCCGATGACGAACGGCGGCACGCCGACGAAACCCTCGGCGCCGAACCACTGGCCGACTGTCGTAACCAGCGTCGACCCGCCGAAATAGAACAGGTAAATGACGAGGAGTTCGGGCACGCCGCGAAACACCGTCGTATAAAAGTCGCCGACGATGCGCAAGGTGCGAAAGCGCGATAGCTTTGCCGCTGCCACCAGGGCGCCGAACACCGCGCCGACGGCGAGCGCCGCGAGCGTCAGCGCGACGGTCATCAAGGCGGCCAGCAGCAGCACGCCGCCCCAGCCATCCGGCCCGAAGCCGAGCATCCCGATCAGAGCCATACGGTACTCCTCATCCACTACGATGGATCAAATCTGCCGGTCCACGCGGCGTATGTTTACCGCGCGGACCGCTACAACCGTGAGTGCGTGAAGCGTCGCGGCATGCCTGTCGCCCCGCGCGCTCACCGCTCAGCTCCCGCTCAAGGCGTGACGTCGGTCTTGAACCACTTTTCCGAGAGCTTCTTCACCGTGCCGTCCGCCATCGCGGCGCTGATCGCGGTATCAAATTTGGCCTTCAGGTCGGCGTCCTGCTTGCGGAATGCGAGGCCTTCACCCGGACCCCAGATCGGGCCGCCGATCTTCGGTCCCGCCATCACGATGGCGGCGGTTTCTTTCTTGTCGCTGTTGGCGGCGTAGTACGTGACGTCGTCGAACGAGGCGTCGATACGGCCGTTGGCCAGATCCAGATCGCGCTCCGGCGAGGTCTTGTAGACGCGGATAGTGGCGACGTCCTTGAAGCCGTCGTTGATGAACTTGGTATAGACCGTGCCCGACTGAATGCCGATGGTCTTGCCCTTCAGCTCTTTACGCAGCGAGTCGACGGTGGGCTGATCGGTTTTCGGATCGCCGGTGAGCTTGAGCACGGCGCTGGTCGGCGATGCCTTCGGCAGCACCTTGGTGTCGGTCACGGCGAAGGTGGCCGGAGTAGCTGCATACGGGCGCGAGAAGGCAATGATCTTTTCACGTTCCGGGGTGATCGAGATGGCGTCCATCAGCACATCGAACTTGCCGGCCTGCAGGCCCGGAATCATGCCGTCCCAGTCCTGAGCGACCAGATTGCACTGCAGCTGGATGCGCGCGCACAGGTTCGCCACCAGTTCCGGTTCGAAGCCGCCCAGCTTGCCGCCCGGCAATGTCAGATTCCACGGCGCATATCCGCCTTCCAGCGCGATGGTCACCGTTTTCCATTCCTTTGCCTGCACCGGAGCGGCGAGAACGGTCGCGGCGCCAAGGACAGCACCCATCAATGCTTTTGCCAACGTAGTGCGCTTTACCTTCACGTCGAAACTCCTTTGATTGAGGAAACACTATCCAGCTAGCCGAGCGACTCATTCACTCGTCTAAATTGACTAGACAAGTCTGCACGCGCAAAAAAATTGCCGCAAGCGAATTCGCAGAATTTCCAGGCAATCTCCGGGTAAGCCCTATCAGATATAGCTTTAATGACTACTTCAAAGCAAAGGATTGACTCGACGTGACGCCCTCGATACGCCAGCTTGGTGCATTTTGTCTAGACAGGTTGAACAAAGTCGCCAGGACGCCTTGATGTGGTGCGGCGCCGCGCGGTGCGGTCCGGCTCGTAATCCCGCTCGCGGCCCGCTTCGCGCCGCTACCAGATATGCGGAACGAAGCGATAGCGAACGCGCTCGGCATAGGCGGTGTAGCCCTCCAGATGCGCCGCGAGCAGGCGCTCCTCCTGCACGGCCCGGTAGCCGAAGCCGGCCACGAGCAACCATGCATAGGCCAGTCCCCACCACGACCCGAGCAACAAAGGCGTGCCGGCGAGAAACAGCAGCGCGGCCCCGTACATGGGGTGCCTGACGTACGCATACGGGCCCGTGTCGATGACCTTGTGGCCGCGTTCGGTCTGGATCTTGACGACCGCCGCCGCAAAGCTGTTGGCCCGAAACACGAGGAAGCACAGATACGTGCAGAGAATGATCGCCAGCGCGCCGGCGCTCTGCAGCCAGGCTGGCACATGAGACCAATGGAAGCGCTCGGCATCCAGCGGCATCAGGATCATCCAGCCGACCCAGACCGCGCCGATATAGACGATGAACACCCGGTCCCAAAGGCTTTGATGCGGCTGCATTACCGGTCGCAGCCGTTCCGTGAGCAGGCCAGGATCGTAACGCGCCAGCCAGAATCCGAGCCACACGCCAGGCACCGCCCACACGATCAGAAACCACCAGCCCGCTGCCCAGCCGAGCGTGCCCGCCGCGCCGAACAGCAATACGCCCATGAGCACGAACCAGAGCGTCAGTTGAACGATGAGCCGCTTGATCATGGCATCAGCCGCCGAAAGTTTGCCCCTTGATGCGCTCGAAGACGCGCCGCACGTCGAGCTCGCCGAGCCGGATGCCGAACCGCTCATGCAGGCAGGCTGCGAGTTCGGCGGCATCCGTTACGGTGTGCTCGCCGCTGGTCTCGCCGTTGGCGCTGCGCTCGGTCAAGCGGTCGTTGAACAGCGCGAGGCGTCCCTGCGGCAGCACGCGGCAAGCCATCAGATGATTGACGAAGATCGACTGCGGCCACGTCGATGTGTACCAGTTCGCCACCTCATAGTCGATCCATTCGGCACGCTGCAGATCGAAGCGGTAAATCTTCATCCACGTGTCGCCCGATTTCACTTCGAGGTCCAGCGCGCCCTGCGACGCGTCGGCGAGGCGAAACGCCTCGAGCGGCGTCTGTTGCGGAAGACCCGCGGCAAGCCGCAGCGGCGCCGTCAACGTCACGCCGCCGAAGCCGACATCGGCGAGCCAGGGCTCGTCATCGAGATCCACCTTCAGCAACATGTGCGTGCGCGGCGCGACCGTGTCCGCCGCGCGCCCCCACAGCACGCGCGCGGACAGCGGCGTCACGCGAAAGCCCAGTTGCATCAGCACATGAGCGAACAGCGTGTTGTGCTCGAAGCAATAGCCACCGCGCCCGCTTGCGATCAGCTTGTCGACGATGGCCGGCAATTCGAGCGAGACCGCGTGGCCGGTCAGCGGGCTGAGGTTTTCAAAAGGAATGGCGAGTGGATGGAGCCGCTGCAGTTCGCTCAGCACGTCGAGCGTCGCAGCACGCGGGCCCTGATAGCCTACGCGGGCAAAGTACGGGTCAAGATCGAGCACGTTTGGCATGGCAAGGAATCCAGTGCGGCAAGGGGCGCGACACGGTGTGTTGTTGCGTGGCCGCCGGCGGGCGCCGCCTCCCGCGCCGGCGGCCACAGACGCCTACATGCCGCCCTTCAACGCGGAGCTTGCGATGGACGGCACGCTGATCCCATGGCTGGTGGCGAACTGCACCGCCGAACTGAGCGTCGACATCAGCGATTGCAACTGCCCCGGGGCGGACTGCGCCACATACGACGCTGCCTGCGCCGTCTGAGGATTCAGCCCCGATTGCAACAGCGAGCCCGGATTCATCTGCCCGACGCTGCCAAGGCTCGACTGCAGACTCGAATACTGGCTCACGCCTTTGCCGAGCGACGCAAGCCCGTCGGAAAAGGCCTGCTTGTTCACTGGCGCGGCGGAACTGGAACTGCTGCGCTCGGCAAACGCCTGCGTGAGCGTTTGAGACAACGACTGCTGTGTGTTGCCGACCTGGGTGAGCTGGCTGACCGACGGTGTGCCGCCGCTCAGCAGCCCGGCGGCCTGCTGTGCCTGACCGGCGGCGCTGCCGAGGCCCATTGACGAGGCGAGGCTCGACTGCCCGCTCAGCACCTGCTGGTTCGCGCCAACGTAGGTCTGCAATAACTGGGAGACTCCGCCGGACGAGGCAGCCGCACCGCCGTTGGCGGCCTGGTTGCCACCGCCGATCCCGAACTGCGAAAGATTGAGCTGTGCGTACGATCCACTGCTCGCCAGCAAGCCTGCGCCGGCGAGCAACGCAAGCATGACGAAGCGTTGTTTCATAGGTGCCTCCTGACAATGGCCTCTCGGGCTATTCGTGCGCTTCGACAGCGCATCGACGCGCAGGTTCGACTCCGCCCGGATCGAGCGAGTGCCGCCCTCCCGGCTCCTGGAAACGCGCACCGCTCATACCGCCGCCAGGGCCGGCGCAATGCGCCGCCGCCCTTGCCCATGACGCCAATCAATTACGCTTATATTTATTTTTAATTACTCAGATGATTTAGTAAGGAAGCGATTCGTAATAATCGCAATTACGCCTCAGTAATATTATTGCGAATCGTTCTCATTTGTGTTGACGCACTCATTAAGGGTGCGTACGATCTCACCATTGCTGCATGAGGCGTCGCGCACCGAATCAGCTATGAGCGGATGTGTCGCCGTCGGCTTCGCAGGCGGATGGCCAGCTCAAAGTCGATACAACACAAATAAGGATTTCGATGAAGTTCGCCCAATCCAGAGGACGCTCGTCACACGCAGGTCTGATTGAGCATGCTACTCCGCGCAGTCGCGCGGCACGCAAGCTGCGCCTGCCCACCTTGCGCCATGTTGCCTTTTACACGGCACTCGGCTGGGCCTCGCTGATGACGTCCACCGCGATGGCAGAGGCCAATCCGGACGCGGTGCCGAACGAGGCGCCCGAGGCCGACCTGAGTATCCAGGCAAAGCCGGCCGGTCAATGGACCGGCGTGTGGACCCGCGAGACGCTGCTCGGCGATATTGGCGGCATCCGCCCCTGGCTTGGCAAATACGGCATCACCTTCGGCCTGACGGAGACCAGCGAATACCTCGCGAACCTGCGCGGCGGCCTGCATACCGGCGGCACCTACGACGGCCTCACGACCGCCACCGTGCAACTCGACACCCAAAAGGCATTCAACCTGCCAGGCGGCGTGTTCAATGCGAGCGCCATGAATATCCATGGCCAGAATCTGAGCGAGGACAACCTCGGCACGCTGAACACGGCGAGCGGTATCGAAGCACAGGACACGACGCGTTTGTGGGAACTCTGGTATCAGCAGTCGTTCCTCAACAAGCGGGTGGACGTCAAGATCGGGCAGCAGAGTCTCGACCAGGAATTCATCACCAGTCAAAACGCCAGCCTGTTCGTCAATACGATGTTCGGCTGGCCGGCCTTGCCTTCCTACGACATGCCGTCGGGCGGCCCGGCCTATCCGCTCGCGGGTCTCGGCGTGCGGGTGCGCGGCCAGATCACGCCTTCGCTGACAGCGCTGGCGGGCGTATTCGATGGCGACCCGCTCGGCAACGATCCGGACAACATCAGCGGCACCAACTTCAATCTGCATAGCGGCACGCTCTATATCGGCGAGCTGCAGTATGCGATCAACCAGCCGGCCGACGGCGAAATGGTCGGCATGGGCGGCGGCGGCCTGCCCGGCACATACAAGCTCGGCTTCTGGTACAACAACAACACCTTCCCGGACGGCGGCTTCGGCAGCACCGGCCTCGCAACGGTCAACAACCCCACGCTCCATCACGGCACCTACAGTGTTTACGCGGTGGCCGACCAGATGGTGTGGCGCCCCGACCCGGACGAGCCGCGCAGCCTCAACGTGTTCGCCCGCGTGATGGGCGCACCCAATGCGCAGAACGAAGTGAGCCTCGCCGCCAATCTCGGTGTGGTGCTGAAGGCGCCGTTCAAGGGACGCGACGACGACAGCGTCGGCCTCGCGCTGACCTACATCAAGATCGGCAGTTACCTGCACGATCTGGATGAAGCAACACGTGCCGCCATCAACGGACCTTACGGAGTCCGTACCAGCGAAACCACGCTCGAAGCGACCTATCAGTACCAGGTCACGCCGTGGTGGCAGTTGCAGGCCGACGCCCAATACACCTTCAATGCTGGCGCCGGCCAGAACCCGGTCGATCCGACGCAGTCGCTGCGCAACACGTTCGTTGTGGGCGTGCGCACCAACATCACGTTCTGACCGGCCTCATCAACACGGATACACGCATTCGATCATGACCGCATTCAACGCTTCACCCGCAGCCACGCGGAAAACCCCCCGGGAAAATACGCTCTACCCGGCGCGCGCCTTGCGTTCGCTGATCCTGATGACGGCCGCCGCGGCATCGCTCTTCACCGCCGGCAGCGCCTACGCCGACCCGCAAGGCTTCCTCGAGACGCTGCATCACCACACCACGCTCATCAACACGGTGCCCGACAACGGCGACCAGAACCCGTACGCAATCGTCGTGGCGCCGGTCGCGGCCGGTACGGTGAAAGAAGGCGACGTGCTGGTCGACAACTTCAACAACTCCACCAACCTGCAGGGCACCGGCAGCACCATCGTCGACTATCACCCGGATACGAAGCAGATGACGCTGTTCGCGACGATTCCGCGCGATCTGAAAGAGTGCCCCGGCGGGATTGGCCTGTCGACCGCCATGACGATGCTGAAGTCCGGCTGGGTGATCGTCGGCAGCACGCCGAGCAACGACGGCACCACCGGCACCAAAGGCGCCGGCTGCCTGATCGTGCTGGACCCGCAGGGCAAGGTCGCCTCGACCATCGTGAGCACCAACATCAACGACCCGTGGGGCAACATGGCCGTGGTCGACAACGGCACCAGCGCCACGCTGTTCGTCAGTAACGCGGGCTTCGGCGTGGGCGGCGCGGACGGTACCCCGCCGGTGTTCAAGCAGGCTACCGTGCTGCGTCTGGACCTCGACATTCCGGCCGGCAAGCCGCCCGTCGTAAAGAAGGAAACCGTGGTCGGAAGCGGCTACGGCGCACAGGCAGACAAGGGCGTGTTCCTCGTCGGACCGACCGGCCTCGCGCTCTCCACCGACCAGAATCTGCTGTACGTCTCGGATGCGATCGGCAATCGCGTCAACGTGATCGAAGATCCGATGACGCGCGACACCAGCGCGGGCGTCGGCCGCCAGCTGAGCGCCGACGGCCTGCTGCATCGCCCGCTCGCCATGGTCACCGCGCCGAACGGGCATCTGCTGGTCACGAATGCGTTGAACGGCCAGGTGGTCGAAATCGATCCGGCCAGCGGCAAGCAGCTGTACGCACGCTGGATCGACACCGACAAGGCGCAATCGCCGCCGGGTAACGGCGACCTGTTCGGCATCGCGATGACGCCCGCCGGCGACGGCTTTTACTTCGTGCAGGACGACGTGAACACGCTGGTGCTGGCGAAGTAACCGAAATACACGCGAACCCGGCTAACCCGCAGCAGACATGTAATACCCGTAACACTCAGCAGGTATGAAACATCATGGCAGACGATAAAAATCCCCCCACGCGGCCAGACCGGCGCGGCTTTCTGAAAGCGGGCGGAGCGGCGGTCGCAGCAGGCGCGAGCCTCGGCGCGACCGGCGTCGCGCAAGCCGCTCTCAGCAAGACGCAGCCGCACGCCGCCGACCCGTACCTCGCGGTCGAACCGTTCTTCGCCGAGCATCAGGCCGGCATTGTCACGCCGCAGCAGTCGCACACGTACGTCGTCGCGCTCGATCTGACCACGACCAAACGCGAAGACGTGATCGGCTTGCTGCGCACGTGGACCGACGCCACCGCGCGCATGACGCAAGGCTTGCCCGCGGGCGCGTTGCCCGGCGCCGACGGTAAGGCCGCGCCGGATTCCGGCGACGTGCTCGGCCTCGGCCCGGCAGGCCTGACGGTGACCTTCGGCTTCGGACCAGGTTTGTTCACGTCCGAAGGCAAGGACCGCTACGGCATCGCGAACCGCCGCCCGGCGGCGCTGGTCGATCTGCCGCGTTTTAACGGCGATCAGCTGATCGCCGAAAAAACCGGCGGCGACATCTTCATTCAGGCCTGCGCGAACGACGCCCAGGTGGCCTTCCACGCGGTGCGCCAGCTGGTGCGCCAGTGCTACGGCATTGCGCAGATGCGCTGGGGCCAGGCCGGCTTTCTGTCCGGTCCGCGCGGCCAGACTCCGCGCAACCTGATGGGCTTCAAGGACGGCACCAACAACCCGTCGACGCAAAAGCCCGCGCTGATGAACCAGTTCGTCTGGGCCAACGGCGCCGACGCAGCGTGGATGCAAGGCGGCACGTACACCGTCGTGCGGCGCATCCGCATCACGCTCGAACACTGGGACAACACCGAAGCCGACTTTCAGGAACAGGTGTTTGGCCGTCATAAGTACAGCGGCGCACCGATCGGCAAGAAGAACGAATTCGACCCGCTCGATCTCGACGCACAGGACAAGGACGGCAACCCGGTCATTGCAGAGAACTCGCACGTGCGCTTGTCGAATCAGGCGACCAACAATGGCGCGCAGATTCTGCGCCGCTCGTATTCGTATAACGACAGCACGAATTTCTACATCGAGCGCTGGCCGCCATGGCGTCAGGAAACGGAGTACGACGCGGGGCTGATCTTTATCGCTCACCAGAGCGACCCGCGCAGCGGCTTCATTCCCATCAACACCAAGCTCGCGAAGTTCGACATGATGAACCAGTTCACGACGCACGTCGGCAGCGCGGTGTTCGCGTGCCCGCCGGGCGCGCGGCAGGGTTCGTACATCGGTGCGGGGTTGTTCGAAGCGTAAGTCCGGGCGCCGCGCGTGGCGCCGGACAGGCAGGTTAGCTGGACGCGCGACCGGCCCGCGAGTGGCATCCAACCGGTGTCGCTTGCGGGCCGCCGTGCACGAAACAAGATCGACAAACATCACAAAAGGAAGTTTGAATCATGACTCATTCCTGGCTTGGCACTCGCCTGCGTGCAGTGGGCAGCGCCGCCGCTCTCACGCTGGCAACGCTCGGCGCCGCACCGCTCGCCGCACACGCCGCCTCGATCACGCTCTATAGCGCGCAGCACGAACAGGTTGTCAACGCGCTTGCCAAGGACTTCGAACAGGAGTCCGGCATCTCCGTCAAGATCCGCACCGGCGAAGGCCCGGCGCTGGCCGCCCAGCTCGTCGCCGAAGGCTCGGCCTCGCCGGCTGACGTGTACTTCACGGAAAACTCGCCGGAACTGATGCTGCTCGAAGAAAAGGGCTTGCTCAGCAAGGTGGATCCGTCGACGCTCGCCACGATCCCCACCCGCTTCGATTCGCCGGCCGGCGTCTGGGTGGGCGTGACCGCGCGCGAAAACGTGCTGGCCTACAACACGACCAAACTGCAGCCCGCGCAATTGCCGCAATCGCTGTTCGATCTGGCCAAGCCCGAATGGAAGGGCAAAGTCGGCATTGCACCGAGCGACGGCGACTTCCTGCCGCTCGTGAGCGCCGTGCTCGCGCTGAAGGGCGAAGCCCAGACGCTCGACTGGCTGAAGGGCCTGAAGGCCAATGCGCAGATCTTCGACGACGACGAAGGCGTCGTGGCCGCCGTGAACCGTGGCGCCGTCGCCACCGGTCTGATCAACAACTACTACTGGGCGCGCCTGCATGCCGAGATTGGCGACAAGGCGACCCGCAGCGCGCTCTATCACTTCCCGAACGGCGATGCCGGCGCGCTGGTGAATGTGTCGGGTGCCGCGGTGCTGAAGTCGGCGCATAACGCCGACGGTGCGCAGAAGTTCCTCGCCTATCTCACGAGCGAGCGCGCACAGACCTTGATGGCAAAGGGCCACGTCGACTTCGAATATCCGCTGCACTCGGGCGTCGCACCGGATCCGATCCTCAAGCCGTTCAACGAACTGCAGCCGCCGGCACTCACGGTGCAACAGCTCGGTGACGACAGCCAGGCCGGCAAGCTGCTGCGTCAGGCCGGATTGCTGTAAATGAGCGACGCCGTGTCAGCCGTTCATCCGGCTGTTGCTTCGGCACCGGCGCGCGCCCGCCGGCGCGCGCCGCGTGGTTTGTTTGCGGCCGCCCTGGTGAGCGCGCTGCTGGTGTTGCTGCCGCTCGCCTTCACGGCGTGGCGGGCGGCAAGCTTCGGTCTCGACGAAGCGGTCGAATTGATCTTCCGGCCGCTGGTCGGCGAATTGCTCGTCAATACGCTGACCATCACCGTTGCGACGACGCTTGCTTCGGCAGTACTGGGCACCGCGGTTGCATGGTTTGTGGAACGCACGCATTTGCCGGGGCGCCGTTTCTGGGCCGTGGCGGCCGCTGCGCCGCTGGCCATGCCTGCCTTCATCACGAGTTATGCGTGGGTCTCGTTCAGCCTCGATCTGCAGGACTTCAACGGCGCATTGCTGGTCCTCACGTCCGCCTATTTTCCGCTCGTCTATCTGCCGGTGGCCGCCGCCTTGCGCAGCATGGACCCGGCCCTCGAAGAAAGCGCCCGCGCGCTCGGCTGCGGCCGCTGGGCCACCTTTATGCGCGTGGTGTTGCCGCAACTTCGTCCGGCGCTGCTGGGCGGCATGCTGCTGGTCGCGCTGGGCGTGATGTCCGAATTCGGCGCGTTTACGCTGCTGCGTTTTCGGACCTTCACGACGGAAATCTTTGCCGAATACCGTACCAGTTTCGACGGGCCGGGATCATCGCTGCTGGCCTGTCTGCTGATCGTGATGTGTCTGATCGTGCTCGCGTTCGAATTCCGCGTGCGCGGTGCCGCGCGCTATGAGCGCGTCGATCGCGGCACGCGCCGCGCCGTGCTGCGCTACGAACTGGGCGCGTGGCGCTGGCTCGTGGCAGCGGCCTTCGTCGCGCTCACCGTGGCGACGCTGGGCGTGCCGCTCGGCATGATCGGTTACTGGCTGACCCAACCGGGCGCGGCCGCCGTCACGCCCGCCGACGTGTCGCCCGAACTGCTCCTCGACGCCACGCTTTCGTCGCTCGGCTTCGGCCTCGCGGCGGCCGTGCTGACCACCCTGCTGGTGATACCGCTCGCGTTCCTGCTGGTGCGCTATCCAAGCCGTATCGCGACGCTGTTCGAGCGCACCGTGTTCCTCGCGCAAGGCATTCCCGGCCTCGTGATCGCGCTCGCCATCGTGTCGCTGGCCGTGCATGCGTTGCAACCCCTTTATCAGAGCGCGAGCTTGCTGGTGATCACCTACGCGATCCTGTTTCTGCCGTTCGCGCTGGTGAGCGTGCGTGCCGCGCTGATGCAGGCGCAACCGCGTCTCGAGGAAACCGCGCGCGCACTCGGGCTAGGCTGGTCGCAAACGCTGCTGCGCGTGCTGCTGCCGCTCGCAGGGCCGGGGCTGGGCGCCGCCGCTTCGATGGTATTCATCTCGGTGGTCACCGAACTCAACGCCACGCTGCTCCTCTCCCCCATCGGCACGCAGACGCTTGCCACCCAGGTCTGGTCCGACACGTCGACCATGGCGTTCGCCGCCGCCGCGCCGTATGCTGCGCTACTGACCGGCATTTCGCTGCTCGCCTCGGGCGTGCTGTTCGCGCTGCTCGGACGCTCGGCGCTGCTCGGCGAACATGATTGAACGCGACTGCCTGAGCGAGCGCGTTGACGCATTCCCCATCGGATTTTCATGAGCGAACTTCGTATCAGCGGCCTGCATAAATCGTTCGACGGCCACCCGGTGCTGCACGGCATCGATCTGTCCGTCGAACGCGGCACGCTGCTCGCCCTGCTGGGTCCGTCCGGCAGCGGCAAAACCACCTTGCTGCGCGTGTTATGCGGGTTCGAGCGGGCCGATAGCGGCACGGTCGAAATCGACGGCCGGCGCGTGACCGGCGCAGGCTTGCATGTGCCCTCGGAGCAACGGCGAATCGGCTACGTGCCGCAGGAAGGCGCGCTGTTTCCGCATCTGTCGGTCGCGGACAACATCGTGTTCGGGTTGCCGCGCACGCAACGGCGCGCGCGGCATCGCGTCGCCGAATTGCTCGAACTGGTCGGCCTGCCTGCTTCGTTTGCAGAGCGTGCGCCGCAGCAGCTTTCGGGCGGACAACAACAGCGCGTTGCATTGGCGCGCGCGCTCGCGCCCTCGCCCACGCTGGTGATGCTCGATGAACCGTTCTCGTCGCTCGACGCTGCGTTGCGTCTGGAAACGCGTCAGGCGGTCGCGAGCGCTTTGGCGGCCACCGGTGCCACCGCGGTGCTGGTCACGCACGATCAATCCGAAGCGCTCTCGCTTGGACATGAGGTTGCGGTGCTATGGCAGGGCAAGCTGATTCAGACGGCGACGCCGGAAACGCTGTACCGCCGTCCGGTGACGCGCGAGCTCGCTTCGTTCGTCGGCGAGGCGGTGCTGCTGCAAGGCGTCGCTACGCGCGACCGGGTGATCTGCGAACTGGGCGAACTGACGCTGTCCGCGCCGGTTGCAAGCGGCGCGGTCGACGTGATGGTGCGTCCGGAACAGATCCGCATGTGGCGCGCAGACGAGACGGCACCGGCTGGCATCGCTTCGTTTGACGCCGTGGTTCAGGAGGTGGTCTTTCAGGGGCAGGACGCCGGAGTCGCGCTGCAGTTGCAATCCGCGGCGCGGACGCTGGTACGCGCACGCGTGCCGGGTTACCGGACGCCGCAGCCGGGCGAGCGCGTCCAGCTGGCCGTTGATGGTGGCGTGACAGCTTATGCGCGGAGTTGATCGAGAGCCGCCACCCTGACTGTGACTCTGACTGTGACTCTGACTGTGACTCTGACTCGGGCGGCAGGCGACAGACGGTGCGCGGTGCCTCGCAGCCGCGTACCTCAGGTCCACTCAAGCCGATGCGGCCGCCGATGCGCCGCGCACCTGCGCCCGCACCGACAGATCCTGAATCATCTGCGCAGCGAGGTAATCGCAAGTGGGCCGGTCGGATTTGGCGCTACGCGCCACCACGATTTCGAGCGGCTCGATCTTCGGCAAACCCTGCGCTTCACCGAGAATAGCAAGGCGCGTCGGCACGCTGCAGTGCGTCAGCGCGATCACCGCTAAACCTGCATCCACCGTCGCCACGAGGCCGAGCAAACTGGCGCTGCTATACGCCGCACGGTACCGGATGCGCGCGCCGTCGAGCGCGGCGAGCGTATTGGAACGCGCGACGCATCCGGGCTCGTAAAGGCCGACCGGCAACGGCGAAACCGCCAGCACCGGCGTGTCCTCCGATGCCCCCACCCACACCATCGGTTCGCTGCGCACGAAATCGCCGCGCAGCTTGCGATCACGCGTGACGAAGGCGAGGTCGATCTTGTTGTCCGCGAGCATTGGAGCGAGCGCCGTACTTTGCGCGCAGACGATTTCGATCTCCACATGCGGATACAGCTTCGAAAAGCGCCGCAAGACGGGCGACAGCAGCGACGACACGTAGTCATCCGGCGCGCCCAGCACGACCCGCCCGGTCACCTCGGGCCGCACGATCGCCGACCACGCCTCCTCATGCAGGTCGATCACGCGCCGCGCGTATTCGAGCAGCGTATTGCCTGGTCGCGTCAGCGACAGATTGCGCGTGGTGCGGGCAAACAGCGTCGTGCCGAGCATGCTTTCGAGCCGCTTGATCTGCATGCTGACAGCTGCCTGCGAACGATGCACCAGCGTCGCCGCCTTGGTAAAACTGCCCGTTTCGACGACCGCGACGAAGGTGCGCAGCAGATCCACATCGAATTCCGGATGCATGATTTATAAGCCTGACTTATTGAACTTCTCAATTTTATTCGTTTGTCACCATCCCGCAAGTCTTCGATACTCGCGTGCATGGATGTTACGGAGCCGTTTCACATGTCTTTCACCTCGCGCCAACAAGGCGCTATCACACTCGCCAGCGGCGGATTGCTGATGGGTACCATCGGCATCTTCGTCGAGGAAGCCCGTCTCGACGCAATGACGCTGGTGTTCTTCCGCTGCCTATTCGGGTTCCTGGCGCTCGCCGCTTATTGCGCGTGGAAAGGCTTCTTCAGAACTCAACAGTTCACGCGCCGGATGGTTGCGCTGGCGCTGCTGACCGGCGTGCTGATCGTCACGCAGTGGGTCTGGTTCTTCGATGCAATTCATCGCACGGGCATCGCGGTCGCGACCGTCGTGTTCCATGTGCAGCCGTTCTGGGTCGTGCTGATCGGCGCAGCGCTGTTCAAGGAACCTCTGGGCGGCGACCGGCTCGGCTGGATTGCGACGGCGTTTGCAGGACTCGTGCTCGCCTCGGGCGTGGCGACGGCCGGGAATCTGCAGGGACACGCCAGCTACCTGTTCGGCGTGGGCGAGGCGCTCGCCGGCTCGGTGCTGTATGCGAGCGTCACACTGATTGCGAAGAGCCTCGGCCAGTTGCGCCCGCATCTGCTGACGCTCGCCCAGTGTCTGGTCGGCGTAGTGTGCCTGCCGTTCGTGGCGCCGCTCACCGCCGTGCACATCGCGCCGGCGCAATGGTTTTGGCTCGTGGGTATGGGCGTGCTGCATACCGGACTGTCGTACGTGCTGATCTACGGCGCGTTGCCGAAACTCACCACGCCGGTCATCGCAGTGCTGCTGTTCGTTTATCCGGTGACGGCGATCCTGGTGGACGCGGTGGTGTATGGACGCGCGCTATCGGCACCGCAATTGGCGGGTGTGGCGCTGATTGTGATTGCGAGCCTGGGGGTGAATCTGGGATGGCCGCTGGTGTCGATGGTGCGGCGTGGCGACCCGGCGCGGCGTCCGGTCGAGTGACACGGAAGCGGACCCCGGAGCGGACCCGCAAGTACGGGAACCCACCGCCCGCTCCAGAACGAAGCCTATTGCGCGTGACGGCCGGATACCATCCGGCCGTCGCGGCTAATCCAGCCAGCCTGGTGTAACGCGAAGCTTACTGCGGCAACACTTCGCCCTTCGTCTCCGGCGCAAACGGAATGATGAACAACCCGACGACGAACGCCAGCGCGGTCAGCGCAACCGGTACGCCGAGCGTATGCATGTTCAGCACGGCCGCGCCCAGCAGGAAGTTCACGCCAGCCCCGACGAAGCGCCCGAACGAGGTGCAGAACGCAAACGCCGTGGCCCGCACGCGGGTTTCGAACTGCTCGGGCAGCCACAAACTGAACAACGCGAAATTGCCGCCGAAAAAGCCCAGTACGCAGAGCCACGCGATGAACGGCACCAGCCCGTTCGGCATATAGAACGACCAGCCGAAGCTGCCGACAATCGCCACCGCCATTCCGGCGAAGTAAATCGCCAGGGTCTTCTTGCGGCCAAGCCGCTCAGCCAGCGGCGGCAGTGCAAGACATCCGAGCACTGTCGAAATGGACAGCAAGCCCGTCGCGATCGAAGCGGTCTTGATGGCATCCGGCTTGGCCATGCCGGCGCGCGTCGCCAGCTGGATCACCGCGGACGGCTCATACACCGCGCCAGCCCACAAGCCGATGATCGCGATGGTCAGCAGCGCGCACGCCACCCATGTACGGCGCCGGTACACAGGGCCGAGAATCTCGCGCAGCGGCTTGTTGCGGACGGCCTGCCCCTCCGTCTTCTGCCACTTTTCCGGCTCTTTCACGCGCAGCAAAATCAGAATCGCGACGACGACCGGCACCGCGCCCGTCAGGAACATGGCGCGCCAGCCGTAATGAACGCCGATCGTGTAGTTGAGCGCCGCAGCCAGAAAGAAGCCGGCGTAATAGCCCGTCTGCAGATAACCCGCGCCCATCTTGCGACGGTCTTCCGGCCAGGCTTCAGCCACATAGGTACCGGCGAGCGCCCATTCGCCGCCGATCCCCACCCCGGCGATAAACCGGTAAATGGCCAGTTCCCAGACGTTATGCGAGGTCGCCGAAAGGCCCGTAAAAATGGCGAACGTGAAGATGGTGCCGGCCAGCACCTTGGTGCGGCCGAAGCGATCGGCGAGCGGACCCCAGATAAACGACAGCCCCCAGCCGATCAGAAACAGCGCGAAGAGAATCGAGCCGGCCAGCCCGACGTTGGCGGGTGTCGCCGCATAGCCCGAGCGCGGCAGCAGCTCGGTCAATGCGGGTGTGAGGACGAGTGCGTAGATGAACGAATCCATCCCGTCCAGCGTCCAGCCCGCCCAGGCGCCCCAGAAACCTGCAATCTGCGAGCGGTTTAACGGCGTGCGTTTCCGCGCTACATGCGCGCGGTCCGTGATCGAATTCATCTTGCTCCTCCGGCCCTACGGTTGGAATGCCTATGCTGAATAACGAGACTGCGTGCATGCGGCTAATACATCAGCCCTTTCGGCATTTCTGCTGAAAGACTTGAGGCGCGCAGGAAGCGGTCCCGGATCTTCTCCGTTGAATCAGACCCCGGGTTTGCCCTCTGCCCGACGCGCCATTTTGTATATAATATTTGAACCCATGAGCGATGCAACAGATGGTTTTCCCCTGGACGGCGCACCCCGCGCGCCCTTCCTGCCTGTCGCGGCCACGCCGCGGGCGAGCACGTCGCGCGTGATCGCGGACGCGCTGCGCTCGGCAATCGTCGCAGGCACGCTTGCCCCCGGCGCGCCTTTGCGGCAAGACGCCATTGCCCGTCACTTCTCGGTCAGCGCCATTCCGGTGCGTGAGGCGTTGCGCCAGCTGGAAAGCGAAGGGTGGGCGAAGGTCGAGGTGCACAAGGGGGCCACGGTCGCGCCGCTGTCGGCAGAAGAAGCGCGCGAAATCTACGAAATCCGTTCGGCGCTCGAAAGTCTTGCGATTGGCCTCGCCATCCCGCTGCACACCGGCGAAACGTTGCGCGAGTCCGAAGCGCTGTGCCACGCCGCGGAGGCTGAGCTGGATCCGTCGCTCTACGTCGCGCGTAACGAAGCCTTTCATATGAGCCTGTACGCGCCCGCCGCGCGGCCGCAACTGGCAGACATGATTACGACGCTGCATCGCCGCGGCGAGCGCTATCTGCGGCTCAAGTTCGGCTTGCCCATCTACAAGGACGAGTCAGATCATGAACACACCGCGCTGCTCGATGCAGTGCGCCGTCGCGATATTGCCACCGCACGCACGCTGGTCGCCGAGCATCTGCTTGGCAGCGGCGAGCTGCTTTATCGTTTCCTGACCGAACGCGCGCAGGCGGAAGCCGCGCAGGCGAAACTTCACAAGCCGCGCACGCGGCGCGCACGCACACCTACCGGGAGCTGACTGAGTCAATGACTTCACGAGCCGAAATCTCACCGCATGCCGCGACTGCTCCGGCGGCGCGTTCCTGGACCACCTTGCGCGACGAGAAGGCACGGCGGCTCGCTGCCATCGCGCCGTGGATCGAAGACGGCGTGCTGCCCACCGCGCGCATCGTCGATGCGCTCGAAACGCTCATTCGTCCTGGCGACCGCGTCGCTTTGGAAGGCAACAACCAGAAGCAGGCCGACTTTCTGTCGCGCTCGTTCGCCAAGGTCGACCCGCAGAAAATCCACGACGTGCATCTGCTGATTTCGAGCATTGGACGCCCTGAACATCTGACGCTGTTCGAGCGCGGCATTGCGCACAAGGTAGATTTCGCGTTCGCCGGGCCGCAGAGCCTGCGCGTCGCGCAACTGCTCGAAGACGGGCAGCTCGAGATCGGCTCGATCTACACCTACGTCGAGTTGTATGCCCGCATGTTCGTCGACCTGACCCCACAGGTCGCGCTGATCTGCGCGGAGAAAGCGGACCGTCACGGCAATCTTTACACCGGAGCGAATACCGAAGACACGCCGACCATTGCGGAGGCCGCCGCGTTCCGGCATGGCATCGTGATCGTGCAGGTCAACGAAATCGTCGATGAACTGCCGCGTGTGGATATTCCCGGCTCGTGGATCGACGTGGTCGTGCAGGCCGACCGGCCATTTGCCGTCGAGCCGCTGTTCACGCGCGACCCGCGCCATATCGGCGATCTGCAGGTGTTGACCGCGATGATGGTGATTCGCGGCATCTACGAACCGTATGGAATCACGTCGCTCAATCACGGCATCGGTTTCGATACGGCGGCGATCGAACTGCTTCTGCCGACCTACGGCGAAGCGCTCGGCCTGAAAGGCAAGATCTGCCGCAACTGGACGCTCAATCCGCACCCGACGCTGATTCCCGCCATCGAATCCGGCTGGGTCGAGAGCATCCACTGTTTCGGCAGCGAAGTGGGCATGGAGAAATACATCGAAGCACGCCCCGACATCTTCTTTACCGGGCGCGACGGCAGCCTGCGTTCGAACCGGGTGTTGTGCCAGCTGGCCGGCCAGTATGGCGTGGATCTGTTCATCGGGGCGACGCTGCAGATCGATGCGGACGCCAATTCATCGACGGTCACGCGCGGCCGGCTCGCCGGCTTCGGCGGCGCGCCGAACATGGGTCATGATCCGCGCGGGCGTCGTCATGCGAGCGAAGCGTGGCTCAAACTGCTCAAGGATCAGGGTCCGGTATCGCGTGGCCACAAGCTGGTCGTGCAACTGGCCGAGACCTACAAGAAAGGCGGCGAGCCCACCTTCGTCGACGAACTCGATGCGGTTGCCGTCGGTGCCAAAAGCGGCATGCCGATCGCGCCGGTGATGATCTATGGCGACGACGTCAGCCATGTCGTGACCGAGGAAGGCATCGCGCATCTGCATAAAGCCGAGGGCATCGAGGAACGTCGCGCGGCCGTCGCGGCCGTGGCGGGCGTGACGCCGATCGGTTTGCGTGCGAAGCCTGAGAAGACGGCTGAGCTGCGCCGCCGTGGCATCGTCGCCTACCCCGAGGATCTCGGCATCCGTCGCGGCGAAGCGAAGCGCTCGCTGCTGGCCGCGCGCAGCATCGACGATCTGGTCACATGGTCAGGCGGCCTGTACACACCGCCTGCCCGCTTCCGGAGCTGGTAACGATGGCCGCGCCCGCGCTCACGACGGCAGCCGCTGTGCGAATCCCAGGCAAAAGTTCGTGTGGGTTGCCTGTGTCGCCGGGGTGGCCCGCTGCGCGCCCCTCGCGGGTTGAAGCCGACGCGACGGACACGTGGCTCGCACGCCTCGCCGTCACGGCGCTGATCGAGGAAGCGCTGCTCACGCCGAAACCTGCGCTGGTGGATCAGCGCGGCAGCGGCGCGCACCG
>NZ_DASXHA010000113.1:0-82119 GCF_036488795.1 Paraburkholderia sp.
GATAGCATCAGCCAGCGTAAACCTGGCCGATGGCAAGGCTGACCTGCTGCTTCCCGCCTCGCCGACGCCATGCTCCAGCAGGATTTTCTGGCGCGTTTCCCAGCGTTGCGCTTCCGCTTCGGTCCCAAAGCTCTGGGTGACCGTACGGCCATTGACGGTGACACGTACCTGGAATTTGCCACCACGTACACGAATACTCATTGCTCTGACCCCTTGGACAGAGCCTGGACAGGGACATACTGAAACGGCGAAAACACCCGTCAGGCAGTGCTTCCAGCCATGTGTCGAACCGGATCATCAACGAGGTGCGGGGGATCAACCGCGTCGTGTATGACATTTCGGGCAAGCCGCCGGAGACGATCGAGTGGGAGTGATCCCCGCGCTCACCTCCACCTCAAAGCGTGCCGCTCGCGCTGCGTAGCGCGGCACCGAAGATGCGAATCGCTTCCTGCATCGATGGGTCGCGCACCCGCGTGTAAGTCGCAATCTCGATGGGTGCAAGGGGCGGTAGCCCGAAACGGCTGCCGACGTCGATTGCGCGCGGCGGGCAGCCGCGTCTGGTCATCGGCGCAACGGCAAGCCCCGCCAGCACCGCGGCGCCGACAGTGCCGATGCCGCCGCCAACGAACACCTCGGTCCATTTGATGCCGGCTTCGTCGAGCGCTTTCAAGGCGTTCTCACGAACGCCGCAGGGCGCGGATAGCGAAGCAATCCGCAAGGGCTCGTCTGGGTGATGCGACCACTGAGGCGCTGCGAACCATCCACATTGTTCGATGAACAGGCGCTCCGCGTCACGCCTTGCCGGGTCGCGTCGCGCAAACGCAGCGTCGAGTTCGCCGGCGTCGTAGGCCGCGAGCATCTCACTGGAGGCGCCAATCCTGATTTCGACGCATAAGGTCGGGTCAATTTCACATCAACCCGAGATGGCGTGATTTCGGGCGGTTCCCGATCCGGCGCGCCGACATTGTGCGTCTCCAGTAACCGGGTGCATTTTCGTTTTGCGCGCGGCCTGGCCGCTCGACGGCGGTATCCGGCCCGGCCAGGACGGACTGAAAGCCGTGGCGCTGGGCGCGCACGGCACGATGGCCGCTGGGCCTTTCTCTACGGACTGGCGGCAGAAGACGAGAAAGGCCGAAGACGCAGTGTGGAAATCATCGCGGCGGAACTCGATACGACAGTGGCATGATGCGGATACGCGGACATCACGTCGGTTGGACCGGAGATTCTCGCGGCTCCTCAATTGCCCCGCTTTTAGCGAGCTTTGTGGTGCCGAGGCGAGTGCCTGAACAAGATGAGCTGGAAATCCAGTGCGAGCGGCGTCGGGGAATTCGAAAATGGGCCTGTCAAAAGTTGATCTGAATCTATTCGTCGTCTTCGAAGCCGTCTACCGAACGCGCAACCTGACGCGCGCAGCGGAGTTGCTGTTTATCAGTCAGCCAGCTGTCAGCAATGCGTTGGCGCGCATGCGCAAGGCGTTCGACGACCCGCTGTTCGTCAGTACGTCGGCGGGCATGATACCAACGCCCGTTTCGGAAAACATCATCGGACGGGTTCGTGAGGCGCTGCAACTGCTTGATTCGAGCACTCACGCCGGAGGACAGTTCGATCCCGCCTCGTCTGAGCGCACCTTCCGGCTCAGCATGACCGACCTCACGGAGGCGCTCCTGCTGCCTGCGCTGGAGGAAGTGCTGCAGCGCCTCGCGCCCGGCATCCGCATCGAAAGCTACTTCACCACGCGTAGAGAGGTTCCGGAAGCGTTGGCCAGCGGTGCGGTCAATCTTGCGATCGACGCGCCGCTGCTCGACGACCCCTACCTCGAGCAGGAGCCGCTCGGCCGCGACCGGTATGCATGCATGCTGCGCCACGACCATCCGTTTACGGGAAAGAGGCTGACTATCGATGATTACCTCGGGTTCGGTCATATCCACGTATCCAGCCGCCCTCAGGGACCGGGTCTCGTCGATGCGGAACTGAACCGGCTAGGGCTCAGGCGCTCGATACAGACGCGCGTTCAGCACTATCTGGTCGCCCCGCTGATCGCGATGCGCACCGATCTCGTCCTCACCGCACCGCTGGTGCTCCTGCAGCGCTACGACGCGCGAATCCTCGATCTGCCGTTCGATCTTCCTGATCTGGAGTCGCATTGCTACTGGCATCGAAGCGTGACGGGGGATCCGGCGCACCGTTGGCTGCGCGAGCAGATTGGCCGTCTCATGGGGGAAATGAGCCAGTAGCCGGGGCCTATGGCCGTCGCGGCAGTGGCGTGAAGTGTCACGAAAACTTATAGCCAGGTATCACAACAATCAATTTCCTGAATGCCGCAACGCCAGGTATTCTGCTATCCATACTGCAACGAGGATGGCATGGCAGAACTCTATCTGGTACGGCATGGTCAGGCGTCGTTTGGCGCGGACAACTATGACGAGCTATCACCTTCCGGTCATACCCAGGCAGGTTGGCTCGGCGAGTACTTCGCGCAGGCGAAATTGCGCTTCGATCGTATTGTCATCGGCACCATGCAGCGGCATCGGCAGACTGCGGATGCCATTCTTGCCGCAATGGGTGGCCTGCAAGCCGAGATCGCACAAGACGCCGGTTTGAACGAATACGATTTCCAGGCATTGTTCGCAGCCCTCGGCGAGGAAGGCACACCACCGGGTTCGTCAGCAGGCCGCTCTGCCTTCAGTTCAAAGAAGGACTTTTACAAGGGGCTCAGGCACGCGCTGCAGCTGTGGGCCGATGACCGTTTGCCGGGCCCCGTTCCCGAGACATGGCAGCAATTCCAGATGCGTGTTCAGCGTGCGCGCCTCGACATCCAGCGAGCCGGTGGCAAGCGCGTTCTGGTGGTGAGTTCGGGTGGTCCGATCGCGGTCACGGCCCAGCAGGTTCTGCAGGCGCCCAATGCCACCGCGATTGCATTGAACATGCAGATTCGAAACAGCAGCGTTTGCCAATATGTCTTCAACGACAGTGCGATGTCGCTGGTCAGTTTCAACGCAGTGCCTCATCTCGAACGTGCCGAGCGGCATGAATTTGTCACCTACGGCTGAGCTCCAGTCGCAACTGCAGCAACATCATGAATACCAGCCTCCAATTCGATATCGAAGATCTCACCCGTTATCTGACGGCGCACGTGGCCGGCTTTCAAGGGCCGCTATCCGTCGAGAAATTTCCCGGCGGACAATCCAATCCGACCTTTCTTCTGAAGGCGCAAAGCGGTCGCTACGTGCTGCGGCGTCAACCTCCCGGCACGCTGCTCAAGGCCGCCCATGCCGTTGACCGTGAGTTTCGCGTGCTATCGGCGCTCGGCGCGACAGAAGTTCCTGTCGCCCGTGCCTGGCATCTTTGCGAGGACCGTGGCGTCATCGGCAGCCTGTTTTACGTGATGAGCTACGAAGACGGGCGAATCTTCTGGAACCCGGCGCTGCCCGAAGTACCTGTCGAGGCACGTGGCTCCATTTACGACGCACTGCTCGGTACGATGGCGGCTCTGCACGAGGTGGATATCGACGCAGTCGGGCTATCGGACTACGGGCGTCCCGGCAACTATTTCGCACGTCAAATCGACCTCTGGACGAGGCAATATCGTGCTGCGCAGACCGATGCTCTGGAGCCGATGGAGTCGCTGATCGCGTGGCTGCCCGCCCACTGTCCGGCGGAAACCGGAAAGCCTGCGCTCGTGCACGGCGATTTCCGGATCGACAACCTCATTTTCAGGCACGATGCGCCGCAAATTCGCGCCGTTCTCGACTGGGAGCTGTCCACGCTCGGCAATCCGCTGGCGGATATCGCGTACTTCTGCATGTGTTTGCGGCTGCCGCCCCAAGGCCATATCGCCGGGCTTGCGGGCTTGAATCGAGCGGCTCTGGGCGTGCCTGACGAGGCGTCGATCGTCGAGCGGTATTGCGCGCTGCGGGGAATTTCGACAATCGAGAACTGGAACTTCTACCTGGCGTTCAGCTTCTTCCGGCTCGCCGCCATCGCACAGGGTGTGAAGAAGCGGGCTTTGAGCGGTAACGCATCGAATGAAAAGGCGCGCCAGGTGGGCGAGATGGCTGGGGCGCTTGCGAGGATGGGCACGGACCTGATCTGACAACAGACAGGAAGCCGGAACGTAGATTTATGGAGACTGATTGTGACTACTAATCTGTTTGATCTGAAAGAGAAGATTGCTCTCGTAACGGGCGCGAGCCGAGGTATTGGTGAGGAGATCGCCAAACTGCTCGCCGGGCAGGGTGCCCACGTGATTGTGTCGAGCCGCAAGCAGGAAGACTGCGAATCTGTAGCACGCGCGATCAGGGACGCGGGCGGCAGTGCGGAAGCGTACCCGTGCCATGTCGGGCGAGTCGAGGACATTCTCAGGATTTTCCAGCATATCCGTGCACAGCATGGGCGTCTCGACATCCTCGTCAACAACGCCGCGACCAATCCGTACTTTGGCCATATTCTCGACACCGATCTTTCGTCATTCGAAAAGACCGTGGAAGTCAACCTGCGCGGTTACTTCTTCATGTCCGTGGAGGCGGGCAAGCTGATGCGGGAGCACGGCGGTGGCGCGATCGTCAATACGGCTTCGGTCAATGCACTGCAGCCTGGCGACGGTCAGGGAATCTATTCGATCACCAAAGCCGCCGTCGTCAACATGACGCGCGCCTTCGCCAAGGAGTGCGGGCCGTTGGGAATTCGAGTGAATGCGCTGCTCCCGGGTTTGACCAGAACCCGCTTTGCGGGGGCGCTGTTCGAAGATCAGGATACCTACAAAAACTGGGTGTCGCAGATCCCGCTGCGGCGCCATGCTGAACCTCGCGAAATGGCGGGAACGGTGCTTTACCTCGTGTCCGACGCCGCGAGTTATACCAATGGGGAGTGTGTCGTCGTCGATGGCGGACTGACGATCTAGTGACGTCGTCGAAGCACGGTCCCCCGACGCGTCGACGGTATTAACCAGGATTATGGAAGAGTAAAAATGGATTTCGCCTACACACCGAAAGTCGAAGCGCTGCGCACACAACTGCGCACGTTCATGGACACGCATATCGTTCCGCGTATCCGGCAGTGGCACGAAGAAGTGAGTGCCGGTCAATATCCGGTTTCCTTTATGGAGGACCTGAAGCAGCGGGCACGCGAAGCGGGTCTATGGAACCTGTTTCTTCCGCATCTGCGCGATGATGAACCCGGCACGCGCCTGACCAATCTCGAGTACGCACCTCTGGCCGAAATCATGGGGCGCGTAGCGTGGGCGTCGGAGGTGTTCAACTGCAATGCGCCGGACACGGGCAATATGGAACTGCTCCATATGTTCGCCACGCCCGCGCAGCGCGAAACGTGGCTCAAGCCGCTTCTCGACGGCAAGATCCGCTCGGCGTTTGCAATGACGGAGCCGGCGGTCGCCTCCTCGGACGCGACCAATATCACGACGTCGATTCGCCGCGACGGGGACGATTATGTCGTCGACGGTCGCAAGTGGTTCATCACGAATGCGGCACACCCGAATTGCACGCTCTTCATCGTGATGGGCAAAACGGATCCGGAGGCACCGAGCCACGCCCAGCAGAGCATGATTCTCGTGCCCCGCGATACACCCGGCGTCAAGGTGATCCGCAATATCACGGTGGTCAATCACATGGCGCCGGAAGGGCACTGCGAGATCGAGTTCAAGGGCGTGCGCGTACCCTGCTCGAATCTTCTCGGCGAAGAGGGCAGCGGCTTTGCGCTCGCGCAGGCGCGCCTCGGGCCGGGACGGATTCACCATTGCATGCGTTCGATCGGCGCCGCGGAACTGGCGCTCGAGTTGATGGTGGAGCGGGCCCAGGCACGCACGGCATTCGGCAAGGCGCTGTATCAGCATGGAAGCATCGCTGAAGGGATCGCGAAGTCCAGAATCGAAATCGATCAGGCGAGGCTGTTTGTTCTCAAAACCGCATGGATGATCGACAACGTGGGGGCTAAGGAGGCCCGCAAGGAGATCTCGATGATCAAGGCGCTCGTGCCGGGCGTTCACACCGCCGTATGCGAGCGGGCGATCCAGGTGTTCGGCGCGATGGGACTGAGCCCCGACACGCCATTGGCCGATAGCTGGACGTGGGGCCGTGCGTTGCGCTTCGCGGATGGCCCGGACGAGGTTCATCTGCAGAGCATTGCACGCATGGAACTCAAGGGGCAGCCCTACGAGCCGGGAAAAGACAATCCCTATCTGATCACGTCGGTCTGATGATCTGGATTACGTTCCAGGCTGTGCGTTGAAGTTGAGTCAGTGACCTCGCCGGGGCGCTCGGGAATTCCGGCGCCCCGGCGAGACGGCTGGCGCCCGTCGTCCGATCCCTCCAGCATGGGCCGCGTGTCTTCCGACGGTTCTGCGCTGAGTACGCTTTCAATCGTGTTCATCCCGCCGGACACCGCGTATTGCGGTGACCAGAGCCCTCCCGAATCGCCCTTGTCCCGACTCGCTTCCCACGCTGCCAGCGAGGTATTCCCGTAGATGCCGACCAGCGACAGCCGGTGATCGACGATTGCCGGCGGAATATCCGCAAGCAGGTTCCGGAGCAGGGCGTTGCAGCGCTGATAACCCTGATTCCACTTGTCCGCTCGCCAGTTTCAGAAGACGGTCGGCTGGATTGATTTGTTGCTTGGGCGACGCACTTTACCGGGTTCATAGGGTTATCCCCCCGAGCCTCTCCAACACGATGGAATAAGGCGCGCCGCGGTGGCCGATGCATTCGCCGCACGAAAAGTAATTTTTCTGGCAGTCGTGGCCCAAGTTTCCACGCAAGGTGTGGTTGTGGACACACCGCGTTGATTCGCGTGTGCTGCCAGGAGATGAGGTTTGCGCCGATCCGGCTGTCTCATCAGGGCATCGCGGGCTCATCGACTCGCGCAGCAGGAACAGATCAGGCGCGCGTCTTCAGCCGGTATTGGCCACGTTGCAGGCGTGAATTACATCATTCGTAGTACGACATAATCATAAGATTGGAGCATAAGGCATGTCGAAGGTAAGGAGATTGTCCGGAAAAGAGCGGCATCGGCGCAAGGCCGGCCTGTTGGCGGCCATCGTGTCTGGCGCGACGCTGTACTCGGTCTCGGCAGCGGCGCAGTCGTCGGTGACGCTTTTTGGCGTCGTCGACGAGGGAATTCGCTACTCGACTCATGCGAATCCGCAAGGCGATTCTCGCGTGCAGATAGGCAACGGTGCGAGCGAGAGTCTGTGGGGATTCAAGGGAACGGAAGACATTGGTGGCGGAACGAAGGTCGTATTCGAGCTCGAGAACCGCTTCTTCCCGAACAGTGGTGAAACCGACCCCGCTTATCCGTTCTTCAATACGGCTTTTGTCGGACTGCAGTCGAGCAGTTATGGAAAGTTGACCATGGGGCGTCAGATCAACCCGCTTGCTGACGCTGTTCTGGGTGCCTACATCACCAATCCCTGGTTGCCGACCTTCTATCAGTTCCGGCCGGAAGTGATGATGGCCCAGGGCGTGTGGACCAGCAACATGGTCAAATACGCGGCACGCTGGCAATACGTGACGGCGGAGGCGTCCTATGCATTTGGCGGCAACGCAGGCGCGTTTGGTTCGGGAAGCCAGATTGGCGCATCGATTGTTTATGTGCCTGCCATACCCTTGCGCCTGGCAGCCGCGTACCTGGACTCGCGCGACGCCGTCAACACTTCCGCGCATCTCAAGTCCTGGACGGCCGGCGGCTCATATTCGTTCGGCGATACGACGGTCATTGCCGGTTGGGCCGTGAACCGGGAGGACGCCGGATTCGTCGGCAATTTCCCTAACGGTCCGTTCACCCCGCAGGAATTGACCGCGCTCAAATTCAATACCTTCAGTGCCCGGCAAATGTTCTATGGCGGCGTCACACAGCTGATAGGGGACGCCACGCATCTTTCCGCGAATGTCTGGCGCACGATCCAGACCGGCAAGACGCAATCGGCCGACGGCAACGCGACGCAATTCCAGCTGGTCGCGGACCATAACTGGTCAAAACGTACGGATACCTATCTGGAAGCCGATTACTCGCTGTACCGCGGCGGCATGGTAGGCGCCCAGTTCCAGGGGATCAATGCGCTGAGCTCGTCGTACACCACAACCCAGCTGAGCATCATGGCCGGCGTGCGGCACATTTTCTAGGCTGCAGGCGGGATGACGGGAGCCGCAAGGATGAAGGGGATGCCAACAAGCGCAATTACGGATGATCCTGAAAGGACGCGAGAATGTCTTTCGAGCATATTTCGATTCGTCCATACCGCAGAGCGATCGCGCCTTGTTCGGCCATTGCCTTCAGCTCCAGCGAAAGCGTCTGGCGCGTGATGCCGAGCATCATGGCCAGTGTGTCCTGCGAGACGCTGACGTTCTGGCGGCTCTGCGGCCATGTTGTGACATCGCCCGACGCAAGCAGCAGCAGGCGCCGGGCGACGCGTGCGCGCGTCGAGTGGAGGGTCGCGTCTTCGACCAGGCGATAGAGCCAGTTCATGTGGATGGACTGCAACTCGGCAATGGCCCGGAGGAACACTTGACTCTGCATCAGCTCGTCAAAGGCGGGTGTGCCCACCACGAAGAGGGTCGATCGCTCGATTGCCACGACATCCCGCGCGCGTGGCTGACGACCGGCCATGGAAGTCTGCCCAAACCAGTTGCCGGCTTCGATGACGGCCAGGATCGCCTCCTTGCCGTCTTCGCGTAGCGTGAAGGCTTTGAGTCTGCCGCTCTTGAGACCGCAGAAGCCAGTCGGCACGTCGCCGCGGCGAAACAGATATTCGCCCGGGTGCAGCGTGATCAGTTCGCTCCGCTGGATCAGGGCCTCCTGCTCGCTGGCAGGCAAGGAGCAGAACCACTGGTTTGTCCGGATTTCTTCGGACGTGTCGGTCATCAGTGCCATTTCGAAGCATTCGATGTACACAGGTGCTGAAAACGCGGCGCACTCGCACGTCTGTGGAGTGTGCCGCGTGCCTGTTAGACCGGCTGGCGGTGGGTCCCGCAACCATGATCGGGTTCGGGCCGCTGATCGGGAAAATCAATTCATTCTATACGTGCTGAAAATTGCAATGCAAGTCCAGATGCTGCGTTACGGGTTTGCATGGGCGTCGTGATAACTCATTGAGCGGGCCACGGAACGCCTGTCCCCCGCTTGTCTCCGCGACACTCCCCCATTCAGGGGGTGTTCCGCGAGTCCCGACACTTGGATGATTGTCACCACGCAAGTTCACAGCAAGCCGGGAAAAAATAACATCAGCAGCACCCGCTTGCGATCCATTTTGGGAATGAAGGAGATACAGATGCAGGACGAATTCAACACGCCGGCGGCCAACGCCTACGCCTATCCGTTGCTGATCAAGCAACTGCTGCTCACACCGTTCGTCCAGTCGCAGGACGAGGAGATCGTCTACCGGGATCAGTTCCGGATGACCTATTCGACCTTGCGCGAGCGGATCGCACGCCTCGCTAACGGTTTGAGCCAGCTCGGCGTGCAGCACGGCAGCACCGTTGGGGTGATGGACTGGGACAGCCACCGCTATCTCGAGAGCTATTTCGCCGTGCCGATGATGGGCGCAGTCTTGCAGACCGTGAACGTGCGTCTGTCTCCGGCAGAAATCGCCTACACGATCAACCACGCCGGCGCGCAAGTCCTGCTGGTCCACACGGATTTTCTGCCGGTGGTCGAATCGATCAGGGACAAGCTGGAAACAGTGCGGACGTTTATCCTGATCGACGAGCCGGGCAGTGAAGCTTGTGAACACAGTATTCCCTTCTCCGCTGAATACGAGTCGATGCTCAGTGCGAGCAGCACGAGCTACGTGTTTCCGGACTTCGACGAAAACACTCGCGCGACGACGTTCTACACCACGGGCACGACGGGTCTTCCCAAGGGCGTCTATTTCACGCATCGGCAGCTGGTGCTGCACACCATCACGCTGATGGCGGCACTCGCGAGCCCGGTGTCGGGACAGCGTTTTCATCGCGGCGACGTGTACATGCCGCTCACCCCGATGTTTCACGTCCACGCCTGGGGCATGCCGTACATCGCCACGGTGATGGGTGTGAAGCAGGTTTACCCGGGACGCTATTTGCCGGACCGGCTTGCCCGGCTCGTGCGCGACGAGGGCGTCACGTTCTCGCATTGCGTCGGCACGATCCTGCATATGCTGCTCGCGTGCGAGGAGGGCAAAACGACGGACATGAGCAACTGGAAGGTCATCATCGGCGGCGGCGCGTTGCCGCAGGGCCTCGCCAAGGCGGCTGTGGATCGGGGTATCGACGTGTTCGTCGGTTACGGCATGTCTGAAACGTGTCCGGTATTGAGCCTCGCGCAACTGCCGCCTGGCGCCGAACTGCTCGACGCCGACGAGCAGCTTCGCCTGCGCTGCAAGACCGGCCTGCCGGTTCCTCTGGTGGATCTGCGGCTGGTCGACGACAACATGGACGAACTCGCTCACGACGGCAAAGCGACTGGCGAGATCGTCGCGCGCGCACCGTGGCTCACGCAGGGCTATCTGAACAATCCCGAGGCTTCACAGCAGTTGTGGGCCGGCGGCTATCTGCACACGCAGGACATTGCCAATATCGATCCGACCGGCAACATCCAGATCACCGATCGTCTCAAGGACGTGATCAAGTCCGGCGGCGAGTGGGTGTCATCGCTCGAAGTCGAAAATCTGATCTCGCGCTACGAAGGTGTTTCCGAAGTGGCCGTGATCGGTATCAAGGACGACAAGTGGGGAGAGCGGCCCGTCGCGCTAGTCGTGCTCAAGGAGGGAGTAGCGGTCACCGAGGACGACATCAAGCAGCACGTGCTGTCGTTCAGCACGTGCGGGAAGATTTCCAAATACGCGGTGCCGCAGATGGTGAAGTTCGTCGATGCGCTCGACAAGACAAGTGTCGGCAAGATCAACAAAAAGTGGCTGCGCGAGCAGTTCGCCTGATTGTCAAACAGATTGCGAGGAGTGCAAACGATGAACATGGAGAACTACAGCGTCGCCACCATTGGCGAGTTCGTGGGCCGCGAGTTGGGCGTATCGGACTGGGTGGTTGTCGATCAGGCGCGGATCAACGCGTTCGCCGGGTGTACGGGCGACACCCAATGGATTCACGTGGACGAGGAGCGGGCCAAACGTGAGAGCCCGTTCGGCGGCACGATCGCACACGGCTACCTGACCCTGTCGTTGCTGGGAGCCATGGCGATCGAGATCGGCATCGTTCCGGCAGACGCCAGGGCGGGCCTCAACTACGGTCTCGACAAGGTGCGTTTCATGACACCGGTGAAGGCGGGTGCGCGGGTGCGTAGCCGGGTCTCGCTCGTGTCGGCGGAGCACAAGGGCGGCGGCCGCGTCCTCATCAAGACCATGAACGAACTGCAGATCGATGGCGAGGACAAGCCGGCACTCGTTGCAGAAACCCTCGCGATGCTGGTCGCGTGATCCATGACGTCTGGCGTAGCGCAAGATATTCCGCAAGGAGCAGCAAAATGGCAGTAACCACTGAAAGCCCGCAACAAAGCCCGCAACCAAACGACAAGGCCGACGATCTCGCCGCTTCGGCGGCGGAGGGAATGCTGGGCCCCAATCCGTTTGTCGGTCTGCGCCCATGCGATATCGTCGCAACCGCGCAGAAAATCGGCGCGCAGGCATGGCGCCAACCGGGCCTCGTCCTGGAGCAGGAGGCGGCTCTCGCTCGCGAGCTTTTCGGGCTTTTCTCGGGCAACACGCACGCGACTCCGCCCAAGGGCGACAAACGCTTCACCGACGCTGCATGGCAGAACAATTCGCTGTATCGCGCAACGCTGCAAGGCTACCTCGCGTGGCGAGATGCCCTGGGCGGTTTCGTCGAGCGTTCCGGACTGGATCCGGCAAACAAGGAACGCGCGCGCTTTGTGATGTCGCTCATCACGGACGCGGCGTCTCCCACGAACACGCTGCTGGGCAATCCCGCGGCACTCAAGAAGGTGATTGATACGGGTGGCGCGAGCCTCGTGGACGGTGCGAGCAATGTCGTGATGGACCTGCTCAAGAACCACGGTATGCCTGCCCAGGTCAACAAGACGGCCTTCGAGGTAGGCAAGAACCTCGGGACATCCACAGGTGCCGTGGTGTTTCGCAACGAAGTGCTGGAACTGATCCAGTACGCGCCGACGACGCAGCAGGTCTATAGCCGCCCGCAACTGATCGTGCCGCCGCAGATCAACAAGTTCTACATCTTCGATCTTTCCGAGGGCAAGAGCATCGTCGACTATCTGGTCAAGAACGAGCTGCAGGTGTTCGTCGTCAGCTGGCGCAATCCGACCGCGGCGCAAAGCCACTGGGATCTGGACACGTACGTCAGCGCGCTGCTCGAAGCGATTACGGCCGTGCGCGAGATCACCGGGTGCGACGACGTCAATCTGCATGGCGCCTGTTCCGGTGCGATGACGATCGCGGCCTTGCTTGGACATCTTGCGAGCCGGGGTGACAAGACGGTCAATGCCACCACGCTGATGGTCGCCGTACTCGACAATATCGCCGACTCGCAACTCGGTCTCTTTGCAACGCCTGAAGCGATTGCGGCGGCCAAGCAGCACAGCATTTCACGCGGCGTGCTGGCGGGCGAGGAAATGGGACGCGTGTTCGCCTGGATGCGGCCCAACGATCTGGTGTGGAATTACTGGGTCAACAACTACTTGCTGGGCAATGCGCCGCCTGCGTTCGACGTCCTTTACTGGAACAACGACACGACCCGGCTGCCGGCGAAGCTGCATGGGCAATTGCTCGACATTTTCACGCAGAACCTGTTCAGCAAGCCGGCGGGACTGACGATCCTGGGCACCCCGATCGACCTGTCCCAGGTCAACTGCGACAAGTACGTGGTGGCGGGCATGACGGATCACATCACGCCGTGGAAGGGGGTGTACAACACCGCCACGACGTTTGGCGGCAATACCCGTTTCATCCTCAGTTCGAGCGGTCATATCCAGAGCCTGATCAATCCGCCCGGCAACCCGAAGGCCAAGTACTACCTGAATTCCGAACTGCCTGCGAACGCCGATGCGTGGCTGGCCGGCGCACAGACGCAAGCGGACTCGTGGTGGGGCAACTGGCGCGACTGGCTGGTCGCCCGCTCCGGTGAGAAGCGGGCAGCGCCTGCGACATTGGGCAGCAAACGGCACAAGGCCGGCGTCAAAGCACCCGGGACCTACGTTTCGGAAGCCTGACAGGTCCGATTACCGGACAGAGAAATCCATTTTTTATCAACCTATCCAAGGGAGTCATCATGACCGCAACCAACCCCAGCAATATTTTCGGCGAATATACGAAGCTCATTACGCAGTTCAAGCTGCCTGGCGTCGATGTAGCCGCCCTGCTCGAGTCGCGCCGCAAGGACATTGAAGCGCTCGCCGAGGCGAATATGACCGCGCTCTCGGGTGTGCAGCAACTCGGCCAGAAGCAGATGGAAATCGCCCGTTCAACAATGACGGAACTGCAATCGCTCGTGACCCGCTTGCGGTCGCCCGGCAGCGAATCCGCTGCGGCAGCGGGAGAAGGGGTTCAGAAGACCTTGCAGAAGGCCTTCGTGGACATGCAGGAACTCGCGGATGCGGCATACCGCGCGCAGACCGACAGTATCGCCGTGGTCACGAAGCGCTTTGCTGAGCATGTCGAAGAACTGAAAGCGCTCATGCAGCCGAAGAAGTGATCTCGGGGCGGTGCGAGTCGCAACCGTAGCGAAGCCATGTTGCATGGGACCAGAGTAGGAGCTTTGCATGGGACCAGAGTAGCGCGCTAGAGCGCGAACTCTGGCCGACAGCTAAAGCGCGAACTCTGGTCGACCGCCTTGCATGGGACGGAAGCAGGTGCTAAAGCACCAACTCCCGTCGACACATAGGATCAATCGGATGACAGAACTACAAACAAGCCCGGAGTTTCTCGACACCATGCAGATTCAGACGATCGATCTGGACGGCCAGTTGCTGCGCGTCGCAATCCGGCAAGGTAGCGACGCCTCGCCGCCGCTGCTCGTGTTCAACGGCATCGGTGCGAATCTCGAACTGGTCGAGCCGTTCGTTGCGGCTCTGGATGACGTGACGGTCATCATCTTCGACGTCCCCGGCGTCGGCGGCTCGCCTGTTCCCTTGATGCCGTACCGGTTCTCGACGCTTGCCGTCCTGTCCGACAAACTCCTCACGCGGCTCGGTTACCCGGACCCGGTCGATGTGCTCGGCGTATCGTGGGGCGGGGCGCTCGCCCAGCAGTTCGCGCACCTGTACCCGCGGCGCTGCCGCAGACTGATTCTCGCGGCCACGTCGCCCGGGGTGATCATGGTGCCCGCGCGACTGTCGGTGCTGTCAAAACTGATCGGGCCGCGACGCTACACCGATCCGGCTTACCTGCGCCAGATCGGAGCTGAGATATACGGCGGCGCGTACCGCCGCGATGCCGCGCTGCTTGAAGCGCACAGCCGCCACATCCAGGCGCCGCGCGGCCGTGGCTATCTCTACCAATTGCTGGCTGCCTCGGGTTGGACCAGCTTGCCGTGGCTCGGCGCGCTGCGGCAAACGACACTCGTGATGCATGGAAACGACGATCCGATCGTGCCGCTCACGAACGCCAAGATCCTCGCCGCAAGGATTCCCGATGCGACCCTGCACGTCATAGACGACGGCCATCTCTTTCTGATCACGCGTGCAACTGAAGTCGCTCCAATAGTGAAGCGTTTCCTGCGGCAGGAGGCGCGTTGAGCTTCGTGACGCAAAGAGAAGGGAATTCCGGACGCGCGCAGCTGGATCCGGCAGAAACCGGGAAACGGCTTCGGCTGGAGCGTATGCGCACGACGGCAACCTGTTTGCTCGCGGCAATGATCGGACTGCTACTCATCTGTGTGGCCTGGCAGGCTGCGCATCCGTGGCTGGCGTGGCCGCGTGCCTTTGCCGAGGCGGGGACGGTCGGTGCGATTGCGGACTGGTATGCGGTCGTCGCTTTGTTCCGCCATCCATGCGGGATTCCGATCCCGCACACGGCCATCATCCCGAAGAACCAGCAGCGCATCGCCGAGAGTCTGGGGAGTTTCGTCGAGCAAAACTTCCTGACCCCCGAAGTCATCCTCGGGCGACTGAGTGGTTTCAACGCGGCACAGGCGCTGGCGGGGTGGCTCACGGTACGCGAAAACAGCGCGGTGATCGCGGATGTGATGGCTGGCTCGCTTCCCCGCCTGCTCGAGGACATCGACGAAAAGGATGTCGAGCATCTGTTCGAGCGCCTCGTGATTCCGCGCTTGCGCACGCTCGATGTATCTCGCACGGCCGGCCAGCTCCTGAAGATACTGACCGAAGGCAAGCGCCATCAGCCTTTGCTGGATCGCGGCCTGAGTGCCGCGCAGGCGTGGTTGAGCAGCAACGTGGATCTGATCAAGGCGAAGTTCAGCGAGGCGTCGAAATACACGCCGGCCCCGCTGGACGCGTACATCGTCAACAAGTTCGTCGAAGGCATCGTCGCGCTCATCCATGAGGTCGTGGCGAACCCGGAGCACGAGCTTCGGCGTCAGTTCGACGCGGCGGTGCGCGATCTATCCGGGAACCTGCAGCGCTCGCCTGTCTATCGCCGGTTTGGCCGGCTGTTGCTGCGCGACTGTATCCGGCACCTTGAAAATGGCCGCTATTACGGTGTCCTGCTCGATCACCTGCGCGCGCACGTGCTTGCCGATCTCGGCGGCAAGGACTCCGTCGTGCGCGACATGCTGGCCGGTACATTCGTATCCATCGGCCATGGCCTTGCGAACGAGCCATCCATCCAGCACAAGTTGAACGCATGGTGGCTCGACATTGCCGGCCTGCTCGTGCGGCGCCATCGCCATCAATTGTCGGCGTTGATCACCGACGTCGTGAAAGGCTGGGACGAGAAGGAGGTGAGCCGCAAGCTCGAAGCCGAGATAGGCCGGGACCTGCAGTTCATTCGAATCAACGGCACCTTTGTCGGCGGCACGGTGGGCGTCCTGATCCATGCCTGTGTATCGCTGGTCTGGCGATAAGCCGGGTACGTGGCGCGCCGCATCGGCGGCTAGCCGTGTTTGACGAGTCCGAGCGCCTGTGCGCGTGCGACGGCTTGAGCGCGCTTGTCGACCGCGAGCTTGGTGAAGATGTTCTTTACATGAGACTTGACCGTTTCAGGGGTGATTCCGAGCGTGCGCGCAATTTCCTTGTTCGACTGTCCTTGAGCGATCAATTCGACAATGCCGCGCTCACGGGAACTGAGGCGCTCCTGCTCGGCTTCCTGACGCGGTTTGCTGCCGGGTTCGTGCTGTTCCAGCCAGCGATCCAGCAGACAGTCGAGCCAGCTCACGATGACCTGCGCGTTGCCGGTGGTGCGGGCCGTGTCGCGCGCCAGCTTCAATAGCGGGCCAATCTCCGGCCCGTGATCGACGATGGACTGACAGACCCCGGCGGGCGCGGCGATGGTCGCAACGTCGTGGAAGATCTCGAGCGCCCGCTCGCGTTCGCCCGCATTCAGCCACGCGAGCGCGAGGAGCGTGCGCAAGCGCAGCGCCAGATAGGTTCCGTGCAACTGTTGAAGACGCTCCAGTGCTCCGCTCAAAATCCCGACCGCCTCGGGTATCTGCTGTCGCCGTATCGCGAGGCACGCAGCCGCGAGGTCCCGATAGTTTTCGATCTCCGGCGACACCGGAGTCGCCGGCTCTACGGCAGAGCTGGCCAACTGCCGCAACTGCGCCACGCACGCGCCCGCTTCGGTAAGCCTGCCTTCTGCAAGATTCAGCCGGGTTCGTTCGGCGAGCGCAGCGGCAATCAACCGGTTCCATCGGCGTGCCTGACCCAGTGCCTGGGCGCTGTCGAGCAACGCATACGCATGCGCAAAATTGGCGCGCGCCACGGCGATTCGAATGAGTATCCGGTAGCTGATCAGCACGCTGTCGAGAAACACCGCAAGTTCGATCACCGGCATGAGTTCGACGAGCAGCGCTTCGGCTTCGTCCAGCCGTCCCTGCTCGTATCGCAATTGCGCAATCATCGGCGCGCACAGCGCCGCGGCGATCGACTGCGGGCCCGAATGGTGCACGGCGAGCGCCATTGCTTCATTGAAACGGCGCTCCGCGAGCGGAAACTGCAACTGCTGCATTTCCACATGGCCGAGCAGGCAGAGCCGATACACCGAGGAGAACACGCTGCGCTGATCTTCCTCGATCGAGTCGGGAATCCACGGTGTGGCGTGAAGGGCCTCGAGATGCCCCGCTTTCCAGTGAGCGAAGCGGGTCACGTTCGAGATCACGTTGGTGGTCCAGGAATCGCGCGAGGGCCGCTCCAGATAGTGTTGCGCGAGCGCGAGCGCCCTGTGCGGGTCGTCCTGCAGCGCTGCCAGTGCTGCGCGAATCGCGACGCACTCCGAGCGGACGCGCTCGGCGTCGGCCCCCTGGCCGGCGGCATCGCGTTCAATCGAGTCCAGCAGCGGGAGCGCGTCGTCGAAGCGCATGGCGAGTACCGTGCCCCAGGCCATCGCCAGCGTGACCGTGACCTGGGCCCGCATCAGGTCGGCGGGGAATTGACGCTGCCAGCCGACCAGCGTGAGCAGATCGCCCCGTTTGAGGAGCGACATGGCGCAGTGTTCCATGAGGCGAATGGCGTCGCCGGTGGCGCCGGCCGCAATCGCATGCCTGACCGCGTCGGTCCACTGCTGCTGGGCCGCATACCATTGCCACGCGCGCCGATGCAGTCCGGTGATTTCCTCGTGATAGCGGGCCTCCAGCCGACGCCGCAGATACTCGGCCATCAGCGGGTGATAGCGGAACCAGTGTCCTTCCAGATCGAGCGGCTCCAGCAGCAACTGGCGCGCGACGATGGCATCCAGCATGACCTGGCCTGGCTTCACGCCGGTGACCGCCTCGCACAGCGGTGCGCTCAGATGATCGAGGATTGCCGTACGCAGCATGAAATCGAGCATCTCTGCAGGCAGGGACTGGAGGATGTCTTCGAGGTAATCCGCGAGCGGCCTTGATGCGCCAGTCGGAGCGTTGGCACGCCAGCCGCGGGGGCGATCGTCCTGGGCCAGCACCGAAGCGGAGATGCGCAGCGCGGCAGCCCAGCCTTCGGTGCTCGCGAAGAGCGACTTCATGTCGGTCGTGCGGAGCTTGCCGGGACATTCGTGCTCGACGAAACGGCGCGTTTCGTCGAAATTGAATCGCAATGTGGACGCGTCGATCTCGAGGAGCTCGTTGCGGGCTCGCAGCTTCGCCGTCGGAAGCGGGGGATCGGTTCGGGTGCACAGCACCACGTGGACCTGCGAGGGTGCGTTGGCGATGAAGAGCGACATCGCTGCGTGAATCGGTGCTGCGCTGATCAGGTGGTAGTCGTCGATGAAAAGGTAGACCTCGTCGTCGACATCGACGAGTTCGTTGATCAACGTCGACGCGAGCGAATTGGCCGGCACGAACGACGCTTCGGCGGTCAAGCCGATCACGGCGGCGCCGACGTTGCCGCAGGCTTGCCGCAACGCATGCGCGAGATGATTGAAGTACCGCGCGGGCTCGTCGTCTTCAGCGTCCAGAGAGAGCCAGGCGACCCGCGCGCTGCTCGTTGCCAGCGCGTTTATCCAGGTGAGCGCAAGTGAAGTCTTGCCAAAGCCGGCGGGAGCCTTGATCACCGTCAGACGCTTCATTTCGGTTTGCGCCGCCAGAGAAGCAAGGCGCGGGCGCTCGATCAGGCCGGTGGGCAGGCGTGGCGGAAAGACCTTCGTGGCGAGGAACAGCGGGGGCCGCTGCGGGGGCGGCGCTTGTGTCGCTTGTGTCGCTTCTGTCACGTGCATCAGCTGCTCCAGGCGTACGGGTTGACCCTGGCTGCCATCCCCCGTCCATGCAATCGTGCTCCCCTTTAAGGGGGATTCTGCGCGGTGCTGCGCTCAGACACTATGGGTTCCAGCGAGGAGGCACGCAGTTCCACAGCTGGACAACGGTGCGGCACGCCGGCCGGTCATCGGGAATGGCCCCTCGGCGGGCGCCCTGAACCGGTGTCTTGCTCACCAAATGATACGCCCAACCATCTTCCGGGTGAGACGTGTCTACCGCGGCGGGTCGTATTGCGGCGCACAAACTCCGCGCGGCGGCGCGGGTCCTGCATGAACAAAACGAAACCTTGAGCGACTGGTTCACGCGGACGGCGTGACGCAGTCCTGATCGAAATGGAGTAGGCAATGAAAGTACTGGTTCCTGTCAAACGCGTCGTCGATGCGAATGTGCGTGTCCGCGTGAAAGCCGACGGCAGCGCCGTCGACATCGCGAATGTGAAGCTGTCGATGAATCCCTTCGACGAAATCAGCGTGGAAGAGGCCGTGCGTTTGAAGGAAGCCGGTGCGGCAGCAGAGGTCGTCGTCGTGTCGTGCGGGGTGCAAGGGTGCCAGGAAACGCTGCGCACGGCGCTTGCGACCGGCGCCGATCGCGGCATTCTCGTCGAGACTGACGCCGAGTTGCAGCCGCTCGCCGTGGCGAAGCTGCTCAAGGCGCTGGTGGATAAGGAGCAGCCGCAACTCGTGATGCTCGGCAAGCAGGCCATCGACGACGACGCGAACCAGGTCGGCCAGATGCTCGCGGCGCTGCTCGGCTGGCCGCAGGCGACCTTCGCATCGAAGGTGAGCGTCGAAGCCGGCAAGGCGCTGGTGACGCGAGAGATCGACGGCGGACTCGAGACGCTCGAAGTCGATCTGCCGGCCGTCGTGACCACCGATCTGCGGCTCAACACGCCGCGCTATGCGACGCTGCCCAACATCATGAAAGCGAAGAAAAAGCCGCTCGAGGTGGTGACGCCCGCGGCTCTCGGCGTCGATATCGCGCCGCGGCTGACCACGCTGAAGCTCGCGGAGCCGGTGAAGCGCGAGGCCGGCACGCGCGTCGCCGACGCCGCGGATCTGGTGGCCAGGTTGAAGCACGTGGCACACGTCATCTGACCGGAAGAGGAAACCATGTCCATACTCGTTATTGCAGAACACGACAATCAGACGCTCAAGTCTGCGACCTTGAACACCGTCAGCGCCGCTGCGCTTCTTGGCGAAGACATTCATGTTCTCGTCGCCGGCTCGCAATGCGCGAGCGTGGCCGAACAGGCCGCGCGCGTCACAGGCGTCACCCGCGTGCGGGTCGCCGATGCGCCGCACTATGCGCATCCGCTCGCCGAGAACCTGGCTGCGCTGATCGCGACGCTCGCACCCGATTACAGCCACGTGCTGGCGGCCGCCACGACCACCGCGAAAAACGCGCTGCCGCGTGTGGCGGCGCTGCTCGACGTCGCGCAGATTTCCGACATCGTGGCCGTCGAGTCCGCCGATATCTTCGTGCGCCCCATCTACGCGGGCAACGTGCTGGCTACCGTGCGCAGCGCGGATCGCATCAAGGTCATCACAGTCCGCACGACGGCCTTTGCGGCGGCTGGCGCCGAAGGTGGCGCGGCGCCGCTCGAGGCGCTTGCGCCAGGCGTCGAGGTGCCGGGCTCACGGTTCGTGAGCCAGCAACTGACCCGCTCCGAGCGTCCCGAGCTGACATCGGCGCAGCGCGTGATCTCGGGCGGCCGCGGCATGGGCGCCGGCGAAAACTTCGCCCTGCTGGAAGACATTGCCGGCAAGCTGGGCGCGGCGGTCGGCGCCTCGCGCGCCGCGGTGGATGCCGGCTTCGCACCGAACGACTATCAGGTGGGCCAGACCGGCAAGGTCATTGCGCCGCAACTCTATATCGCGGTCGGCATCTCCGGCGCGATCCAGCATCTGGCCGGTATGAAGGACTCCAAGGTGATCGTCGCGATCAACAAGGACGAGGAAGCGCCGATCTTTCAGGTTGCCGACTATTGGATCGTTGGCGATCTCTTCAAGGTATTGCCTGAGCTGTCCGCCGAACTGGACAAACTGCAACAGAACTGATTCCGGAGACCACGATGAGCACCTATATTGCACCGCTGCGCGACATGCGCTTTGTGATGACGGAACTGGCCGGACTCGGCGAGTTCGCTTCCTTGCCGGGCTTCGACGAGATGAGCCCCGAACTTGCCGAGGCCGTCCTCGATGAAGCGGCGAAACTCGCGACCGAAGTGCTGGCGCCGCTCAACAAATCCGGTGACGCACAAGGCGCACGCCTGACCAGGGACGGCGTGGTGGCCGCGGACGGTTTTGCGGCGGCGTACCGGCAGTTCGTCGCAGGCGGCTGGAGCGGTCTGTCCGGCGACCCGGAATTCGGCGGCCAGGGGTTGCCTGAACTGCTGCATGCGGCGACGGTCGAGATGTGGAATTCGTCGAACATGGCGTTCGCTCTGTGTCCTCTGTTGACGGCGGGCGCCACCGAGGCGCTCAGGCAGCACGGCTCCGAAGAGCTCAAAGGGCGCTATTTGCCCAATCTCATCAGCGGCGAGTGGACCGGCACCATGAACCTGACCGAGCCGCAAGCGGGTTCGGATCTCGCCGCCGTGCGCACCAAAGCGGTTCCCGAAGGCGACCACTATCGCCTTTATGGGCAGAAGATTTTCATCACGTGGGGCGATCACGATATGACGGGCAACGTCATTCATCTGGTCCTCGCCCGCACGCCGGATGCACCCGAGGGCGTGCGCGGCATTTCGCTCTTTGTCGTGCCCAAGTTCCTGCTGAACCCCGATGGTTCCCCCGGACAACGCAACGACGTGCACTGCGTCTCGCTCGAACACAAGCTCGGCATTCACGCGAGCCCGACCTGCGTGATGAGCTTCGGCGACCAGGGCGGAGCGATCGGTTATCTGGTGGGCCAGGAGAACAAAGGTCTCGCGCATATGTTCACGATGATGAACGAAGCGCGCCAGAAGGTCGGCATTCAGGGACTCGCGATGGCGGAGCGCGCTTATCAGCAGGCCCGCGAATACGCGAAGGAACGCGTCCAGGGGCGCCCGGTGGCCAGCAAGTCGGGCGGTGCGGTTGCCATCATCCATCACCCGGATGTGCGGCGCATGTTGATGACGATGAAATCCCAGATCGAAGCGATGCGGGCTTTCGCCTACGTGATGGCCGCGGACATGGACCGCGCTCACCGTGACCCGGACTCCGCGGCGCGCGCCCGCCACCAGGCGCGGGTCGATCTTCTGATTCCCGTGTTGAAGGCGTGGTGCACGGAGTTGGGCGTCGAGATTGCGTCGATGGGTTTGCAGGTGCATGGCGGCATGGGCTACATCGAAGAGACGGGCGCATGCCAGTTCCTGCGCGATGCGCGCATCGCACCGATCTACGAAGGCACGACGGGCATCCAGGCTGCCGACCTCGCGGGCCGCAAGCTCGCCTCGGATCAGGGCGCGGCGATGGCCGCACTGATTGCGCAAATGCGTGAGGCCGTACTGGAGCTCACGCACGGCACGGATTCGCAAGTCGTGGCGATCGGCACGGCGCTCGCGGCCGGTGTAGATGCGCTCGACGATGCCACCGCCTGGATGCTGAACGCCTTCGCGACCCGGCCCGACGCAGCGCTTGCCAGTTCGGTCGACTATCTGATGCTCACCGGTTACGTATGCGGCGGGTGGCAGATGGGCCGCGCCGCGCTGGCTGCCTCGAGAAACGGCGCAGCGAATGAAGATCCGGATTTCCATCGCACCAAGCTCGCTACTGCGCAGTTCTACGCCGACAAGATCTTGCCCAAGGCAAATGCGCTTCTGGAAACCATTCGCAGCGGTGCATCGGGCGGAGCGAACCTGCCGGTCGAGCAGTTCTGAGCGGCGACACAAGAAAAAGCGGCGATGTGAAAGCAGTGATATGTAATGCGAAATAAATGGGTAGGAGACGATGAGAAGACTTGCATGCCTTGCACTCATACCGTGCGCGATAGGTTCCAGTGCGATGGCGCAGAGCGCGGGCAGTGTCATCACCAGCGTGGGTGGCACCTGGCTCGACTTTGGCGGGTCTTCCTCGACATCGCTGCAAAGCAGCTCGGCTGCGGGCACGTTCACGTCGGCGGGAACGGGTGGTCAGATCCACAACACGTTCACGTTCGAGCTTTCAACCGCCTACTTTGTGACTGACCACCTTGCGCTGGACCTGGCAACGGGCGTACCACCCAAGCTGAAGCTCTATGCGCAGGGCACGGTCAAACCATTCGGGGCCGGCGGACCCTCGCTCGGGCTGGGAGATCTGCAGCCGCTCGCCACGACCCGCTCGTGGCCACCCATTCTTTTCGTCAAGTATTTCTTCGGCGACGCGCAAGCGAAGCTGCGCCCGTTTGTCGGACTCGGCGTGAACTACACGTGGTTCTCGCATACCGAACTCAATCCGACCTTCGGCGGCGCGCTCCAGCAGGCTGCGGGGCCGGGCGGACAGGTCAGGACCTCGCTCAGTTCTTCATGGAACCCCGCGTTCGATGTGGGTGCCTCTTACAACTTCAGCAAGAACTGGTACGTGACTGCGTCGGCGACCTACCTGCCTCTGAAGACGGATGCGACCGTCAGTGCCGTGGCTGCCAACGGTCAGACGGTGCTGTCCAGCAAAACGCACATCACGGCGAATCCGTGGATCACCTTTGTGGGCATTGGCTACCGCTTCTAGCATGAACGAGGGTGGGTGCCGGCGCTTGCCCAATACACCGGTGCACTGGTGCACCAAGGCACCGATGCGTGCAAATTCGATACGTCACCGTGCGAATCCTAAAGCAAACCCGGGCGAGCCACGACACCATGGTCGCAGTCAACCCGAGGCCGCCGTCTCACGTGCCCGCAGGCCTCGTCACCGGGAGAACTGGATGCTGAAGGGATACACCGTGCCGCGCACGCCGACGTCGTCAGCGCACGCCAGGAACTGATCATGCCGCCGATGACCACCGTCGGTGAAGCCTGGCATTTCGGCCTCTTCATGATGAAGGCGGTGATGGACGGCCGCGGCGGCGAGCTGATCGATCTCGCGAAAGTCAACCTGACGCGCTGAAACGGAATGCTTCATCACGGCCATCAGGGGGAGACGGCAATGTCGAGTAGTTTGCGCCGTGCGCGTTGGCGCCGTGCGCGTGGGCACCCTGCGCGAGGGCGCCCCGCGCGCCATGCGTGGGCGATGCTGATGTCGTGCGCGCCGCTCGCGGCGTGCAGCGACGCGCCTTCGGTCGGCGTGCTGGGCGCGTATTTTCCGGACTGGCTGTTCTGCGTCGGGGGGGGCACGGTGCTGGTCGCGTGCGTGCACGTGCTGCTGACGAAGAATGGCCGTAGCGGATGGCTCGCGCCGCCCGCGATCGTCTACCCGGCGTTGACGGTGCTGTTTTCGATCGCGCTCTGGGTAACGGTCTTCAACCTGTAAGCCCTCTCAACTCTTTTATCTTTAGCAGACCGTTCGACCATGACCGCTGCCCACAGCACCGACGCAGCCAAGCAGCGTCCGCGAACCTGGCCCGCCATATTGCTGATCGTGCTGGCCGCGCTCGCCGTATTTGCCGTGATCTGGCGCGTGGATACCGTGCCGCGCACCGATGACGCGTATGCCTATGCCGACACGATCGGCGTGTCGCCCGAAGTCAGCGGCAAGATCGTGACGCTCGCGGTGCGCGACAACCAGGCGGTGAAACAGGGCGATCTGCTGTTCGAGATCGATCCGCGTCCGTATCAGTTCGCATTGGAGCGTGCACAGGCGTCGCTCGCGCAACTCGATGCGCAGATTCCGCTGACGCAGCGCACCGTCAATGCGCAAGGATTCAGTTCCGACGCTGCCAGATCGGCGGTGGTGCGCGCACAGGCCGCCGCGAAGCAGGCGGGGGACACACTCGCGCGCATGGAGCCGTTGATCGCGAAGGGTTACATCTCCGCCGACGAACTGGAGCGCGCCCGCACCGCGCAACGCTCGGCGCTCGCCGAACTCGCGGCCGCGCAAGCGCAGGCGCGCGAGGCCCAGGCGGCGGTCAGCAGCGTCGCCGCGCTGGTCGCGCAGCGCGCCGTGCTGCAGGCCGAAATCGCGACGGCGCGTCTCAACCTCGAATATGCGACGGTGCGCGCGCCGTTCGACGGCAGCGTCGTCGAGCTGCGCACCTCGGTCGGGCAATTCGTGTCCGCGCAAAAACCGGTCTTCACGCTGATCGATACGCGGCACTGGTACGTGGTGGCCAATTTCCGCGAGAACGAGCTCGGCAACATCCGGCCCGGCACGCACGCGACCGTGTATCTGATGAGCAATACCCGTCTCCGTTTCAGCGGGTCGGTCGACTCGATCGGCTTCGGCGTCGAACCTCAGGACGGCGGCGGCACCGCGAACGGTCTGCCGAACATTCAGCGCAGCATCAACTGGGTGCACGTCGCGCAGCGTTTTCCGGTGAAGATCCGGGTTGATCATCCGGACCCGCAACTGTTCCGCATCGGCACGTCCGCCGTCGCCGTGCTGCAGCCCGGCCGGCGCGACAATAGCGCGAGGCGCGCGAGGTCCGACGGAGCGCCCTCATGAGCGGCCTCGACGGGGTCGGGCGGCGTCTCGCATGGCCGCGGCCGCTGACGGAACTCGCGGCCTTCCTGCGCTACGAACTCGCCGCATTTCCGGGGCGCGGCAACGTGACGCTGCGTTGCGTGCTCGGCAGCGCGATCGTGATCGTCGCGTCGATGACCTTGCAGGTCCCCGAGCTGGCGCTGTCGCTGATCGTGGTGTTCTTCGTCACCCAGGCGAACATCGTATTGACCCGAGTGATCGCACTGAATCTCGTGATCGGCACGACCTGCGCGATCGCCTGCACGGTCGCGCTCTACCAGCTGGCGTTCGGCTACCCGCTGCTGCGGATCGTCATCGCCAGCGCGATCTTTTTTTGCAGCACATATCTGATGCGGGCGGTGACGAAATTCGGGCTGGTTTTCTTTCTCGTCTCGCTGATCGTGATTTACGCGCAGAGCTTCGGCGATCTGACCGACAACACGGAAGCGCTGGTACGTAGCCTGCTGTGGGTGTGGTCGGCGGTCAACTACGCGGTTGCCCTGTCGCTGATCATCAATACGCTGTTTTTGCCGGCCGAACCGGAGCGGCAGTTGCGCGCCGCCATGCAACGGCAGCTCGCCATGGCCCATGCGCGGCTCGCCGCTGTGCTCGACGCGCAGGCGCCGGTCATGCGGATCGGCGCGCTCGATGTCCAGCGCGGCGCACTGGCGTTGCAGAAGCTGTTGCGCTTCTCGACCATGCGTCAGCGCTTCAGCAAGGAGGACGTGACGGCGCGGCTGGCCTGCGTGACCGCGGTATCGCGCATCGTCGAGGCTGCGGCGGTGCTGCCCGGGCAGGTCGTCGCGCGCGGTGCCGGGCAGATCGATGCGATCCGCGCGGTGCAGGACGAACTGGTGTCGCTCGGCCACGCGATCGGCGACGACGCGCAATGGCCACACTGGCGTGCATCGCAAGAAGCGCCGGCAGCGACGTCGATACCGGCGCTCGCTGCGATCCAGCGCTCGCTCGACGCACTCGCCGAGGCCACGCGGGGCCCCGCAGCGACGCCACCGGGCGATGCGGCCGCCAGCGCCGCAACGGCACAAGCGGCACAAGCGGCACAAGCGGCACAAGCGGCACAAGGGGCACAAGGGGCACAAGGGGCACAAGCGGCGAAGCCAGCGCAACCAGCGCCGGTCTCTGCGCTGCTTGAAGCGGATCTCTTCACCCATCCGCGCTATGCTCGCTTCTCGTTGCGCACGCTGCTGTCGATGCTGATCTGCTACGTGTTCTACAACGCGGTGAGCTGGCCGGGCATCCACACGATCATGCTGACCTGTCTGGTGGTCGCGCTGCCGAGCCTTGGCGCGTCGAGCCGCCATGGCCTGCTGCGGATCAGCGGCGCGCTGGTCGGCAGCGCGCTGGCGCTGTGCATGGTCGCGTTCGTGATTCCGCACCTGGAGAGCGTGACAGGGCTGCTGCTGATGAGCCTGCCGGTGATCGCGCTCGGCGCCTGGGTGTCGGCGGGCTCCGAGCGCATCAGCTATGCCGGGATCCAGATCATGTTTACGTTTGCGCTGGCCTTGCTCGAATCGTTCTCGCCGCCGTCCGATCTCACCGAAATTCGTGACCGCATCGTCGGCATCCTGCTAGGCGTCGGCGTGGCAACCTTCATCCAGATGTCGCTGTGGCCGGAAGGCGAAGCGGATGCGTTGCGCGCACAACTGGCGGCGGTCCTGCGCAAGATCGCGGCGCTGGCGCGCGTCGATGCGAAGGCGATGGCGAGCGGCCCGCAGGCGACGGATGCGTCGGCGGTGGTCGCAACGTGGGCCTTGCTGGCGGACTGCGAGACGGTGCTGGCGCGCGTCGCGCTCGAACCCGACTGGCGCGAGGGCGAGACGGCGCGCATCACGCTGCTGTCGCAGACGGTGCTCGCGCAGAGCCGCACGATGCTCGTCGCGCTCGAAGCCTTTCACGACGAGGCGATGACCGACGCGTCAAGCGGCGCGTCGATGGAGCGCGCTGCGCAGTTTCAGTCGGAGTTCGCGGATGCACTGGAGCACTATGCGTTACAGCTCGCCGCCGAACCGCCGGCCGCGACGCCGCCGGCGCCGCTCGGCTCGCCGCGACTGCGCGTGGCGCCGGCCGAGGCCGCGCATGTGGCTGGAGAAGCAAGGCTGGACCGGCACGCGCGGCGGATCGATGCGGCGCTTGCCGGCTTGCCGGGCTGGTCGGTGGGCGGCCCCGCGTCCGGCGCATTCGCGAGTGTGGGGTGAGCGGTGATGATGCGCTTCGTCTACCTTCTGCGCCGCTGTCTGACGTGCTTATCGATCCCCCGACCGGCTGCCCGGCTGGACCGTTGGCTCGCGGCCGGCGCGCTACCGTTGCTGGTCTCGTGCGCGATCATCCATCACGACAGTCCGCCCGCCGCGATGATCGCGCCGCAACAGATCCGTCTCGCCGACGACATCCACCTCGCCAGCGAAGGCTGGCCGTCGGCGCGCTGGTGGGAGCAGTATCACGATCCGCAGCTCGACATGCTCGTCGAACTGGCGCTCACCCATGCGCCGACGCTCGCGATTGCGCGCGAACATGTCTCGCAGGCGAGCGCGCAGGTCGAACTGATCCGCGCGGGCTCCGGCCTGCAGATGTCGGCACTGGCCGAGGCCGATCGCGAGCGGGTCTCAGGCCACGGTTTTCTCAGCGCGTATGCGTCTCACGACCCGGCGATCGGAGCGTTTGGGCCGTGGTACTGGACCGGCCTCGTGGGCCTCGCTGCTCACTACGACATCGACGTCTGGGGCAAGCAACGCGATCTCGTGCGCGCCGCCATCGGCGAGCAGAACGCGCGGCGCGCCGAGGCGGCGCAGGCGGAGCTCGAACTGTCGGCCGGCGTCGCGCAGCTCTACTACAGCATCCAGATCACCTACGCGAATCTTGAGCTGTTGCGGCAGCTTCGCGAGGTGCGCGCATTCGAGCTCGATACGCGCACGGCGCGGCACGCACGCGGCCTCGAAGCACTGACGCAGAGCGCCGACGCGCGCGCGCAGTTGCTCGCGATCGATCAGCAGATCGCCGCAAGCGAGGAGCAGATCGTCCACGCGCGCGAGGCGTTGCGCTCGCTCGCGGGCGTCGGACCGGACGAACTGCCAGCGCTTGCGCCGGAGCCGTTGCCGGCGCCGGCCGACGCGCTGCCGGCGACGCTCTCGTACGAGCTGCTCGCGCGCCGCCCGGACCTGCAGGCGATGCGCTGGCTCGTGCAGGCGTCGTTCGAGCGCATCGATGCGGCGAAGGCGGCCTTCTATCCGAGCTTCGATATCACCGCGTTCTTCGGTTTCAACGCGCTGCGCATGCGCGATCTGTTCATGCATTCGAGCCAGCAGATCAACTTCATCCCCGGCCTGACCCTGCCGATTTTCGACGGCGGCCGGCTGAACGCGAACCTGCACGGCGCGCGTACCGCCAGCAACACGCTGATCGAGCAGTACGACCAGGCGGTGCTCGCCGCGGTGCGCGAGGTCGCGCAAAGCGGTAGCCAGATCGATGACCTCGACCATCGCGCGCAGTTGCAGCGCGACCGGATCGACGCGTTGCGCTTCGCGAGCGACAGTGCCGAGGCGAGCTACCAGACCGGCCTCGGCGACCGGCTCACGGCGATGCAGGCGAGGGCGCCGGTAATCGAAGGGCGCCTCGGGCTCGTGCAACTGACCGGCGACGAGATCGAGGCGGGCATCGTGCTGACAAGGGTGCTCGGAGGCGGCTATCGCAGCGACGATCTGCCGGGGCATCTGGCCGACACGAAGGCGCAATAGTGGGCCATGCGCCGGGTGCGGCGCTGCTGCCGGTCGTCCGTGTGAGCGCGGCGACCCCCGTTCGGGGGATGACGCGCCACGCCTGCCGATCCCGACGCGGCCGGTGAGCCGCCTGGCTGGGAGCCGAGTCATGACGAAGCGCGATGTTCCGGAAATCTGCTCTTCACGCCAGAACAGGCCGCGCTGGTGCCGGCAACTGTTAAGCCGGCGAGGCCGGTCGTGATGGAGGACATCGACCTGATCGCGCTCACGGCGGCAATCGTGACCGGCTTCGTGTCGCGCAATCCGGTGCCGGCATCCGAGCTGCCGACGCTCATCTCGAGCACCTACGCCGCGCTGGCCGCATTGCGCACGAGCTCGACGCCGGCCTTGCAGCAGCGGGCCGCGGTGCCGATCGACGAATCGGTACACGACGAGTACCTCGTCTGTCTCGAAGACGGACACAAGCTGAAGTCGCTCAAGCGCTACCTGCAGCGCCACTTCGCGATGACCCCCGACGAATACCGCGCGAAGTGGGGGCTGCCCGCGGACTACCCGATGGTCGCGCCGGCCTATTCGGCACTGCGCTCGTCGATCGCGAAACGCCAGCTCACGGGTGCCATCAAGCGGCGTCGCGCTACCTGAGTGCGCGCCGGCGAGGCACGCTGCTGCCGTCGCGCTCACCCGACGAGGGGATGTCGCCGCGCCGCCGGACTGCGCAAGATAAGCGCTGTCGCTATCCGCCTTGGGAAGGTCCGGCTTGCATGACGGACGCATCACGGGTGTCGATGGCCATCATCTCGCATAGACCGGAGGCGCTCATGATCACGCAGACATCGAATGCTGCAGCCAGCAACGACGCGGCGGCTTTTGCCGCCGGGAACACGCCGCAGGAGCTGCGGCGCGCGGCTTCGCTGCCGAAGTGGCGTCTGCGGCGCGCGCTCGATTTCATCGAAGCGAATCTCGCGCAGCCGATCGGCCTTGCCGAGCTCGCCGCCAGCACGGGCCTCACCCGCATGCATTTCGCCGCGCAGTTCCGCTCGACAACCGGTTATTCGCCCTATGCGTACCTGCTGCGGCGCAGGATCGAGCATGCCCAGACACTGCTGCACTCGTCGGCGCTGAGCGTGCTCGACGTCGCGCTCAGTTGCGGCTTTGGTTCGCACGCGCATTTCACGACCGTGTTCGGGCGCATGGTCGGCGAGCCGCCTAACAGCTGGCGGGCCCGCATGCGCGGCGCGGGGCGGCCCGGGGAGCCGGTTGGACCGAACGCGGCGCGCCGCAGCGAGACCGGAGCCTGATCATGCAAACCGACCGGGCGGATGACGAATGCTGGCGCGCGGCGCTGCGCCTGCTCGACGGCGGTTCGTGCGAGTGGGCCGCCAGCCGCCTCGCGCTGTGCCGTGCAGCAGCGCCGGCGCGCCGCGCGCCGGGCGACGCGTGGCGCGAACGCGTGGTGCGGGTGGTCGAGCGCGTGTCGGCGGGGCTCGTGGTCGTGTGCTGGTGCGACGCGACCGCCTGCCGCTACGGCGATCAGGTGTGGAAGGCGGATATCGCGAAGCGGCGCGGTCGCTGCGCGTTGTCGGATGCGCCGATTGCCGCCGGCGACGCAATCTATCGTCCGCGACCGGGGCGGCCGCGTCCCGTCAACGCAGCCGCGATGATGCTGGCCTGCGAGGTCGAACGCGTGTCGCCCGGTTGACCGCCGGATGGATTACAACTCCCGGTATTGGTCGCTTTCGTTTCGGTTTCGATAGGAACAACACCGGGGTCGACGCCGGCCAAGACCGGCTAACAACCCATCCTTTACCAAAAAAGAACCGAATCATCACGCTTTTCCGGACGGTCATGTCTAGTCTGGATGGCAGCGCGTTCGTCAGGCGGTTGCGACGAACGGTGTCCAACGGAGCGTCGAATGAACGAGGCGTTTGTCTTCGAAACGGATCAGGAAGCTGGGGAGCGTCAACCCTGCGCGGCACCACCACGGGCGCGGTCCGAGGCCCTCGCGACGCGCGGGCTTCATGTCATCCCGCCCGCGTCGGTGGAGGTCGACGAAGTGCTGTCATTGGAGCGCGTCGAACGGGCGCGGCCGGTGGTGAAGGTTGGGCGCATCCATCTCTATCTTGCGCGCGCGTGGCAGATGCTGATCCGCTTGCGGGCCGCCGAAGCGCTCCTGATTGCGCAGCAGATCGAAGCGCAGGTCGGTCCGTTGTCGTCCCCGGCTCCGATTCCGGTCGCACTGTCCGTGCGTTGCGAGATTGCGGCTGTGCGGGCCGCGGCGTTGTTGCTGCAGGACGACGCGGGGGCGGCACTGGCCGCCGCGCTTTCCGCTCTACGGCTTGGCGCGGCGTCACCTGCCGCGCACGTCGCGCTGATGGTGTGCCGCTGCGTGTACTGGCGCCTCGGAGACCCCGAGAGTTTCTACGCGGTGGAACGCCTCGGACCAGGCGAGCCGGGCGCGCAGTCGGGCCGGCTGCGCGCGATCACGGCGATGTACGACCTGGCGCTCGATGCCGCGAGCGAATTCGCCCAGATGCATTTCCATGCCGCGCGCGTGCTGGCCGACGACGCGCTTGAGCTCGCACGGCGCAGCGGCCTCGGTCCGGCGGCGCTCGATGCGCTGCCCGCCTGTGTGATGGCGCAGGTGCTGTACGAGGAGGGCCGCGTCGACGAGAGCGAGGCACTGGTCGCGGCACGGCTGCCGGGGATCCGGCAGGGCGGCGCGATCGAAGGCGCGCTGCGCAGTTATGGACTGCTCGCCCGCATCGCGGCGAACCGGCGGCAGCCGGGGCAGGCGCTCCTGCTGCTGGCCGAGGCGGACGCGCTGGGCACGAAGCGCCACTGGCCGCGGCTGCGCGCCGCCAGCCTCGCGCAGCAGGTCGAGATCCATGTGGCCGCGGCTCGCCTCGACCAGGCGGCGCTCTGCGCACAACGGCTCGGCGCGCTGGACGGGCAATGCGGCGCGGCAAGCAGCAGCGCGCGCTTCGAGATCGCGCGCTACCACGTGCTCGCGCGGGCGCGCCTGGCACTCGCGCAGTCGCATGCTTCAGGATCCGCGCAGCCGCATGCCGCAGGCTTCACGCAGCCCCATACCGCGCTCGATCTCGCGGCGCTGCGGCAGCTCCATTGCGATACCGTTCTGCGCCGCGATTTATACGGCGCGGCGTCGATCGCGCTGTTGCTGGTCGAAGCGCTGCTGGTCGCCGGTCGGCGCGATGAAGCGATCGAGGCGCTGGTCACGCTGCTCAGGCAGGCGGCTGCGGTGGGACTGCAGCAGACCCTGGTCGACTGCAACGAGCGTGTGGCGATGCTGATCGACGGGATCGTGCGCGGGTCGATCGTGCCCGCCGGCGAGGTCCGCGAACTGCTTCCCTACGCGGGCGCATTGATGTCGCGACGCAGGCGTGGTGTCCCCGGCATGCAGGCGGGGCGTGATACGGCGCCGGATACCGCGCGAAGCGTCGCCGCCCTGGGCCTCACCGAGCGTGAACGCGCGATCATCGCGCTGATGGGGCGCGGCCTCACCAACAAGCAGATCGCGGTGCGGCTGTGTATCGCGCCCGAGACCGTGAAGTCGCACGCCAAGCATCTGTACGCGAAGCTGTCGGTCAAGAACCGGCTCGAAGCGGTGACACTGGCAAGCCGTCTCGGTCTCGTGCGGCTCTCCGGATGGGGCCATGCCGAGCCGGGCCTGTGACTGGCGCGGCACGCTCCTAGCGCGCTTCGAGCGTCTCGCGCAGACGATGGCCGCTCGGCAGCGTCGCGGCGAGGGCGTCTTTCAAGTTCTGGCTGAGCGTTGCGTGGCGGTGGGCCGCTTGCGTGTCGCCGGCCAGTTCGCAGGCACGCGCAGCGGTGCGCTGGATGTGCCAGTCGGCGAGCGGTGTCCGGTAATCACGCGTCGCGTCGAGCGCATGCTGCACGCAGCGCAGCGCGTGGTTCGCATCACGCTGTGCGCAGGCGACCCGCGCGCGCATGTCCCACGCGAAGCCCTGCCATGTGCGCTCTTCGATACGGGACGTCAGTTCGACGAGCCGGTCGGCATGGACGAGGGCCGCGTCGAGATCGCGCTGCGCAAGGGCGACGCCCGCGAGTCCCCATTCGAGCGGCAGTCGCCAGTACCAGTCGAAGATCACCGGCTGCGTGTCCATCCGCTGCATGACCTGTGTGAGGGCTTCGTGCGCGGCGTGCGTATCGCCGCGGCCGAGCTGTGCGAGCCCCGTCAGCAGCAGGCATAGCCGGTATTCGGCCGGCAGGATCGATTTGCCGCTGCCCGGTTCGGGCGACTTACCGGCCAGCACCTGCGTGCAGGATTGCAGCATCGCGTCGAAATCCATTGCGTGGAACTGCACCCAGCAGCGATACAGCGTGAGCGTATCGGCGCCGTAGGGGTTGCCGTTGTGCGCGAACATCGCGATGGCCTTGTCGAACTCGCGCTGGGCGCGGCCGAATTCGCCGAGATAGAGCAGCGTCCACGGCACACCCAGATGCACCATCCAGGTTGCGCGCGCCATGTTGAACTCGGGACGGTTGGCGTCGTTCTCGACGAGGAAACGGTAGTTCGCGAGGATGGTGTCCTGGGCTTTCTGGTAGTGCGACGACACGAGGCAGACCATGGCGTATTCGCACAAGGACCAGGCGGTCGTATAGGGATCCTCACCGGCGCGCAGGGGGACGAGCGCGGCCTCGCAGCGCGCGATGTCTGCCGCGCACCAGCCGCGGACCCACATCCGCCATACGTAGCAACTGATGCGGGTGCGGGCCTGCTGCTGCGGACTGGTTTGCCGGGCGCTCAGCGCGAGCGCTTCTTCGATGATCTGGCTGCAGCGCGCCTGGTCACGCCAGCTATAGGCATACGCGAGACTCAGCAAGGCACGGCTCTGGATGTCGATCAGGCCGTGCTGCGCGGCACGCTCGGCGAGCTGTTCGCAGGTTTCCCGCGCGCGCGAATCGTGGGCCGCCGCGAAGATCGAAGCGCGGCCCTCCAGAAATTCCGTTTCCGCCGCGGCGCGCGCTTGCGCAGGCAGGTTGGCCGCGAGCATCAGCGCGCGGTCGAGAACCGCGAGCGCGTCGTTGTAGGCGAGACGCTTTTTCGCCGTCTGGATTGCAATGCGCAGATAGCCGAGCGCGGCTTCCCAACGCTTCGCGGCGGCGAAGTGCTGCGCGAGTTCTGCGGCGAGCGCAGCGCGCTCGTCCGGCGCGAACAATGCCTCGAGCGCCTGCGCCACCTGCAGATGCGAGCGGGTGGTGCGCAGCTGACCTTGCCGCTCGTAGAGGGTCTGCCGGTACATCGTGTGGCGGAATGCGTAGGTGCAGGCGGCCAGACTGTCATCGAGCGTCGACCACGGCTCGCGCCGGATGAAGCTTTCCTGACGGCAAAGCGCCTCGCAGATATCCTCGAAATGCTCCTGGCTCAGGCCGGCGGCCGGCGCCGCGGTGGTCGCGCTAAACGCGAGGCCGGCGACGCTCGCGCCTTCGAGCGCGCGTTGCTGGTCGTCGGTGAGCCGCTGGATGCGATGCTCGATGACCTGGTTCAACGTGAGCGGCACTTCCAGCCGCACTTCCGAGGGCGACAGATGGAGCTTCCAGCCTTCGGGCGTGGATTGCGCGATGCCTCGCTCGACCAGGTGATCGAGCGTCGCGACCATGAACAGAGGGTTGCCGCCGGAGCGTTCGCGCACCAGCTGGGCGAAGCCGTTCGCAGTGTCGGGCCGCACAGCGCGCGGGCCGCCCGTCAGATATTCGGCAATCGCGCCTTCGCTCAACGGTTCCAGCACGATGTCGTGACACAGCTTCTGCAGTCCCAGATCGCGATTCAACCGGCATAACGGATGTTGCGCGAGTTCGGCGTCTTCCGGCCGGTACGTCGCGATCACCATCAGGCGAGCGCCGCTGCGGTGGCGCGCCAGCGCCGACAGCATGTCGACGGTCGAATAATCTGACCAGTGCAGGTCTTCGAACACCAGCGCGAGCGGACGCTGCAGCGACAGCGCGTCGAGGAATTCGCAGATCTCGCGCAACATGCGCCCGCTTGCCGCGCCGATCACCTGATGCTGCAGCTCGGCGCGGTATTGCTGCGGGACCGAGCCGAGCATCTGCAGCGCCCAGGTCGGCGCGATCGACACCAGCGTGCGCATGATCAGCGGGCCCGCTTCGCCGCGCGTCAGCTGCGTCAACGCGTCGAGCACCGGGTAGTACGGTTCGATGCCGCCGTAGCCTTCGATGCAGCGCCCAAGCGAGGTCAACACAGTGACGTCGCCATCGAGCGACGCGAGGAACCGGTTGACGAGCGTGGTTTTGCCGATGCCCGGTTCGCCCGCCACGAACACGATCCGCGATGCGCCATGGCGTGCTTCGTCGAACAGCGTCTTCAGGCGGTTCAGTTGCGCCGTGCGGCCGACGAATCCGCCGTGACCGACCTTGTCCGCCTCGCGCGCGCCGTTGCCGGAACCGCCCGAGAGCGGCGCAATGAAGCGATAGCCGCGGCCACGCTGGGTTTCGATAAAGCTTGGATGTCCCGCATCGTCGCCGAGCGCCGCGCGGATGGTCAGCATGTGGGCCTTCAGCACTTCGGGCTGAACATGCACGTTCTGCCACAGGGCATCGAGGAATTCGTCGTGGGTAATGAGCCGGCCTGGGTGCTCGACCAGGTATTGCAACATGTCGTAGGCGCGCGGCGCCAACGTGAGTTTGCGGCTCGTGCCGTCAGGCGCGCATTGCCAGACGCAGCGGTTGGCTCGATCCAGCCGAAACGGGGGGAAATCGATCACGTAGGTTCTCCGACCGAACAGCAACACGACCTGGTTGCCGCGATTCTATACTGCGCGTGTCGGTCACGCGGACTGGACCATTGCATGAGCCGATCGACACCAAAGATTCACCCTCGGGGATTTTGGCCGTCTTACCCTGACGGCCGCTGTGGACGCCTGCCGCGCCATACCGCACCGCAGTGCTCACGCATGTCACCCCGCAATCCATTTGAGCCTGATAGAGGCATGAGGAGCAAAGTGGATATGAAGGCCCCGTCGAGTACGTTTTCTTCACTCAGTTTCGAAGGCTTTCGTCTGGATACGGTGAACGAATGTCTGTGGCGGCTCGATTCCGACGCGACGCCCGAGCGGATCGAGCTGACGCGCAAGACCTTCGGTGTCTTGCGGTTTCTGATCGAGAATCGCGGCGCACTGATTACCCACGACGCGCTGCTCGAAGCGGTGTGGCCCAATGTGCACGTGCAGCCCGAAGTCGTGAAGAGCCACATTCAGATGATCCGGGCACGGCTTGGCGATAGCGCCCAGCGTCCTCGCTACATCGAAACCTTGCGCGGGCGCGGCTATCGTTTCGTCGCGCCGGTCAAGGCGCCCGCCGCGGAATCCGTGGGCGCCGCAAGCGAGGAGCGCTTCGGCCGCTTTGCGGGGCGCCGCGGCGAACTCCAGCAACTGCGTGCCGCAATGGAGCAGGCCCGCGCCGGCAACCCCCAGCTGGTGATGCTGGCTGGCGAGCCCGGCATCGGCAAGACCGCCTTGCTCAGACAGTTCGTCGCCGCCGAACGATTCGAGCATGACGAGGTGCGGATCGCGCAAGGGCAATGTGTCGAGGGCTATGGCGGCACGGAACCGTTTTATCCGGTTCTGCAGGCGCTCGGGCAACTGTGCCAGGCAAGCGGCGGCAGCGAAGTCGTGCAGGCACTGGTGAGGCTCGCGCCCACGTGGGCCTGGCAGCTTCCGGGTCAGGTGGCGAGCCAGGTGCGCGAGTCGTTGCATCGGCAGATTCTGGGCGCGTCGCGCGAACGGATGTTGCGAGAGATCCGCGGCTTACTAAGCTTTCTGACGCGGTCGCAGGCGCTGCTTCTGATCTTCGAAGATCTTCATTGGGCCGACTTCTCGAGCGTCGATCTGCTGGCGGCACTGGCACGCGAGCAAGGCGCGCTGCGCCTGATGGTGGTCGCCACCTACCGTCCGGACGAGGCCGCGCTCGCGCAACACCCCATCGAGCAGCTGCATCACGAGCTGTCGTTGAGAGCCCTATGCCGCGATCTGACGCTTGGCCCCTTGCCTCGCGACGCGGTGGTGGCATGGCTGACCGACCGCGATCATGTCGACCCTGCCGGGGAAGAACTGTCTTATCTGATCGCGCAACGTTGCGGCGGTAATCCGTTGTTTATGCAGGCGACCCTCGCCGATCTCATGGAGCGCAACCTGTTGCGCAAGACGGCGACAGGCTGGCGGCCGCTCGCGCCGCTGGCGATGCTCGGCGCGGCCGCGCCGCCCACGATCACGCGGACGCTCGAAGGTAGAATCCGGCGCCTCGCCGCCGACGAGCGCAATCTGCTCGAAGCCGCCAGCGTGGCAGGGCTCGCGTTTTCATCCGCGACGGTGGCCGAAGCAGCGGGGTTATCGACGGAACAGTTCGACGATCTGTGCGAAACGCTGGCACGCACCCAGCGCTTCATTCAGCGCTGCGGAGTGAAACGCTTACCCGACGGCGCAGCGGCGGCGCTGTTCTGCTTCGACCATGCGCTGGTACGCCACGCATTCTATGGACGTCAGGGGCTGACGCGGCGCTCACGTTTGCATCGGCAAATCGCGCAGCGGCTCGAAGCGATCTATCCTCGTGACCAGAGAGCGGAGGTGGCCTACGAGCTCGGGCAACATTTCGCTGACGCGAGGGACTGGCTCAAGGCAATCGACTATCTGCGCATTGCGCTGCAAACCGCGAAGCTGCGTTTTGCGTATCGCGAGGCGCACGCGATTCTCGACTTTGCGGCTTCGCTCACCGCAAAGCTGCCGGCCGATTTGCGTCCGCTCAAAAGTTTTGAGTTTGCCGAGGCGCGCGCGTCGCTTTATGCGGCGGCACATGACCCGCGCGCCGAGGCCGCCTGGATCGAACTGGAGCAGCAGGCCCGCACGCTTGCCCGGCTCGATGCGCAATTACGCGCCATGCTCGGCCTCGCCTACGTCTTCAGCTGGAGCGACAGGCAACGTTGCATCGAGGTGCTCGACGCCGCGCTCACGCTCAGTGCCTCGCATCCCGACCTGCGCGTCAGTGCGCTGGTTCGCGTGAGTGCCTACGTACGCCGTATCTGGACCGACGGCTGGTCGCATGCCGATCTGACCGAGTGCGAGAGCGCGTTGCGCGCACTGCGCGAAACGGGCGATCCCTTGCTGATCGCCCGGGCGAATCTGGAATACAGCATGCTGTGCATCATTTCCAGCCGCTACCGCGAAGCGCTCGGAACCGTGCGGGCGAATTACCAGATCCTCTTCGAGCATGCGGTGGCACATCCGGGCTTCGACCTCGCAAGGGCGACGTGGATGCTCCGTCTCGGTACGCCCTGGGCTCAGCTTTTCCTGGGCGAGCTGGGCCGGTCGATGGAGTCGTTCGACGAGGGTATGGCTTCATTCCGCGAAAATGGCGACTATTTTGCGGCGCGCACACTCGAGGTCTATCGGGGCTGGTTACTGTTGCACACGCTGGAGTACGAGGCGGTGATCGACATGTACGAACGCTTCGTCCCGGCCTCGCACCCGGCCGCTCAGGCGAGCGAAACCGGCCACGGCGCACTGCTGCCCGTGCAACATCGGTCGTGTCTCGTGCTCGCGGGCCTCGCGTATATAGGACTGGAGGACAGTGCACGCGCCGCTGCGCTGTTTGCCGAGGCGCAACGGCAGATTGACGCCACACCTATCATGTTCGACTGGTACTGGCGCCTCGCCATCGAACGGGGCAGTGCCGAGGCCGCGCTGCTGGCAGGCGATCATCGTGGCGCGCGATCACGCGCAGAGGCTTTCCTGACACTCGCGCTCGCCACCGAAGACCGCACGTGGCAGGCGCTCGCCTGGGAAGTCGCGGCACGCGAGGCGCTGGGAAGCGGCGCAAAGGTTCTGGCATTGGAACGGATCGGTGCCGGCTTCGCGGCCGCGTCAGGATTCGAAACGCCGCTGGCGGACTGGCGTCTTCACCGCACCGCGGCAGCGATTCACGAGGCTTGTGGCGACCCCGGCGAGGCGCAGGTTCAACAGCGTCTGTTCATTGCGACGCTTCAGCGGCTGTCGGATTCCTTGCGGCGCGACGCTCGGATCGGCCGCCGTCTGCTGGCTCTTTCAAGCGGCTGACACACGCATTTTCACGCATGAGAGACGGGAGAGCCGCGGGGGAGCCGCGAGGGCGCCGATCCCCCCTCAGGGTGATATCGGCTGATCCGGAGTCCAGGCAAGATGGGTCGATCGTCCCGCCAGTGAAAGCAGCGCGACCGGCAGTGACGAACTGCGGGCCTGCGATTCACAACGGCGGCGGATCATATCTTGTATCGGGCATCTTCAGGAGAGCCGACATGAGCAAAAAAGTTGCCGAAATCATTGTGGACACGCTCGCCTCGGCGGGCGTCAAGCATTGCTACGGGATCGTGGGCGACACGCTGAATCTGATCGCTCATCACATCAACGAGAGCGACATCGAGTGGGTCCATGTGCGCCATGAGGAGGCGGGCGCGTTCGCTGCCGAAGCCGAAGCGCTGCTGACCGGCAACCTGACGGCCGTGGCGGGAAGCTGCGGCCCGGGCAGCCTGCACTTCATCAACGGCCTCGTGGATGCCAACCGCAATCGGGCGCCGGTGGTTCTGATCGCAACCCAGGTGGCGAGCGAGGAACTTGGCTTCAACTTCCCGCAGGAAGTCGACTTCAAGGCGATCTACGGTTCGTGCAGCGTGTTTTGCGACATGATCATTACGCCGGAACAGGCCCGGCGCAAAACCGTGATTGCCTGTCAGACCGCCATTGCCAAAGGCGGCGTGGCGGTGCTGATCGTTCCGGTCGACATCGCCCATGCGGATGCGAGCGACAACGTGCCGTACTCGGTCCACACGAATGTGCCTGTGGTCCGGCCGAGTGACGCTGATCTCGATCGTGTAGCTGAGATCCTCAATGCGGGAGAGAAGATCGCGATCTATGGCGGCTCGGGATGCCGTGGCGCTCACGCTGAAATCCTCGCGGTCGCCGAGCGGCTCAAGGCGCCGATTGCGCACACCTCCCGCGCAAAAGACGCGCTCGAACACGACAACCCGTACAACGTCGGCATGACGGGCATCATCGGCGGCGAGGCCGGCTATCTGGCGGTATCCGAATGCGAGACCTTGCTGCTGCTCGGCGCCGACTTCGCGTGGCGGCAGTTCTATCCGGAGAAGGCCAAAATCGTTCAGATCGACATGGCACCCGATCATCTCGGCCGCCGGCATCCGGTTACGCTAGGACTGGTCGGCGACATCAAGTCCACCATGGAGGCATTGTTGCCGCGCCTCAAACCGCGCACGTCAACCGGGTTCCGCGACACGCTCGTCGAGCGGCATGCCCGCGCTGTGGAAACGCATCGGTCCAAGGCCGTGGCGTCGAACCGCGGCACGATTCCGCCAATCTATCTGACCGAGCTGATCAACCGGCACGCCGCAAGCGATGCGCTTTTCTGCGCCGACGACGGTACGCCCACTGTCTGGCTTTACCGGCATATCGACACGAACGGAAAACGCCGGGTGTTTTCGAGTCTGCTGCACGGCACGATGGCGGCAGCCCTGCCGATGTCGATGGGTCTGCAAAAGTGCCAGCCGGGACGCCAGGTGATTTCGATGTCCGGCGACGGTGGGCTCGCCATGCTGTTCGGTGAACTGATGACGGTCGTGCAGGAGAAACTGCCCATCAAGGTGGTGGTGTTCGACAACGGCAAGCTTGGCTTCATCGACATCGAGCAGAAGTCCGAAGGCATGCTGCCGCTCTATACGAACCTGCAAAATCCGGACTTCGGCAAGGTCGCCGAGGCGATCGGACTGTGGGGACGCACGGTGGCGAAAGCCGACGAACTCGAAGACGCGGTCGTCGCATGGCTGAACGAGCCCGGCCCCGCGCTGCTGAACGTCAAGGTGGATACGATGACGCTCGTGATGCCGCCGAAGATCGAGTGGGGCTCGGCATACGGGATGGTCCTGTATTCAGCGAAGGCCATGCTGCAGGGGCAATCCGCCGACGTGTTCGCCATGATCCGCGAGAATTTATAAGACGTGCTGGATTGGGCGGGGCGCGAGTGGGCGTGTCACACGGGCACCAAACGGAGGTGACCCGGACGCGAGCCGGACGCGAGCCCGGGCGTAACGAGCCGCACACCACTATCCGCAAGACAAGTCCAGTCGTAGCAGGACTCCAAACGCGGCACTTCGGCGCCGCGTTTTTCATTTGCGCCGCACTCCGTGAACCGGCCGGGCCCGAGCGGAGAAATTCAAGGCGAAAGACCCCGCCGCAGCAAAACAACGCCCGTAGCAACGGAAAGCCATTCGCAAGAATCTTGTTGCAGATGAGAATCAATCGCATTATCATCTGCAGCCTGTAGTTAATTTTCCACTTAATAAACCACCCGCTTCGAGCGCGTTCATCCAGTGCGTCATTGACGTCTCTGGCTGTACACGCACGTCTGCGCGCAATTCAAACAAAATGCAGAACCCGACTACCGTCCTTCGTCCGAGCTTCTCTCGCAGCACCCGCCGTACTCCGTCGCTCCTCAGTGCAGCCCTGCTGGCCAGCGCCGGATTGACCCTGTCGACGCTGTCGACGCCCGGCAGGGCTCAGGAAGTAGCGGGCGACACCGTCACGTTGCCGGCCTTGAGCGTGACCGCCTCGCGCGATATCACGACGGCACAGGTCGATACGGTCAGCGCCGGTGCGCTGGGTTCGCGCAAGCAGATCGACACGCCGTTTTCCACGCACGTCGTGACGAGCGAGGAGGCGCAGGACCTGATGGCGGCGACCGCCAACGACCTCTACAAGTACGACCCGGCGGTGTCGGTCAGCAGCGACAACCGGATCAGCGAAAACTCGATGTTCACGGTGCGCGGCCTGCCGATCGACACGCTGAACGGCATCAAGGTCGACGGCCAGAGCTTCCCGTCGTGGGACACGGACCTGTCGCTCGAACCGTTCGAGCAGGTCGAGTTGCTCAAGGGCCTGTCTGGCTTCATGTATGGCTTCGGCTCGCCGGGCGGCATCGTCAACTACGTGCTGAAGCGGCCCACGGACGAGCCCTATCGCAGCATCTCGATCGGTTACGAGACGGCCGGCGTGTTCAGCGAGAAGGTGGACCTGGGCGGGCGCTTCGGCATCGACAACCGCTTTGGTTACCGGCTGAATCTGGTGAACGAAGATGGCAATACCGCCGAAACCAACGGCCATGTGCGCCGCCAGGTGGCCTCGCTTGCGTTCGACTTCCGCATCACCCCGGATCTGACCTGGAGTGCCGACGCGTTCTATCAGAAGCGTAAAACCAACGGCACGCTGTTCGGCCTGATGTTCGGCCCGGGTGTGGGCATTCCCGACGCGAGCGCGGTCACGCACGATCTCACGCAGCCGCAAAACTACTACCAGACGGAGATGGCTTCGGTTGGCACCGGTCTCGACTATCGTCTCTCGGACAACTGGCATGCCAGCCTGAAGTACCGCTTCGCGAAAGAGAACCGCACCAACTCCGACAGTCTGCTGTTCGTGAGCGACAACGCGGGCAACTACTCGAATACGCTGTACGCCGCGCTGACGCGTTATTTCTATCAGAACGTCGATGCGATGGTGCAGGGCAAATTCAACACGGGCAGCATCAGCCACGACGTGGTGCTCGGCGCGGGCTTCCAGTCGCAAACCAGCGAATACAGCAACAGCGAAGGCTGGAACGACGGCTTTGCGCTCGGCACCGGCAACATCTACGGCAGTTCGTTGCTGACCAATGCCGACGTCAATATTGGCGAGGACCTGTACCGCCAGTCGCGCACCACCCAGGCGGCGGTCTATGCGAGCGACACCGTGCAGTTCACCTCGCGCATCTCGGCGCTGCTTGGCCTGCGCTACACCCAGTTCCACCAGTTCGTCTACGATCCGGGCAGCGTGGTGACTTCGCGCTACAGCGCGGACCCGGTCACGCCCACCGTCGCGCTGATGTTCAAGCCGGACGCGTATTCGACGCTCTATGCAAGCTACGTGGAGTCGCTGGAGCAGGGCGGTTCGGCATCGAACACCAATCTCAACTACCCGGCCACCTTCGGCCCGCTGAAAAGCAAGCAGTACGAAGTGGGCTTCAAGACGGATCGCCGCAAGTGGGGCGCCGACATCGCACTGTTTCGCGTCGACCAGGGCTACGACTACACGAATTCAGCCAACATCTACGTGCAAAGCGGCACGAAACGCTACACCGGCGTGGACGCGAGCGGCTGGGTCCAGCTTGCCAACGACTGGCGCCTGCTGGGCGGCGTGATGTGGCTGGATGCGAAGGCCGTGGACGTCGACGATCCCACCATCGAAGGCAAGCGCGTGTACGGCGCGCCGCGCTTCACGGCGACGGGCCGCGTCGAATACAACCCGTCGTACTTCCGACCGTTGACGGTGGCGTTCGGCGGCAAGTACGTGGGCAGCATGGCCGTTGATGCGGCGAACACGCAATTCGTGCCGTCCTACGTGACCTACGACCTGAGCGGCAAGTACGAAACGCGGGTCGCGGGCAAGGACCTGACTTTGCGCGTCGGAATCAACAACCTGTTGAATCGCCGCTACTGGACCACCGCATGGGGTTATTACGTGTCGCCGTCGCCGACGCGCACCGCGGTCGTCAGCGCGACGATGCAGTTCTGATGAACGCGTACTGGATGGCGTGCCCATGAGATCGATTCTCGTGCGCCTGCACCGATGGTTCGGGATCGGCACGGCGCTGTTCCTGTTCCTGTCCGGACTGACGGGCGCAATCATCGCGTGGAATCAGGAACTCGATGCAGCGCTCAATCCCGAGTTCTACTACGCGCAGTCGCATGCACCGGCGCTGTCGGCGCTGGAACTGGCCAACCGCGTTGAGGCGGCGGAGCCGCGTCTGCGCGTAACGTATTTGCCGCTCGGTATCGTGCCGGGGCAAACGCTGCAAATGCGCGTGGCCGGACGCGAGAATCCGCAAACGCATGAGCCTTACGAGCTCGGCTTCAACCAGATCGCGGTCGATCCCGGCACAGGTGTCATCCAGGCACGCCGCGACTGGGGCGCGTTGTCCGTCAAGCGGGCGAACCTGCTGCCGTTCGTTTATCAGCTGCACTACACGCTGTACCTGCCCACCACCGGCAACGGAATCGCAATCGGCGTGTGGCTGCTGGGCATCGTCGGGATCGTCTGGTTGTTCGACAGTGTGATCGCGCTGGTTCTGGCATTTCCCAGCATCAAGACGTGGCGCAAGTCGTTCGCGTTCCGGATGCGCCGCGGCGCCTACACGCTTGCGTTCGACCTGCATCGCTCCGGCGGTGTCTGGGTGTGGGGGCTGTTAGGCGTGATCGCCGTCACGTCCGTTTCGATGAACCTCGAACGGCCGGTCATGCGTCCGGTTCTTTCGCTGTTTTCGAAGCTGGCGCCGGACCCTGAAAGCGATCCCCGACTGCTGGTCAAGCCCGCACCCGACGCGCCGATGCTGACGCGCGAGCGTCTGGTCGAGCTGGCGACGGCCGCCGGCCAGGAGACGAAGCTGAGCAACCCGCCTGGCGTGATCTTCGCGGTCCCCGCGCTCAATCTCTATGGCGTGGGCTATTTCAAACCCGGCAGCATGTACGCCGATGGCAGTCTGGGTAACCCGTGGATTTACTGGAACGCCACGACCGGAACACAGGTGGGCACTTCAGTGCCGGGCCGCGGCACGGCCGGTGACATCTTCCTGCAAGTGCAATTCCAGCTGCATTCGGGGCGCATTCTGGGGCTGCCCGGGCGCATCCTCATCAGCTTCATGGGCGTGATGGTGGCGCTGCTCAGCGCGACCGGTCTGGTCATCTGGTTCAGGAAGCTGAAGGCGCGGCGCAGTGTCGCGCAGCGCGTGAAGATCGGACGGAGCGCCGGGCGTGCGTCGTAACCCGGCCCAGGACGGATTCATTGTGGCAGCGCGCACGGTCATGCCAGCAACTGCGACCCGCCGACACGCCCGTCTATAATCCTTGTCCACCTGGACCCTGGAACGCCGACCCGTGAAAACGCTCATCGTCATCGCACTCGCTACGCTTGCACTCGTGGGCTGCTCGTCAGCCGAAACCCAGGCAGACAGGGACACGTCGTTTGCCCACTCCGAGAACCAGTTAGACAGCGCGCAACGTCATGCCACGGTGAGCTGCCGCGACCAGCCGCAATGCGACGAGGCCTGGGCCGCGACCAGAAGCTACGTCGAGCAGCATTCGGAGATGCCGGTGATTCGCGCCGACGCGCTCGCCATCGAATCCGACGTGCCGGGCAGTTCCGGCCACGCCGTCTACTCCGCGACTCGGGTGGCGAAGGGCGGCGGGGCGACCATCACGCTCTACGCGCAGTGCCGCGGCATGTACGGCGCGGATCACGCGAAGGGCTCGGACTACGACGAATGCGTGAAGAAAATCACCACCACGCAGAACGGCTTCGCGCTCTTTCTCGAACAGCATTTGTCCAGCCATTGACGACGCGCCCGGAGGTACCCGGCACACGTCACACGGTCTTCAACATGCCGCCGTCGACGAAGTACGCCGCGCCCACGCTGTAACTTGCCCGCTCGGAACACAGGAACACAATGAAATCGGCGAGCTCCGCAGGCGAGGCGAAGCGCCGGATCGGCGCGTGCTCGTCAGCGACCTGCTGAAGGTGGCCCTCCCAGTCGCCGCCGGACGATTGCGTCAGCTCTTTGGCGGTCTTGATCCAGTCCGGCGTCAGGATGAGGCCCGGGTTGATCGTGTTGACGCGAATGTTGTCCTTGATCAGTTCGTTGGCGAGATTCTTCGACAGCATCAGCAGCGCGGCTTTCGTGACGTTGTAGATCGGCTCGTAACCGAGCGGCTGGACCGCGCAGATCGACGCATTGTTGAGAATCACGCCGCCGCCGCGCGCTTTCATCAACGGCACGAGGCCGCGCGCGAGGCGTACCGCCGCCATGACGTGCAGCTCCCAGTAAGCCTGCCACTTGTCGTCGGGTGCCTCCATGATGGTTTCGTTGCTGCCGGTGCCGGCGTTGTTGAACAGGATGTCGGCGCCGCCAATCTGCTGCGCCGCCTTCACGATCTGTTCCACCCCTTCGACGGTTGCCACGTCGCACGCCACCGCCACGGCCTGCACGCCATGCTGGGCTGCGATCCTGGCGGCGGCGTCGGCGAGCCGTTCCGGCTGACGGGCGGCCAGCACCAGATTGACGCCTTCGGCAGCGAAGCCCTCGGCGACCGCCAGCCCGATTCCGACGCTCGCGCCAGTCAATACCGCCGTCTTTCCGCGCAGCTTCAAGTCCATGACTTCGTCTCCTGATCGTTAGTGAAAATAGGCTCGGCCATCTGTCGCGATGCGGCTTCTGATTTCGCGCGAGATCGGCACAACACGCGTCTATTGCACCACCGCGCGCTCCGTCATCAAGCGTTCGAAGGCATCGACGATACGTTGAACGGAGGCATTCTTGTGAGCCAGTTCGCCCGAGCTGCGCTCATAGTGCGCCAGCATGGTTGCGTTGGCTTCGAACACGAATACCTGGCCGTCCGGCAACAGCGTGAAGTCGATCCCGCCGTAGTCCAGATCCAGCCGCCGGCCGATCGCGCCGAGCGCCGCCATGGCGCGCTCGCCGAGCGCCGCGACGGGATCGCGCAGGAAGCGCCGCTCCTCGTCGAGCTTCCACGCGTGGCTTTCCATGTCGGCGGTGTAGTAATGGACCATCCACTGCGACGAGATGGCCAGGTGGTAGGGATACGCTACGCGGTCGACGAAGATCATCCGGTACTTGCGGTAATAGCCATCCGCCGAGCGGTAGTCGCGAAACGCCGTCAGATACTGCGCGCCTTTCAGTTCATCGAGGCGCTGCGCGAGTGCCGCAAAGGTTTCGCAGAGCACCAGTCCTTCGCCGCCGTGTGTCGCGGCCGGGCGCGCCAGCGTGGGCAGCGCGATGCCGTGATCCGCGAGCAGCGCGGCCAGCGCACCAACTGATCGAGGCCGCTCTTCGATGCGCAGACAGGGCGCGACCTGCACATCGCGCAGATCACCGAGCAACGCGGGCAGTCGATCTCGCGCTGTCCGGGCAATCGCGTGAAGCGGATTGAGCAGCGGACGCGCGCAGCGCGCTGCAAAACGCTCCAGCCGCTCTTCGAGTGGTGCAGCGACATCCGGTTCGCCAATCGCGTTGAAAACGAGGTCGAAGGGTGGAAGCTGCCCGTCTTCCGCGTCTTCTGCGTAGTCAATCGCGTACTTGATGCGGCAGTTGACCGCGCCCGGCAACAGCGTCTCGAACGGCACGTTGCCGGTGGTTCGGGCCGCGCACAGCACCAGCACATGACGCCGCTGGCCGGGAGCCGCTTCGATGAAGACCCGCTGGATCCGATAGGCGCGTTCCCGCCAGGCATGGGCTTGCGCGTCGCGTCCGGCGTTTGCGTGGATCGCTGCGAGGTTCTGGCAGGCAACGGCCATCTCTGGATCGAGCTTCAGGACAAGCTCGTACCAGCGTGCGGCGATCTCGTGATCGCCTTTCATGAAGTAACCGGTGGCGACGTCGCACAGATTGGCGGCGCCGGCGTCCGGCGAGCCGTCGGCGTAAGCATCGAGCGTGTGGGCGGCGATCAGGTGAGCCAGCGCGCCGAGTTCGTCGCCAGCGGCGCGCTTTTCTTCGGCCAGCGCGCGATGCGCGCCGGCGTCGAGCGACGCGGCGCCGGTTGCCTCGTCGCACGCTTGCGCGATCTCGTCACCGGCGCTTCGATCTGGGTGAATGGGGTGTGAATCTCGAGTCATATTCCTGCGGGATAGGCGTGATAGCGGCGCACCACCTGGCGCGCGCGGGATCCAGAGTACAGCCGTTCGTGCCCCTGTTGCAGGAATTTACGCACTGTCCGTCAGAAGCGCATGCCGGTGGCGCAAGCGCCCGCGAAGCCGCCGCCGCTACCGCCCGCGCCGCCGCAGAACACGCCGCATCCCGACAGGGCGCCGGCCGCGAGCATGCCGACGAGCACGGCGCGCAGAAGAGACCACCGGACCCGGCGGCCGACAAAAACCGGCATGGACGAGTGAGGACACGGGGCGCCAGGTGCGTGAACACGTTCCGGCAGGATCGACGGCGCGACGGGGGACGATGTGAGCAGGGCGGAACGCATAACGAATCGAAATCCAGTCACTGGAATAGAGGTTTTGGTCTTCTGCGAAAGCAGATCGTAAAGTCGTGCCATGAACCGTGGCACGAACCGCTCACCCTAACGCGGACCCAGGCATCCCTGAAATATGCGGAATCCGCACATCAGAGGGAATTGTCAGTTTGGGGACCGGAACTTACGCGTGGCTCCCTGATAGAATGCGTGAGCCGCAACGTAGTGGACTGCAGATGAGATTGCTTGACGCGTTAGTTGAACAACGTATAGCCGCCGCGGCAGCGCGCGGCGAGTTCGACGATTTGCCGGGTTCAGGCGTGCCGCTTGCCCTGGAGGATGACGTGCTGGTGCCGCAGGAAGTGCGCGTCGCCAACCGGATCCTGAAGAATGCGGGCTTCGTGCCGCCCGCCGTCGAACAACTGCGGGCGCTGCGCGACCTGCAGGAAGAGTTGAACGCGGTGAGCGATCCTGCCACCTGTTGCAGCCTGCAGGCGAAGATGCTGGCGCTGGATATGGCGCTCGAATCGCTGCGCGGCGGGCCGCTGGTGCTACCGCGCGAGTACTGCCGGCGCATCGCCGAGCGGCTCTCCGAACGCGCGGCCGGCACCGGCAGCGTCGATGATGCGGCGAACCTGCCCGCCAGTGAGCCGGGGGCGCGGTGAGCGCGCCGCTCACGCATTGCGCAACACCTTCAGGTTCGGCGGCTTCGACTGACACGCTCGGGCCGGCGGAGGCGCAGATGCCGTCGGCGGCCGCGCAACAGTGCGCTCCAGCATGCGGTGGCGGCGAGCAAGCCGAAGCGCTGTCCCCGCAAACCGCCGACGTCTGCGAGTCCCCCGTCGTTTCTGTCACCTTCTCCGCACGCGACCTCCATTTCATGAAGTTGGCCCGGGCCGCCGCCGAAGAGGCGCGCGCGGCCGGCGAAGTGCCGGTCGGCGCGGTTCTGGTGCGTGGCGACGAGGTGCTGGCGACCGGCTTCAATCATCCGATCGGCGCGCATGACCCCTCGGCCCATGCAGAAATGGTCGCGCTGCGCGCTGCCGCACAGTGCGTCGAAAACTACCGCTTGCCTGGCTGCGAGCTGTATGTGACGCTTGAACCTTGCCTGATGTGCGCCGGCGCAATCATGCATGCGCGGATTGCGAGAGTCGTGTTCGGCGCGCGCGACCCGAAAACGGGCGCGTGCGGCAGCGTCGTCGACGCGTTTGCGAATCCGCAGCTCAATCATCACACGACGGTGGTGGGCGGCGCGCTCGAAGACGAATGCGCGGACGCGCTGCGCTCGTTCTTTGCCGAGCGGCGGCGGGCTTCACGTGAAGCCCGCAAAGCGCGCGCAACAGCTGGATCTCGTGATACCTGTGAATCAGGTGACGCGGACGGGGACGAACTCCCACCGGCCGGGCCACTCTAAATCAGCAACCTCACCTTACCTGCGCCCATGATTGCCCATCGCACTTTCGAATTGATCGCACCTTCGGGTTATCCGAGCGACTCCGAAGCGGTTCGTCGGGCGCTGCATCGGTTGCGTGCGCAAGGACATCGCGTCGAGGGCGTGGGCGCGACTGAGCGCCGCTATCAGCGCTTTGCCGGGACTGACGGCGAGCGCGCCGCCGAATTGAACCGGCTCGTCGACCCGTCGCGCAAGCTGCCGGACATCGTGCTTGCGGTGCGCGGCGGCTACGGCGCGGTGCGCATCCTGCACGGACTCGACTATGACGGGCTGCAACGACGGCTCGCCGACCGCCCGCTGGCATTTGTCGGACATAGCGATTTCACCGCGGTCCAACTGGCCTTGCTGTCACGAGCAGGTCTGAAAACCTTCGGCGGCCCAATGCTGGCGGGCGACTTCGGCGCAGAAAATCTGAGCCAGTTCACCATGCAGCACTTCTGGTCGACCCTCACCAAACCCTCCATGACGCTGACCAGCACCGCGCCCCAGTTGCAACCGGTCGACGTCAGCGGCGTGCTGTGGGGCGGCAATCTCGCGGTCTTGTCCGGGCTCGTCGGTACGCCGTATTTGCCGCCGGTCGAAGGCGGCATTCTGTTTATCGAAGACGTGAACGAGCAGCCGTTCCGGGTCGAGCGGATGATTTACCAGCTGCATCTGGCGGGCATCCTCGAGCGGCAACAGGCGCTCGTGCTCGGCGATTTTTCGGGCGGCAAGCCCTACGATTACGACAACGGCTTCGACCTGGACACGATGATCGAGCACGTGCGCGCCGTGGTCGGCATTCCGGTGGTCACGGGGCTGCAGTTCGGGCATATCCCCGACATGCTGACGCTGCCGGTCGGCGCGGACGGGCATCTGGTCGCGGATGCGCACGGCTTCAAGTTGACGGCAACGGGCTATCCCTATCTGGGCTGAGCTCGACGGCGCGTAGGGCAGGCAAGAAAGCGGGCAGTCGCCCGCTTTGTTTTCGACTTCATAACGCAACTAACGGTCAGTTTTCACCGCACTCTCCGTGCATGCCCGCCCGTTCATTCCCGCGATTTTGTCGACAAAATCAGCCCGCAGAAAACGGGGCGGATCAGATTGACCCAGGGTGTGTCCCAATGCTGGCGGCCATCAGGCAATACTGGCGGGCCTGCTCAAGTTTTCGCGGCGCCGATTGTCGAAAATCCAGCGTAAAAATTGTTGACAATCTTTATGGCCGTCCTAACATGGCCAACATACCGGAACGCATATTATGTCGACCCCCTTCTCCGCCACCTCGAATGGTTCGAAACCCGAAGCGATTGCCGAGCGCATCCGCGCCGCCATTCTCGAGCATCGGCTGGCGCCAGGAGCGAAGTTGACAGAAGCACAGTTGTGCGAAGTATTCGGCGTCAAGCGCGGGCCGATCCGGCAAGCCCTGACGCAACTGGCGACCGACCGGCTCGTCGATCTGGAGCCCAACCGCGGCGCCTTTGTCGCGAGTCCGTCGCTGCAGGAAGTGCATGAAGTGTTCGAGATGCGCCGCATCATCGAACTCGCAGTCGTGGAGCGGATCTGCGCCGGGCATGGGCCGCGGCGTCTGAAGCATATCGGCGGCATGATCGGTCGCGAGCGCAAGGCGTTTGAGACGCGCGACTTTTCGGCATGGATCCGGCTGTCGGGCGAATTCCATACGGAACTCGCGGCGCTGACCGGCAACACGGTGCTGTGCGACTGTCTGAACGGACTGGTGGCGCGCTCGACCCTGATTTCGGCGCTATACGAATCGCTCGGGCGCAGCCCGTGCTCATTCGAAGATCACGAAGCCATTCTCGCCGCCCTAGACACCGGCGATGCGAAGGAGGCCGCGGCCTTGATGTCGCGCCATTTGCAAAGCGTCGAACTGAAGATGCTCGACCGGCCGTCAAGCGGCGCGGCCGATCTGCACGAAGTGTTCGGCGTACGACCCGGACCATCCGCAACAGCGTGAGGCGCGTGCCTCACGCGTAATGGTGAATGTTCTGCGTGGTAGTGCGTCATTGCATTGAACTCGAATAGCCGAATCATCGTAGCCAGGCGGTGTGGCGAAGCGCGCCCACGGCTTGCTCGCGGCCGCTCTTCCAGGGTGGCGCATCGGCAAACGTTTTGACGTGAGTCCGCGGCTCGCGTCGAAGCAATAACCACAAGTGCGTAAGTACGGATATCACCGCGGTGGTCGACATGAATACGTTAGGCATACTAAGTTATTTGTTTGACGAAAGAGACATGTCGGATGCAGTGCCCGTCGGTGAGCAATCGACGGTCCTTTAATCGATTGTCCGCATATCCCGGATCTCCCAGGAGGAGCCATGGCTCAGTTCAGTGCAGCGCCGCATAATCCCGCCATTCCCGCGTACAGTGAAGACGGTCCGGAACACAATCCCTCCTTGCCGGCCGGCTACAGCGAGCGTCTGTACAACGCAGATCTCGCGCCGCTGCGGCAACAGACCTGGAGCGCCTACAACATCTTTGCGTTCTGGATGTCGGATGTGCACAGCGTGGGCGGCTATGTGTTCGCCGGCAGTCTCTTTGCGCTCGGTCTGACGAGCTGGCAGGTGCTGATTGCGCTTCTGGTAGGCATCACGATCGTCAACGTGCTGTGCAACCTGATTGCCCGGCCGAGCCAGCTGAACGGCGTGCCGTATCCGGTCGCGTGCCGCTCGACCTTCGGCGTGCTCGGCGCGAATCTGCCCGCGGTGATTCGCGGCCTGATCGCGGTTGCGTGGTACGGCATCCAGACCTTTCTGGCATCGAGCGCGCTCGTGATCGTCGTGCTGAAATTCTTCCCGCAATGGCTGCCGTATGCGGACGTGCATCATCACGGCTTCATGGGGCTTTCCGCGCTGGGCTGGGCCGGTTTTATGCTGCTGTGGGTGCTGCAGGCGCTGGTGTTCTGGCACGGCATGGAAACCATCAAGAAGTTCATCGACTTCGCCGGGCCGGCCGTCTATGTCGTGATGTTTGTGCTCGCAGGGTACATGGTATGGCGCGCCGGCTGGCACAACATCGGCATCAATCTGGGTGGCGTCAAATATCACGGGCTCGAAGTGGTGCCGGTGATGATTACGGCCATCTCCCTCGTGGTGTCGTATTTCTCGGGTCCGATGCTGAATTTCGGCGACTTCTCACGCTACGGCAAAAGCTTTCGCAGCGTGAAGCGTGGCAATTTCTGGGGGCTGCCCGTCAACTTCCTGGCGTTCTCACTCGTCACGGTCATCACGACGGCCGCTACCTTGCCGGTGTTCGGCGAACTGATTACCGACCCGGTCGAAACCGTGGGCCGGATCGACTATCCGACGGCGGTCATTCTCGGTGCGTTGACCTTTACGATTGCCACAATCGGGATCAATATCGTAGCGAACTTCGTCTCGCCGGCTTTCGATTTTTCGAACGTCGCACCGCGCCTGATCAGCTGGCGCATGGGCGGAATGCTGGCCGCGGTGGCGTCGATCTTCATTACGCCGTGGAACCTGTTCAACAACCCGGCGGTGATTCATTACACGCTGGATGTGCTCGGCAGTTTCATCGGACCTTTGTACGGCATCCTGATCGTCGATTTCTATCTGGTGAAGCGTCAGAAAATCGTGCTGGACGACCTGTACAGCGTGTCCGAAACCGGCGCTTACTGGTATCGCAACGGCGTGAACTACAAGGCCGTCGCAGCGCTGCTGCCGGCAGCGCTGATTGCGGTCATCTGCGTGATGGTGCCGTCGCTGAACGGCATGGCGAATTTCTCGTGGTTTATCGGTGCGGCACTCGGTGCGGTGTTCTACCGCGCGCTGACTTACCGCTAACGTACTGGCAAGACCGCTGCAACAGGAGCTGTATATGCGCATCAAACTGATCAACCCGAACACCACCCAGCGCATGACGGATGCAATGGGGCGCTGCGCGCGCGAAGTCGTTGCCCCCGGCACGGAAGTGATCGCGGTGAGTCCGACCATGGGGCCGCCGTCGATCGAGGGCTATTACGACGAGGCGCTCGCCACGCCCGGTCTGCTGGCGGAGGTCGCGGCCGGCGAGCAGGAAGGCTGCGACGGCTACGTGATTGCGTGCTTCGGCGACCCGGGCTTGTACGCGGCGCGCGAGCTGGCTCGTGGTCCGGTGATCGGCATCGCCGAGGCGGCCATGCACGTGGCGAGTGTGCTTGCACCATCCTTCTCGGTCGTGACGACACTCTCACGCACCTGTAACATGGCCTGGCATCTGGCGGAACGGTACGGCATGACACGCTTTTGCCGTAACGTGCGCGCCACCGACGTAGCGGTGCTCGAACTCGACCAGCCGGGTTCGGAGGCGCGTCGCATCATTCTCGACGAATGCAGCCGCGCGCTCGAAGAAGACGGATCGGAGGCGATCGTGCTGGGCTGCGCCGGCATGGCCGAGCTGTGCGCGCAGATCCAGGACGAGCTGGGCGTACCGGTGGTCGAGGGCGTGACCGCCGCGGTGAAATGGGTGGAGGCACTGGTGGCGTTGCGCCTCGGCACGGCCAAGCGCGGCGACTATGCGCGGCCGCTGCTGAAACGCTACGACGGTGCGCTGGAATCTTTCAGCCCGACGGAAGCGCAGCCGAATCCGGCAGCGTCGCGTTTCAGGCGCTGATACGGACGCCTGAAAGCCGCCGCGCACATACATTCCGGCTGACACGCACTATCTGCCGGGCTGTATGGGCGCCCCCGGGTGTTTTCGATACACTGGTTCCACCAGGCGCTGGGCTACCCGACGGGCGTTTTTTCGCTGTTTCCGGCCTTCCGGCGCAACTTCTACGTTTCGTCACTACGCATTCGTCCAACCATGCCACTCGACTCGAACTATCCACGTGATCTGATCGGCTACGGCCGCCATCCGGTGCAGGCTAACTGGCCGGGGCAGGCGCGCGTCGCGGTGCAATTCGTGCTGAATTATGAAGAGGGCGGCGAGAACTGCGTTCTGCATGGTGATTCGGGCTCGGAGCAGTTCCTGTCGGAAATCGTCGGCGCGGCGGCTTATCCGGCGCGTCATATGAGTATGGAGTCGATCTACGAGTACGGTTCGCGCGCGGGCGTGTGGCGCATTCTGCGCGAATTCGAAAAGCGCGGTTTGCCGCTCACCGTGTTCGGGGTCGGCATGGCTATCGAACGCAATCCGGAGGTGGCGCGCGCCTTCGTCGAATTGGGGCATGAGATTGCATGCCACGGGTATCGCTGGATTCACTATCAGGACGTGTCGCCGGAGCGGGAGGCCGAGCACATGCGCCTCGGCATGGAAGCCATCCAGCGCGTCACGGGCGAGCGTCCGCTTGGCTGGTATACCGGCCGGGACAGTCCCAATACGCATCGTCTGGTGGCGGAATACGGTGGCTTCCTGTACGACTCGGATTACTACGGCGACGACCTGCCGTTCTGGATGAATGTCGAAGTGACGGGCGGCGCCACACTGCCGCATCTTATCGTGCCGTACACGCTCGATACCAACGATATGCGCTTTGCAAGCCCGCAAGGCTTCAACACGGCGGATCACTTCTTCACTTATCTGCGCGACGCTTTCGACGTGCTCTACGAAGAGGGCGATGAAGCGCCCAAGATGCTTTCCATCGGCATGCACTGCCGCTTGCTTGGGCGACCGGGCCGGTTCCGGGCGCTGCAGCGCTTTCTGGATCACATTGAGCGGCACGACCGCGTTTGGGTCTCGCGGCGCGTCGACATTGCGCGGCACTGGCGCGAACACCATCCTTACCAGCAGAATAACCGCGGGGCGACGGCATGAAAGCCATGCAATACACTCTGAACCAATTGAACCGCCTCTCCAGTGACGCCTTCGTTGCGGCGCTCTCGGGCATCTTCGAGCATTCGCCATGGGTCGCGGAAGTCGCAGCGGCACAGCGGCCGTATGCGAGCATTGACGCGTTGCATCGCACGATGTCGGACGCCGTCGAAACCGCCGGCGAAGCGAAGCAGCTTGCGCTGATCAACGCCCACCCGGAACTGGCCGGCAAGGCGGCCGTGCGCGGCGAACTGACGGCGGAGTCCACGCGCGAGCAAAGCGGCGCGGGCCTCGCGCATTGCACGCAGGAAGAATTCGACAAACTGGTTGCGCTCAACGCGGCGTATCGCGAGAAGTTCGGCTTCCCGTTCATCCTCGCGGTGCGGGGCTATGACCGCCACGGCATCATTGCCAACTTCGAAGCGCGCGTGAACAACAGCCGCGTGGATGAATTGCGCACGAGTCTCGACCAGATCTACCGTATCGCACGCTTTCGGCTCGACGATCTGATCGACGCGTAGCAGTTTGCGCGGGCCGATCCACGAAAGTCCCCCGAATCCAGGCGTTTTCTCGCACTAACAGACAGGAAGGAAGACAAAGATGGCACTCCCGATTCTCGACCCCAATGCACCGGACTTCACGCGCCGCTATGTGAACCTGGCGGACCCCCGTCTTGGCGCCAAGGCCCTTGAAGCGAGCGACGATTTCTTCGCGCCGAAGGAGCGCATGTTGAATCCGGAACCCGCCGTTTTTATTCCAGGCAAGTACGACGATCACGGCAAGTGGATGGACGGCTGGGAAACCCGTCGCAAGCGCGTGAGCGGCTTTGACTGGTGCGTCGTGAAGCTGGCGCGGCCGGGCGTGATCAAGGGACTTGATCTGGATCCCAGCCACTTCACCGGCAACTTCCCGCCGGCGGCTTCGGTGGAAGCGGCACGCGTCGTGGAGGGCGAGCCGAACCAGTCGACCCAATGGACGGAAATCGTGGCGTCGACCACGCTGCAAGGCAACACGCATCACTATCTCGAAGTGCACGCCGCGGAGGCATACACGCACCTGCGCGTGAACATCTACCCGGACGGCGGCATTGCGCGTTTGCGAGTGTACGGACAGCCGCAGGTCGACTGGGCCGGTGCGAGCCGCACCGAGCAGTTCGATCTGGCCGCCATGGAAAACGGCGCGTATCTGGTGGCCGCAAACAATCAGCACTTTGGCGCGGCTTCGACCATTCTGATGCCTGGTCGCGGCTTGAACATGGGCGACGGCTGGGAAACGCGCCGCCGCCGTGAACCGGGAAACGACTGGGCGATCGTCGCACTGGCGCAGCCGGGCGTGATCCGGAAGATCGAAGTGGACACCGCGCATTTCAAGGGGAACTATCCGGACCGCTGCTCGATTCAGGCGGCGTACGTCACGGGCGGCACCGACAGCTCGTTGATCACGCAAGCCATGTTCTGGCCCGTGCTGCTTGGCGAGCAGAAGCTGCAGATGGACAAGCAGCATTACTTCGAAAGCGAAGTGGCCGCGCTCGGCCCGGTCACGCACGTGCGCTTTAACATCATTCCGGACGGCGGAGTGTCGCGTCTGCGTCTGTGGGGCACGCTCGCATCATGAAAACGCTCGTCATCGAAGCGCTGACGAAGGCGGCGTTCGCCCCTTTCGGCGACGTGATCGAACTCGAAGGCGCGAGGCAGGTTCCCATCAACCTCGGCACGACCATCCGCTATCACGATCTCGCGAAAGTGGACGTGACAGATGAGGGCGGCCGCGCATTGGTGAACCTGTTTCGCGGCCAGCCGCGTGTGCTGCCGTTCGAAGTGAAGATGCTGGAGCGGCATCCGTTAGGCAGTCAGGCGTTTGTGCCGCTGAACGACAAGCCGTATCTCGTCGTGGTGGCGCCGGCGGGCCAACTCGATCCGAGGCTGATGCGTGCATTCGTGACGAGCGGATGGCAGGGCGTGAACTACGCGAAAGGCGTGTGGCACCATCCGCTGATCGCATTGGGCGAGGTGAGCGATTTCATCGTGGTGGATCGCGGCGGTGAGGGTCTCAATCTCAACGAGCAGGATCTGGCTGAGTCGTATTGGCTCACTGAGGATGCGGTAAATGCGGTGGCTGTCTGACACAGGCGCAGTCTTAACGCAGTAGCCGCGCAAGGAGTGAAAACGGAAACGCCCGCAGAGAATGCTGCGGGCGTTTTTGCATTGCGGATGCCGTTTTGGTCGATACGGGTCGAGGTTGACCCGCTCATTTTCAGTCACCGCAGATACGCCACACACTGCAATGCTCTTTTCGCGGATGGTTCACCTCGAACAACGGCCGGTCAAAATCCAGGGTCCGCATCCACCGATATGTCCCGATGCCAAAAAACGGGCAGAAAGTGGCGTATCAGACGCCCTTAGGCGCCAAGACTTTCGATCACGCAAAGCACGATACCCAAACCAAAACGGGCTTCCCGCTCACGCGAAAAGCCCGCTTGCTCACCACAGGCGCACCGAACATCGCATTGCCCGGCGGCGCCGCCCAACCTTACTTCACCGCGCCACCCTGAAACCATGCGGCAATCTTCTGCCGCTCGTCATCGGTCATATGCGTGACGTTGCCCAGCGGCATCGCTTTCAAGGTCACCGCCTGCTGATACAGGCGCTGGGCATTCTGCGAGATTTCGTCCGGCGTATCGAACATCACGCCGGCCGGCGCGCTGCCCATCAGCGTGGGATGCGCCGAGTGACACGCCGCGCAGCGTTGCTGCAGGATCGGCGCAATGTCGGCCACTTTCAGCGTCGGCGCATTGGCCGCCTCGGCTGTCGCGACCACTGGCCGCGGCATCGTCCAGAAGAGGGCGCAGAACATCAGCACGATGCCCACCAGCGGCAGATACCACAGCACCTGACCACGGTGTCGCATCACGAAGAACTGCCGGATCAGCGCGCCGGCCAGCATGATAATCACGAGCACGGCCCAGTTGTACGGATGCGTGTACGTCATCGCATAGTGGTTCGACAGCATGGCGAACACCACCGGCAACGTGAAATATGTGTTGTGCACCGAGCGTTGCTTGCCGCGCTTGCCATAGATGGGGTTCGGGGTATTGCCCTTGAGCATCGCGTCGACCATCTTGCGCTGGCCTGGAATGATCACGAAGAACACGTTCGCCGACATGATCGTCGCGAGCATCGCGCCCATGATCAGGTACGCCGCGCGGCCCGCGAAGATATGGCAGGCAAGCCATGCAGCGATCAGCACATAGATGCCGACGCAAATTCCGAGCACGCGGTCCTTGTTGCCCAGCAGGCGGCACAGCGAGTCATACACGATCCAGCCCGCCGCGAGAAAGCCAAGCGCGGATGCGACCGCAACCACCGGACCCATATCCATCACGTTCTTGTCGATCAGATAGGTGCTCGGCGAGAACAGGTACAGCACGGTGAAGAGCGACGCACCGGATAGCCACGTGGTGTACGACGGCCACTTCGACCAGTGCAGATCGTCCGGCATTTCGGGCGGCGCGACGGTGTACTTCTGCATGTTGTAGAAGCCGCCGCCGTGCACGTGCCACAGTTCACCGAATACGCCGCGCCGGCGCTGGTTCGGGTCGGTGGGCGGTTTCAGGCTGTTGTCGAGCGCGACGAAATAGAACGACTCGCCAATCCATGCAATTGCGGCGACGACGTGAAACCAGCGCAACGCCAGGTTCAGCCAGTCAGTGATAAAGCCTTCCATGACACTCCTCCAACTCTGATTCGTTGTACGCGCGACGGGCACGGGTTTCGTTCAGGCTTCGCTACGGCAATCAACCCCACGCCCGCTTGCTCCGCTCGCGCACACTGCTGATAAAGGACGCGGTGCGCTCAGTTCGCAGCGCGCCTGGCTGCATTCAATAGCGGGGTCCTTCAGTTGCGCTATCTAGCTGCCTCTGTAAGTGCTGTACGACCAGGGCGACACCAGCAGCGGCACGTGATAGTGCGCAGCCGCGTCCGCAATACCAAAGCGCAGCACGACCCGATCGACGAAACGCGGTTCCGGCACCTTCGTGCCGATTGCCGCGAAGTAATCGCCGGCGCCGAACACGAGTTCGTATTCGCCGGCGACTAACGCGTCGCCTTCGAGCAGCGGCTGGTCGCAGCGGCCGTCGTTATTGGTAAGGGTGGTTTTCAGCGCGCGGCGCGTGTCGCCCGAAAGCGCAAAGAGTTCGACCTTGATGCCCGCGCCGGGACGGCCGTTCGCGGTGTCGAGCACGTGGGTAGTGAGCTTTCCCATTCGCAATTTTCCTTATGTGCATGCGAGGTTTCGGCGGCGGCCCGATCCAGAATACGTTGCGGCGGATCGAGGCTCCACGTCAGTGGCTACATACCCGTCGGCGAATTGAAGCGAGCGCCGTGGGAGCCATTTTAAGAAGGATGTTCCCATTCAAACACGAGCGATAGGAAAGATAAGACCTGGCGCATGACAGCCAGATGAAAGCCTCGCCGCGGCGTCCATCCGCGGCTCGCAAACCCGTATGGCACGGGCTTCGCAGCAGGATTGACCGGCGCCTTGATCCTACCGGCGCCAAAAAAGCCCACTATATCGGCCGTGTGAACTCCAGTATCGCAACGGCGTGAGTTGTCAGGGTTATTTTGGCCATCGAAGGTTATGCCTGTGCGCAGCAGCAATGCCGCGCATCCCGAAGACGGCGCAGCACGCCGGGTAACCGGGCCAACGGCGTTCGAACGGACGCGGCGGCACGGTGCGTGCTGGCCGCATCGCGTTCGAACGACTTTGCATGGGGCCGCGACGGCATGTCGGCACGGCGCGCCGCAACGGCAGCAAACAGGCGGAGAAAGACGAATGACGATGGCGCAACAGGCAACACCCCCCGCGGCAAAACGCGGCAAGACGATGCTGGTCAGGCACGCGGACGTGCTGGTCACGATGGACGGCGCCCGGCGCGAGTTGCGCGACGGCGGCCTGTATATCGAGGACAACCGGATCGTCGCGGTCGGCGCGACGGCAGACCTGCCGCAGAGCGCCGACGAAGTACTGGATATGCATGGCCAGCTGGTGATTCCAGGTCTGATCAATACGCATCACCACATGTATCAAAGCCTGACGCGGGCAATTCCCGCCGCGCAGGACGCGGAGCTGTTCGGCTGGCTGACGAATCTCTACAAGGTATGGGCGAACCTCACGCCGGAGATGATCGAGGTGTCGACGCTCACCGCCATGGCTGAGCTGCTGCTGTCGGGCTGCACGACCTCGAGCGACCATTTGTACATCTACCCGAACGGTAGCCGGCTTGACGACAGCATTGCAGCGGCGCGCCGCATCGGCATGCGCTTTCATGCGAGCCGCGGCAGCATGAGCGTCGGGCAAAAGGACGGCGGCTTGCCGCCCGATTCGGTGGTGGAGCGCGAGCCGGACATCCTGAAGGACACGCAGCGGCTGATCGAGACATATCACGACGATGGGCGCTACGCGATGCTGCGCGTGGTGGTGGCGCCGTGCTCGCCGTTCTCGGTGAGCCGGGATCTGATGCGCGAGTCGGCGGTGCTGGCGCGCCAGTATGGCGTTTCAATGCACACGCACCTGGCCGAGAACGTCAACGACATCGCCTACAGCCGCGAGAAGTTCGGCATGACGCCTGCCGAGTACGCGGAAGATCTGGGCTGGGTGGGCCACGACGTGTGGCACGCGCATTGTGTGCAACTGGATGACGCCGGTATCGAGCTGTTCGCGCGCACCGGCACGGGCGTGGCGCACTGCCCGTGCTCGAATATGCGGCTTGCCTCGGGTATCGCGCCGATCAGGCGCATGCGCCTTGCAGGCGTGCCGGTGGGGCTGGGCGTGGATGGCTCGGCGTCGAACGACGGCGCGCAGATGGTCGCCGAAGTGCGTCAGGCATTGCTGCTGCAGCGGGTCGGTTTCGGTCCGGACGCCATGACCGCGCGTGACGCGCTGGAGATTGCGACGCTGGGCGGCGCGAAGGTGCTCAATCGCGACGACATTGGCGCGCTGGCGCCTGGCATGGCGGCCGACTTCGTGTCGTTCGATCTGCGGCAGCCGTTATTCGCGGGCGCCTTGCACGATCCGGTGGCGGCACTCGTGTTTTGCGCACCGTCGCAGGTGGCGTACAGCGTGATTGGCGGGAAGGTGGTGGTGAAGGACGGACAGTTGACGAGCATGGAACTTGGACCGGTGATCGAGCAGCACAACCGGTTGGCGAAAGCGCTGTATGAGGCCGCGTCCTGAAGCGGTTCGGCGAGGTTCCTGACCGTGCGTGGAATCCACAGCGGATGCCACGCAGTCGAGCGCCCAGGGGGCGCACGACCGAACCGTCAAGGCTTGTCGATCAGCGTTTTGGTCGCCTCGGCCACGAGGCTTCTCAGCCACCGCACTTCATCGGAGTAGTGCACGCGTTCGTGCCACAGCTGGTAGTACTGCATCGGCGGAAAATCGAGCGGCGCGGGCACCACGGTCAGCGGCAGGAATCTGGCGTAGTAGTCGGCAAACAGGCGCGTCGTGGTGAAGATCAGATCGGATTTGATCAGCACATACGGCGCGAGATTGAAGTACGGCAGCGTTACGACCACATGACGCTTGAGACGCTCGCGCGCGAGGTGCACGTCGATCGCGCCGCGTTGGCCCACCGAATAAGGAGTCGGCGCAAGATGCGGGGCATTCAGATACTGGTCGAGCGTCAACCCGCCGCGCTTGGCGAACGGATGCGTGTTGCTCATCAGGCAGACAATCTGGTCGACGAACAGGTTCGACAGATGCAACTGCTCCGGCGGCTCCGGCCAGTTGCCGACCACGATGTCGAGCTTGCCGTCCTCGAGCGCCAGTTCGTAATCGAACGCGGGCCCCAGCGAATGAAATTCCAGCGTCGCATTGGGCGCGGCCTGACGAAAACGCTCCACCACGGTCGGCACGAACAGCACATTCAGATAGTCCGGGCAGCCGATCCGGTAGCAACGAATCGACGTTGCCGGATCGAAGTTGTGCTGCTGGAACTTGATGCGCTCGATTTCGCGCAGCGCGTTCTGCACCGGTTCGAGCAGGCGCAGCCCGTATTCGGTAGGGACCATACCGGACTTGCCGCGCACCAGCAGCGGGTCGCCGGTGATGTCGCGCAAGCGCCGCAAGGCCGCGCTAATGGCAGGTTGCGACTGATTGAGTTTGACGGCCGCACGCGTGACACTGCGCTCCATCAGCAAGGTGTGCAAGACGCGTAATAAGTATGTGTCGATCGCCTCGCGTTGTTGGCTCATGACTTCTCCGAAATATATGTTCTGGCTGATCGAACGGACCGTGGGGTATATCGTTTTTAATATGAACACAAAGCCGCGTCAAGGGAGGGATACCCGCACAGCGTGTGCTGGCGCGGGTTTGCGGGGAATTTTGGCGGCTCGACTGGCGGGGTCGAATTAGGTATTGTCATCCGGCCATGGCCGTGAAGTGGCGCAAACGTCCGGGGCCGGCCGCCCCGTTGCAACTGGCCTTACTGGTGTACGACGGAACCACCGAATCACATGAGCGACTCTTCTACTTATAACGGCGACGCCGCCGCTCATCCCCCAGGAGGGGCGGCCGTGGTGCCGCGCCTCGTGCTGGCGGGCATCAGCAAACAGTACCCGGCCGTGCGTGCCAACGACGACGTTACGCTCGTCGTCGCACCCGGTGAAATCCACGCCGTGCTCGGCGAAAACGGCGCGGGCAAGAGCACCTTGATGAAGATCATCTACGGTGCGGTGCGGCCCGACGCCGGCGAGATCCGCTGGGAAGGGCAAGCGCTCGAGATTACCAGCCCGGCTGCGGCTCGCAAGCTCGGCATTGGCATGGTGTTCCAGCATTTCTTGCTGTTCGAAACGCTGACGGTGGGTGAAAACATCGCCCTCGCGCTGGACGAACCCTTCGATCTGAAGACGCTGGCAAAACGCATCCGGGGAGTCTCGGCGGATTATGGCCTCGACATCGATCCGCAGCGCCACGTGCACAGCCTGACGGTGGGCGAGCGGCAACGTGTCGAGATCGTGCGTTGCCTGCTGCAGAATCCACGCCTGCTGATCATGGATGAACCGACCTCCGTGCTCACGCCGCAGGCGGTCCGCAAGTTGTTCGAAACATTGCGGCGTCTCGCGGCGGAAGGCTGCAGCATTCTCTACATCAGCCATAAGCTGGATGAAATCCAGGAACTGTGCGACACCGCCACGGTGATGCGCGGTGGCCGCGTGACGGGTCACGTGAAGCCGCGCGACGAAACGCATGCGTCGCTCGCGCAGTTGATGGTGGGGCATTCGCTGCCCGACTACACGCGCCGCATGCATACGCCGGGCGACGTGCTGCTCGACGTGAAGCATCTGAGCGCAGCGAGCGACGATCCGTTCGGCACCTCGCTTGACGACGTGTCGTTCAGCGTGCATGCCGGCGAGATCTTCGGCATTGCGGGCGTGTCGGGTAACGGTCAGGCCGAGTTGCTGGCGGCGCTGTCGGGCGAGCAGCGCGGCACACGCGCCGATGCCGTCGCCATCTGCGGCAAGGCGGCGGGCAGGCTCGGTGCAGGGGGGCGGCGCGGGCTCGGCTTCGGTTTCGTGCCGGAGGAGCGCCTGGGTCGTGGCGCGGTGCCGGCCATGTCGCTGGCGGAAAACGCGTTGCTGACCGGGCATCGGCAGAAGATGGTGCGCTCGGGCTGGATCAGGTCCGGCGCGATGCGTGCCTTCGCCAGGAAATGCATCGACGCATTCGACGTGCGCTGCGGCGGCACCGAAGCGCTGGCACAGAGCCTGTCAGGCGGCAATCTGCAGAAGTACATCGTCGGGCGCGAGATCCTGCAGGCGCCGAAGGTGCTGGTGGTCGCGCAGCCCACCTGGGGCGTGGACGTCGGCGCGGCCGCCTTCATTCGGCAACAACTGCTGGATCTGGCGGCACGCGGCGTCGCGATCCTGGTGATCTCCGAAGAACTGGAGGAGCTGTTCGACATTTGCGACCGCATCGCGGTATTGGCGCGGGGTCGTTTGTCGCCGGTGCGTCTGACCGGCGAAACCAATGCGGAAGAAATCGGCCGCTGGATGGCGGGCCTGTTCGGCGGCAAGGAAGAGGGCGCGGCGCCGTCGTCCGAACAGCCGGCGCACGCCTGATGCACGTCTGCTGGCAGGCTTGATGCAGAGCCGATGCCCGACTCGAACCCTAACGTACACCTGACACGCTGACTCATGATCCTTCCGTATCGACTCGAAGCCCGCACCACGCCGTCGCGCACGATGCAGCTCGCCGTGCCGCTGCTCGCCGCCCTGCTCACACTGGTGATCGGCTTCCTGATCTTCGGCCTCGTCGGCCGCGATCCGCTGCAGGCGATGCACGCCTTTTTTATCGAACCGCTCTCGAACGTGAACGGCTGGTCCGAACTGCTGCTGAAAGCGTCGCCGCTCTGCCTGATCGGACTCGGCCTCGCGGTCGGCTATCGGGCCAATGTCTGGAACATCGGCGCCGAAGGGCAGATGGTGCTCGGCGGCATCGCCGCGAGCGGCGTCGCGATCTATTTCGACCAGGCGAGCGGCTGGTGGATTCTGCCCGCCATGATGCTGGCCGGCATCGCCGGCGGCATGGCGTGGGCCGCGATTCCCGCGTTTCTCAAGAGCCGCTACAACACCAACGAAATTCTCACGAGCCTGATGCTCACCTACGTCGCCACGCAGTTGCTGATTTATCTGGTGAGCGGGCCGTGGCGCGATCCGCAGGGCATGAATTTTCCGCTCTCCGAAATGTTCAGCGGTGACGCGCTGTACCCGACATTCTCCGGCGACTGGCACTGGAAATGGCTGCGCGGCACGCGGCTGAATGCATCCATCTTCGTCACGTTGATGGCGATTCCGCTGGTGTGGATTTTCATGCGCAAGAGCTTTGCGGGCTTCCGCATGAACGTGGGCGGTCTCGCGCCGCTCGCCGCCCGCTATGCCGGGTTCTCCGACAAGAAAACCATCTGGAGTTCGCTGCTCATCAGCGGCGCTCTCGCGGGCCTCGCCGGCATGGGGGAAATCGCCGGTCCAATCGGCCAGTTGCAGGCAACCTGGTCGCCGGGTTACGGCTTCACGGCGATCATCGTGGTGTTCGTGGGGCGCCTGCATCCGCTCGGCATCGTGCTGGCCAGCCTGTTGATGGCGCTGCTCTACCTCGGCGGCGAAGCGGTGCAAACCTCGATGCAGCTGCCGCAGGCGCTCTCCGGCGTGTTCCAGGGGCTGCTGCTGTTCTGCCTGCTGGGTGCCGATCTGTTCGTGAACTACCGCGTGCGTCGCCGCTCCGCAACAGTTCATATGGCTAGTCAGGCCCACTGATTTTCCAGACCCGCTCCTATGGATATTCAACAAGCCAGCTCGCTCACGTCGAGCGCCGTCACCGCCGCGATTCCGCTGATGTTCGCGGGCGCGGGTGAACTCGTCACCGAAAAATCGGGGGTCCTCAACCTCGGCGTCGAAGGCATGATGCTGATGGGCGCGGTCAGCGGCTACGCCGTCACGGCCGTCACCGGCAACCCGTGGCTCGGGGTACTTGCGTCGATTGGCGCGGGGCTCGCGATGTCGCTGCTATTCGGCTTCCTCACGCTGACGATGCTCGCCAATCAGGTCGCCACCGGCTTGTCGCTGACCATCTTCGGCATCGGACTGTCGGCGTATGTCGGCAAGCCGTATACCTCGGCAGCGGTGCGCGCCACGATCGAGGTCTGGAACATTCCGCTGCTCTCGAAGATTCCGGTGCTCGGAGCGGCGTTTTTCAGCCTCACGCCGCTCGATTACCTCGCGTTCATCATGTTCGCCGTGATCGGCTGGTTTCTGTACCGCACGCGTGCGGGCCTCGTGCTGCGCTCGGTCGGCGAATCGCCGCAGGTGGCGCACTCGGTGGGTTTTCCGGTGGTCGGCGTGCGTTACGGCGCGGTCGCGTTCGGCGGTGGCATGGCGGGTCTCGCCGGCGGCTACTACTCGATCGTCAATCTGCATCTGTGGCAGGAGCAGCTGACCTCGGGCCGCGGCTGGATCGCGCTGGCGCTCGTGGTGTTTTCCACGTGGCGGCCCGGCCGTCTGCTGATCGGCGCGCTGCTGTTCGGTGCTGTCACCGGTCTGCAGTTTTACGCGCAGGCAATCGGCGTACCGGTGCCCACGCAGTTCCTCGCGATGCTGCCGTATGTTGCGACGATCGTCGTGCTGGTGCTGATCTCGCGCAACCCGAACACGATTCGCCTCAATGCGCCCGCATCGCTCGGCAAGCCGTTTTTTGCGGCGGGCTAGGCATGCCGGCGAGGCTTGCAGCGAAGCAATTTCAGTTGGCAAAACGGTTTGCATAAACCATCACAAGACGGGAGAAAAGATGAAGAGAAGAACTCTGCTGAGCGCTGCGGCGCTGGGCGCCATGTCACTCAGCATGGGCGTCACGCTGTCGCAGACCGCGCAGGCCGCTGATGCACCGGGCGTCGCATTCGTCTACCTCGGCAATCCGGGCGATGCCGGCTGGACCTTCGCGCACGACGCGGGCTCGAAGGAAGCCGAGGAGAAGTTCGGCAGCAAGGTGAAAATCACGCGCGTCGAGAATGTGCCGGAATCGGCCGACTCCGAGCGCGTATTCCGCGATCTGGCCAACAAGGGCAACAAGATCATCATCGGCACGAGCTTCGGTTATCAGGACTTCGAGCTGAAGGTCGCGAAAGATTTCCCGGATACGGTGTTCCTGCACGCTACCGGTTACAAGAAGGCGCCGAACTTCGGCACCTATGACGTGCGCATGTACCAGGGCGCCTATCTGGCGGGCGTCGCCGCCGGCTACGTGACGAAGACCAACACGCTCGGTTTCGTCGCTTCGGTGCCGATTCCTGAAGTGGTCCGCAACATCAACGCCTATACGCTTGGCGCGCGCTCGGTGAATCCGAAGATTCACACGAAGGTCATCTGGATCAACAGCTGGTTCGATCCGGGCAAGGAAAAGCAGGCCGCGGAAACGCTGATCGGGCAGGGCGCGGACGTGCTGCTGCAGAACACCGATTCGAGCGCGACGCTCGCCACGGCTTCGGAAAAGCATGTGCACGCGTTCGGCTGGGATTCGGACATGAAAAAGTTCGGTCCCGACGCGCACCTCGGCTCGGTGGTCGGCCATTGGGGCGTGTATTACGACGCGGCCATCCAGCAGGTGCTGGACGGCAAGTGGAAGAACGATCCGGTGTGGTGGGGGATTCCGCAGAAGGCCGTCAATCTGGAGGACGTCAATACCTCGGCGCTTTCGGCGGCCGGCCAGAAAGATGTCGAGGCGAAACGTGAACAGATTGCCAGCGGCAAGTGGGATGTGTTCACCGGCCCGATCAAGGATCAGGGCGGCGCAGTCAAGGTACCCGCCGGCAAGTCGCTCAGCGACGCCGACCTGCAACGCGTGAACTGGTATGTGGAAGGTGTGGACGGCTCGTTGCCGAAGTGACGGGCATGCGCGCGCGGGCGCTGCCGGCGCGCGCACGATCGACCAGGCGGCGGCACTGCAGCCGCTGCTTTTAGAAGCTGCGGCCTGTGGACGCAGCTTTTTTTTACGTGTGCGCCGATTCGGTCCTGCTTTGGCTCGCGCCTTATTCGATGCGCAGCCCCACCTTGATGGTCACCTGCCAGTGCACCACTTTGTCGTCTTCGATCTGGCCCCGCGTCTCGGTCACCTCGAACCAGTGCAGATTGCGCAGGGTCCTGGAGGCTTTTTCGATGGCGCAGCGGATTGCGTCGTCGCTCGATTTGGTCGATGAGCCGGTCAGCTCGATCTGCTTGTAGACGTGGTCTTTCATGTGCTCCTCCTTCTTCTTCAGGTTCGTGAAAAAAGTATAGGCAATGGCGTCCCGTGCGGACTGCCGGGAGAGGCGCGCGGGGTCAAAACCGGTTATGGACGCTACGAACGACGCTCTGAGGGCCAGGTCCGCGCTCGCGACGGGCCCGGGAGCGGGCTAACGTCTCGATAACCTGCTAAAATGATGGGTTGTTCGCCGCAAATTCATTCAAAGGACGCGCCGTGCTGTCTACCGCAAATATCACCATGCAATTCGGGCCCAAGCCCCTCTTCGAGAACATCTCGGTCAAATTCGGGGAAGGGAACCGCTACGGCCTGATCGGTGCGAACGGCTGCGGCAAATCCACCTTCATGAAGATTCTGGGCAGCGATCTGGAAGCGAGTTCGGGCAACGTAATGCTCGAACCGAACGTGCGCCTCGGTAAGCTGCGTCAGGACCAGTTTGCGTACGAAGACGTGCGCGTGCTCGACGTGGTGATGATGGGTCACACGGAAATGTGGGCCGCCATGACCGAGCGCGACGCGATCTACGCGAACCCGGACGCCACCGATGACGACTACATGCACGCCGCCGAGCTCGAAGCGAAGTTCGCCGAGTACGACGGTTATACGGCCGAAGCGCGCGCCGGCGAACTGCTGCTCGGCATCGGCATTGCCATCGAGGACCACAACGGCCCGATGAGCAACGTGGCGCCGGGCTGGAAGCTGCGCGTGCTGCTGGCACAGGCGCTGTTCTCGAAGCCGGACGTGCTGCTGCTGGACGAGCCGACCAACAACCTGGACATCAACTCGATCCGTTGGCTGGAAGACATGCTCAACCAGTACAACTCGACGATGATCATCATCTCGCACGATCGGCACTTTCTGAACCAGGTCTGCACCCACATGGCGGACATGGACTACGGCACGCTGAAGGTCTATCCGGGCAACTACGACGACTACATGCTGGCCAGCACGCAGGCGCGCGAGCGTCAGCAGAACGCCAACGCCAAGGCAAAGGAACGCGTGGCCGACCTGCAGGACTTCGTGCGCCGCTTCTCGGCCAACAAGTCGAAGGCGCGTCAGGCCACCAGCCGTCTGAAGATGATCGACAAGATCAAGATCGAGGAATTCAAGCCGTCGTCGCGGCAGAATCCGTTTATCCGCTTCGAGTACGAAAAGAAGCTGCACAACATTGCGGTGGTGGCGGACACCATCACGAAGAAATACGACCGGACCATTTTCAGCAATTTCAGCATCAGCGTGCAGCCGGGCGAACGGATTGCCATCATCGGCCAGAACGGCGCGGGCAAAACCACGCTGTTGCGTTCGCTGCTCGGCAAGCTCGCGCTTGAGCACGGCACGGTGAAGTGGGCCGAAAACGCGAATGTCGGTTACATGCCGCAAGACACGTACGAAGAGTTTCCGGACGACGTCACGCTGATGGACTGGATCGACGCCTACCGCAAGGAAGGCGACGACGAGCAGATGGTGCGCGGCACGCTCGGCCGGCTGCTGTTCAATGCCGACGACATCCGCAAGTCCGTGAAGGTGCTTTCGGGCGGCGAGAAGGGCCGCATGATCTGGGGCAAGCTGATGCTGGGCCGCCACAACGTGCTGCTGATGGACGAGCCGACCAACCACATGGACATGGAATCGATCGAGTCGTTGCAGATCGCGCTCGACAAATTCGAAGGCACGCTGATTTTCGTCTCGCACGACCGCGAGTTCGTCAGCGGCCTCGCGAACCGGATCATCGAAGTGCGCACGGACGGCACGCTGTATGACTTCGGCGGCAACTACGAAGAGTTCCTGACGAGCCAGGGCGTGCAGTAAGCCGGACTGTAGCCCAGTCACCGTATTCCCGTTGTACTTGCGTTGTACCTGTCGGCTGGCTTGCCAGCCCGATGGGTGCAGCGCGGATCTCGCGGTCACGCGATTCGATCTGCCTGACTCCCTCCCCAGGTTTCCCGTAGTCCACTTCCGTCGCGTTCACGCAGCGCGGCGGCGACGTTCGTCGTGCGTCGTCAACGCAATCAACAAATATAACAACTCCTTTGCGCTTTCCTTGGCCAGGATCAAATTTCGCCTGAGCCATCTTTCGTAGAATCCGCCGGCATACGCATTTGCATGCGTGGGTTCGTGTGTTGCGAAACTGCAGCCGTTTCGGGGATGGTTCTATGAAAAGCAGGCAAATATGATGAACAAGGGAGTCCTTAACAGGGTGTCGATACCCTTCTGGGCCGCGTTGAGTGCATGTCTTTCCGGGTGCGGCCAGCTGGAGGTGCTCGATCCCAAAGGCAGCATCGGCGCGGCGGAAAAGTCGCTGATCGGCGCGGCAACCTGCACGATGCTCATCGTCGTCGTGCCGGTCATTCTGATGACGCTATGGTTTGCATGGCGCTACCGCGCGAGCAACCGCCGCGCAAAGTACGCGCCGAAATGGGCGCACTCCACGGCGATCGAAGTGGTGATCTGGACCGTGCCCTCCATCATCATTCTGTGTCTCGGCATATTGACCTGGAAAACCACCCATGAACTGGATCCGTACCGGCCCATCCAGTCGGAAGTGAAACCCATCGAGGTCGAAGTCGTCGCGCTCGACTGGAAGTGGCTTTTCATCTATCCGGATCTCGGCATTGCGTCGGTCAATCAACTGGCCTTCCCGGTAGGCACGCCGGTCAACTTCACGATCACGTCCGACTCGGTCATGAACTCGTTCTTCATTCCGCAGCTGGGCAGTCAGATCTATGCGATGGCCGGCATGCAAACGCGCTTGCATCTGGTGGCGGACGAGGCAGGCGACTACGCCGGTGTTTCCGCGAACTTCAGCGGCAAGGGCTTCTCCGACATGAAATTCCGCGCGCTTGCCACGAGCCCCGAGCAATTCAATGCCTGGGTGGAAAAGGTCAAGGGCTCGCCCGGTCAGCTCGACATGAACGAATACAACTCGGTCGCGCAACCGAGCGAGAAAGACCCGGTGCGGTACTTCTCGTCGGTCGATCCGAGGCTGTTCCACAACATCATTGCGAAGTACAACAACGGCCACGTTCTCGATCTGCAGAACAGCAATTGCGGTACGAAGGGGTAACACATGTTCGGAAAACTGACACTTTCGGCAATTCCGTTCGATCAGCCCATCATCATGGGCGCAGGCGCCCTGATGGTGCTGCTGGTGCTGGCGGGTATCGGCGCGCTGAGCTGGTTCGGCAAATGGAAATGGCTGTGGCACGAATGGCTCACCAGTGTCGATCACAAGCGCATCGGCGTGATGTACATCGTGGTCGCGGTGCTGATGCTGGTGCGCGGCTTCGTCGACGCCGTCATGATGCGCCTGCAACAGGCATTGGCCTTTGATGCGCCAGGTTACCTGCCGCCGCATCACTACGACCAGATCTTTACGGCCCACGGCGTCATCATGATCTTCTTCATGGCGATGGCGTTGATGGTGGGCCTGTTCAACCTGATCGTGCCGCTGCAGATCGGCGCGCGCGACGTGGCGTTCCCATTCCTGAATTCGCTGTCGTTCTGGATGACGGCGATCAGCGCGATCCTGATCAACCTGTCGCTCGTGATTGGCGAGTTTGCGCAGACCGGCTGGCTCGCGTATCCGCCGTTGTCGGAGCTGAAGTTCAGTCCGGGTGTGGGGGTGGATTACTACATCTGGAGCCTGCAGCTCTCGGGCGTCGGCACGCTGATTACGGCCATCAACTTCTTCGTGACCATCATCAGGATGCGTGCCCCCGGCATGACGCTGATGAAGATGCCGGTGTTCACGTGGACCGCATTGTGCTCGAACGTGCTGATCATGGCGACGTTCCCGATTCTGACCATCGCGCTTGCGCTGCTCGGTCTGGACCGTTACCTCGACATGCACTTCTTCACGAACGAGGCGGGCGGCAACGCCATGCTGTATCTGAACCTGATCTGGGCATGGGGTCACCCTGAAGTCTACATTCTGGTTCTGCCGGCGTTCGGTATCTATTCGGAAGTCGTTGCGACCTTCGCGAAGAAGCCGCTGTTCGGCTACCGCACGATGGTTTATGCGACCTGCGTGATTACAGTGCTGGCCTTCCTCGTGTGGCTGCATCACTTCTTCACGATGGGTTCCGGCGCCGACGTCAACGCATTCTTCGGCATTATGACCATGGTCATCGCCATTCCGACCGGCGTGAAAATCTTCAACTGGCTGTTCACGATCTACCGCGGCCGCCTCGAATTCACGGCGCCCGTGCTGTGGACGATCGGCTTCATGATCACGTTCACCATCGGCGGCATGACCGGTGTGATGATGGCGATTCCGGGCGCGGACTTCGTGCTGCACAACAGTCTGTTCCTGATCGCGCACTTCCATAACGCGATCATCGGCGGCGTGGTGTTCGGCTATCTGGCGGGCTTCCATTTCTGGTTCCCGAAGGCGTTCGGTTTCAAGCTGAACGAAAAGCTCGGCAAGGCTGCGTTCTGGTGCTGGTTCGTGGGCTTCTTCGTGTCGTTCATGCCGTTGTACGTGCTGGGTTTCATGGGCATGACACGCCGTCTGAACCATTACGACAATCCCGCGTGGCATGCATGGCTGATTGTCGCGGCCTGCGGCGTGGCGCTGATCGCGCTGGGCGTGGTTTGCCAGGTGACGCAGGTCGTGGTCAGCGTGCGCAATCGCAACAAGCCGGAGTATCGCGACGTGACGGGTGACCCGTGGAATGGCCGCACCCTCGAATGGGCCACCTCGTCGCCGCCGCCGGTCTATAACTTCGCGACTATTCCGGTAGTGCATGAACTCGACGCATTCGCGCACATGAAGGAAACCGGGCAAGGGCTCGGCAAGGTGGCGGAGTATCGGGACATCCACATGCCGTCGAATACGAGCGCGGGGTTCTTTATCGGGTTGTTCGCCCTCGTGCTCGGCTTTGCCGGTGTGTGGCACATCACCTGGCTCGCAGCCGTCGCGCTGCTCGCCATCATGGCGACGGTGATCGGCCGCAGCTTCCGCGACGACGACGGCTATTTCATCCCGGCCGAAACAGTCCGGGCAATCGAAGAGAAACGCGGCGTGGCCATCCAGCCGAAGCATGAAAGTGCGCTGGACGTTGCGGAGGTGAACTGATGCTGCAAAAAACTAACTTCGCCGCACTCGGCGACCTGGAGCACGAACACGTTCCGTCTCATTCGGTGTTCGGGTTCTGGCTGTACCTGATGACCGACTGCGTGCTGTTTGCCTCGCTGTTCGCGGCTTTCGCCGTGCTGGCTCACCAGTTCGCGGGCGGTCCGACCGGCAAGGATCTGTTCGACATTCCCGGTGTTGCGATGGAAACCGCGGTGCTGCTGCTGAGCAGCATCACCTATGGCTTCGCAATGCTCGGCGCGCACAAGCGGAAGTCGGGCGTCGTGCTCGGCTGGTTGGCAGTTACCTTCGTGCTGGGCGCGACGTTTCTCTGGTTTGAACTGAACGAGTTTTCACATTTGCTTGCAGAAGGCGCGGGTCCGAGCCGCAGCGCTTTTCTGTCGTCGTTCTTCACGCTGGTCGCCACGCACGGCTTGCACGTCACGGTGGGGCTGATCTGGATGGTCGTGCTGGCCGTGCAGATCATCATCAAGCCCGAACTGTCGGAGCGTGAGATCACGCGTCTTTCGTGCCTGAGTCTCTTCTGGCACTTTCTGGATATTGTGTGGATCTGCGTATTTACGTTTGTCTATCTTGGGAGCGTGCTCTAAATGGCTCATTCGCATTCGCTTCATGAAGAAGCGTCGCACGGCAGCGCGCGCGGCTATCTCGTCGGCTTCGTGCTGGCGGTACTGCTGACCGCCGCGTCGTTCTGGCTGGTGATGCACGGTATCTTGCCGCCGCAGTCCGCCATGATCGTGCTGGCCGGTCTCGCACTCGTGCAGATCGTCGTGCATCTGGTGTTTTTTCTGCACCTGAATGCGGCGTCGGGGCAGCGCTGGAACGTGATGGCACTCGTCTATACGGCGCTCGCCGCCGTCATTCTGGTCGGCGGCACGATGTGGGTGATGCACAACGTCAGCATGAACATGATGTCGCGCTAAGCGCGTGCCAGGGGCGGTGATTTCGTGCCGCTCATGATGTCGCTCAAAAGAGCGTGTATCCACGAGGGTGCACGCTCTTTTTCGTTGATGTGCCGCAAGGCGTCGGCCGCGCTATTGGTCACTATCGACGTTTTATCTCGTCGTCAGGCTAGCTCATGTTCTCCACTCATTCGTTTGCTCCGCTCGTGATTCGCGGCCGTCAGCTGTTGCCGATCGTGCAGGGCGGCATGGGCGTCGGCGTCTCGGCGCATCGGCTCGCGGGCAGCGTGGCGCGCGAGGGCGCACTCGGCACGATTGCCAGCATCGATCTGCGTCACCATCACGCGGACCTGATCGAGCAATGCCGCGCCCAGCCGGATCGCGCGACGCTCGAGCGCGCCAACCTCGCCGCGCTCGCACGCGAGATCCACGCAGCCCGCGTGTTGAGCGAAGGGCACGGCATGATTGCCGTCAACGTGATGAAAGCGGTCAAGGCGCACGCCGACTATGTGCGCGTGGCCTGCGAAAGCGGCGCGGATGCGATCGTGATGGGCGCGGGCCTGCCGCTCGATTTGCCCGATCTGACCCAAGGCCACGATATCGCGCTGATTCCGATTCTCTCGGATAGCCGCGGAATCGCCCTGGTGCTGAAGAAGTGGCTGAAGAAGGGCCGCTTGCCCGATGCGATCGTGATCGAACATCCGGCGCATGCGGGCGGCCATCTGGGGGTGACGAACCTCGCCGACATGCACGACGAACGGTTCGACTTCGCACGCGTGTTCGAGGAACTGCAGCCGGTGTTTGCATCGCTGGGCTTGCGGCGCGACGACGTACCGCTGATCGTCGCCGGCGGCATCAATAGTCATGAGGCCGTGCGTGAATGCCTGAGCATGGGGGCGAACGGCGTGCAGATCGGTACGCCGTTCGCCGTTACGGAAGAGGGTGACGCGCATCCCAACTTCAAACGTGTGCTGGCAGAGGCGCGGCCCGAGGACATTGTCGAGTTCGTCAGCGTCACCGGACTGCCGGCGCGCGCCGTGAAGACGCCGTGGCTCATGCGGTATCTGCGCAATGAGACGCGCATCCGCGAGAAGATCGGCGCGCTGAAAGCGGTCTGCCCAACCGCGCTCGAATGCCTGAGTGTGTGCGGTCTGCGCGACGGTATCGAAAAGTTCGGACACTTCTGTATCGACACGCGCCTCGCCGCGGCATTGCGCGGTGACTTGGCGAACGGCCTGTTTTTTCGCGGCCGCGAGGCGCTGCCGTTCGGCACCGCGATTCGCAGCGTGCACGATCTGATCGAATTGTTGCTGACCGGCACGGCGCGACCCGCTGTCGCAGGGCGCTGGGTGTTCTCGCCAGATTGATGGGCGTCAACATCGCGGCGCACGAGAGCTTCGACAATCCCCGAAACAACCTGACAACACAACGGGGAATCCGATGAAAAACACACTGAAAAAGGCAATCAACGCGACGGTGATCGCATCGTGCCTGCTGGGCGGCATCATGGCACTCGCGTCATCGCAAGCTTACGCGGTGGGCGACGACGCGCTGAGCGGCATCCACGCAGGCGACGTGCTCGTGCGCCTGCGCGCGATCAGCATCGTTCCGAACGTGGAAACGCACAACACGTTGTCGGCGCTGAATGTGGGCGTCAACAATGCAACGGTGCCCGAGCTGGATCTGACTTATATGATCCGCGACTCTCTCGGTGTCGAACTGATTCTCGGCACATCGCGGCACCAGCTGACGTCGAGTCTCGGCAATCTGGGCGGCGTCAACGTGCTGCCGCCCACGCTGCTGCTGCAGTATCACTTCAATCACCAGGGGCGCGTCCGGCCGTATCTCGGTGCGGGTATGAACTACACCCTGTTCTACAACAACGGCCTGCACGCAGGCGGTGAGCCGATTGCGATTTCCAATCACAGTTTTGGCCCCGCGCTGCAGGCGGGTGTCGACGTGCAGATCACCCGGTCGGTGTTCGTCAACGCGGACATCAAGAAGATCTGGATGAGAACGGATGCGTCGCTCGGCGGCGAATCGCTGGGCAAGCTGAATATCGACCCGGTCGTAGTGGGGCTGGGCGTCGGCATGCGGTTTTGACAGCCGCGCGTAAGGCGAGGCGCGTCAGAGCTTGTCGTTCTTGAAGCGCATGGCCGTGCCTTCCTGTTCGATGCGCACCCAGACCGCCTGCTTTTCCGCGTCGCTCAGAAAGACCCAGTTGGACACTTCGGTCGCTGTGCGCCCACAGCCCTTGCAGACTTCATCGAACAGGGTTGAGCACACGCCGATGCACGGGCTGTCTGGGAGATCATGAAGATTCGATGCCATCGAAAACCTTGGAGCGGGAAGCCGGGAAGTGCCGCTATGTTAACCGATCCCGCCGCGAGGGCTGCTCGCCGTCCACCGAACAGGGTCTTTGCCGGCGCCGTCCCGTTTCCCCGCCACCCGCTTCACCGCACCGCGTCGTTTGTCGCATTCCGTTGAAAGCTATTCGAATGGATCAGCGGTGCATCCACGTTGCCATATCCCACGGCCTCCACGCATGGATCCTGACACCCGCGGCCTGCTTACGGGCAGAAAATGCCGCAAAAAGCCGCACCCGGCGGGAAACCGTCACCCGGTGAGTTTTTTTCCAGGTGGACAGGCGGCCATAACCCGCTAAAATTGCGCGCAATTTTGTGTCAGCGTGGCATGCTGATTCGCATGCGCTCGCCATCCAGGCTGTACCCTTTGTGCGACAGCCTGGTATTTTTTTTGAAGCGCGCAATAATTAGTGGTAGTTTTCGGGCTTTTAGGGGAGGCGCAGGCGTTGTCCTGTGGCCTATGGAGCGGACGGTCGGCCTGGAGCCGGCCAGGATCGGAGAACGGGATGAAAAAACTGGTGGTGGGCCAACTGGCGGCACTCGTGCTGTGTGCCACGCCTTGGTTGACGGCGGCGGCGAAGGATACGCAATTGAATGTGTATAACTGGTCCGACTACATCGCCAAGGACACAATCCCGAACTTCACCAAGCAGACCGGCGTCCAGGTCAAGTACGACAACTACGACAGTGACGACACGCTACAGGCCAAGCTGCTGACCGGCAACTCCGGCTATGACATCGTCGTCCCGACCAGCAACTACGCCGGCAAGCAGATTGCGGCGGGCATCTTCGCCCCGCTCGACAAATCGAAGCTGCCCAACCTCAAGTATCTCGATCCGTCGCTGATGGCGCTCGTCGCCGGCGCGGATCCGGGCAACAAGTACACGGTGCCCTGGGCTTACGGGACGACCGGTCTCGGTTACAACGTGACCAAGGTCCAGCAGATCCTCGGCAAGGACGTGCCGCTCAACAACTGGGACATCCTCTTCAAGCCGGAGAACATTTCGAAGCTGAAGGCGTGCGGGGTGTCGGTGCTCGATGCGCCTGACCAGATGTTCGCCGCGGCGCTGCACTACATCGGCAAGGATCCGATGAGCACGAACCCGGCCGACTATCGCGCCGCGCTCGACATGATGAAGAAGATCCGCCCGTACATCACGCAGTTCAACTCGTCGGGCTACATCAACGACCTGGTGGGTGGCGACGTGTGCTTCGCGTACGGCTGGTCGGGCGACGTGGTGATCGCCAAGCATCGCGCGGTCGAAGCGAAGAAGCTGTATAAGATCGAGTACTACATTCCGAAGGGCGGCGCACCCGTGTGGTTCGACGTGATGGCCATTCCCAAGGACGCGAAGAACAAGGAAGCCGCGCTCGAGTGGATCAACTACATCGAGACGCCGCAGGTTCACGCCGCGATCACCAACGAGGTCTACTATCCGAGCGCGAACCTCAAAGCGCGCAAGTACGTGGATAAGGACGTGGCCGATGACCCGGCCGTGTACCCGCCGCAAGACGTCATCAAGACGCTGTTCCTGCTCAAGCCGTTGCCGCCGGAAATCCAGCGCCTGCAGACGCGGCTGTGGACCGAGTTCAAGTCCGGCCGTTAATGCCCGTCGCCGCGGTGACCGGCAGTTGAGCCTCATCATGAAGCCCCCGGTGTTCACCGGGGGCTTTGTTCGTCAAACGCTAGAGTGAAGCAGCAAATCATGAGCAGTGACCAGTCGGGTGCGCTGGCAGGGGTCCGCGCAACGCCCTCGGGCAACCATGCCGTTGCAGGCGATGCAGCGGAAAACTTCGTGCAGATCGTCGATGTCGTCAAGAAGTTCGGCGAGACGGTGGCGGTCAAGCAGGTGAACCTGTCGGTGAAGAAGGGCGAACTGTTCGCGCTGCTCGGCAGTTCCGGCTGCGGCAAGTCCACGCTGTTGCGGATGCTGGCCGGCCTCGAGAGCGTGAGCTCAGGCAAGATCCTGATCGACGGCGAGGACCTCGCGCAACTGCCGCCGTATCGTCGGCCGGTCAACATGATGTTCCAGTCGTACGCGCTGTTTCCGCATATGACGGTCGAGGCGAACGTCGCTTTCGGCCTGAAGCAGGAAGGCGTCGCGAAGGCCGAACTCAAGGAGCGCGTGCAAGCCGTGCTGGACCTCGTGCAGATGGGGCGCTTTGCCAAACGCAAGCCGCACCAGTTGTCGGGCGGGCAGCAGCAGCGGGTGGCGCTCGCGCGCAGTCTGATCAAGCGGCCCAAGCTGCTGCTGCTCGACGAGCCGATGTCCGCGCTCGACAAGCAGATTCGTCAGCGCACGCAGATCGAGCTGGTCAACATTCTCGACAAGGTCGGCGTGACCTGCATCATGGTGACGCACGATCAGGAAGAGGCGATGACGATGGCGAGCCGGCTCGCCGTCATGAGCGAAGGCGAGATCGTGCAGCTCGGTACGCCGCACGAAGTGTACGAGTTCCCGAATAGCCGTTTCTCGGCGGAGTTCATCGGCTCGACCAATCTGTTCGACGGCAACGTGGTGGAAGACGAGCCGGACCACGTCTTCATCGAGACCAATGATCTGCCGGTACGGCTGTACGTGAATCACGGCATCACCGGACCGCTCGGCATGCCGGTGACTATTTCCGTGCGTCCCGAGCGCATTGCGCTGACGCGCAAGCCGCCCGAAGGTGCCTTCAACTGGGGCAAGGGCGTCGTCACGAATATTGCTTACATGGGCGGCTACTCGCTGTATCACGTGAAGCTGGACGGCGGCAAGACGGTCGTGGCGAACGTCACGAGTCTCGCGCTCTCCGAGATCGACCCGCCCACGTGGGGCGACGAAGTCTATGTCCGCTGGAGTGCTTCTGCCGGTGTGGTGCTGACGTCATGAAACGCGCGCTGAGCTCTTTTGCGACCTGGCCCGTGCGCCGTTTCGGTCTGACGGGCCGCACGGCTGTGGTGGCCGGGCCGTTCGTCTGGTTGCTGCTGTTTTTCCTCGCGCCGTTCCTGCTGGTGGTGAAGATCAGTTTCGCCGACCTGCAACTGGGCATTCCGCCGTACACGGAACTCACGAGCTTCCAGGACGGCGTGGTGCATATCGCGCTGGACCTGTCGCACTACGCGTTTCTGTTGACCGACAGCCTGTACTTCGCGACCTATGTGAATTCGGTGGTGGTGGCCGCGGTGTCGACGCTGTTTTGCCTGCTGCTCGGCTACCCGATGGCGTACTACATTGCACGCTCGAATCCGGCCACGCGCAACATCCTGATGATGGCGGTGATGCTGCCGTTCTGGACGTCGTTCCTGATCCGCGTGTATGCGTGGATCGGCATTCTGAAGAACAACGGCTTGCTGAATAATTTCCTGATGTCGATCGGGCTGATTCATACGCCGATCGAGCTGTATCACACCAACACGGCGGTTTATATCGGCATGGTGTATTCGTATTTGCCGTTTCTCGTGATGCCGCTCTACGCGCACCTGGTGAAGATGGACATCACATTGCTGGAAGCCGCCTACGACCTGGGCGCGAAGCCATGGAAGGCGTTCTGGCAGATCACCTTGCCGCTGTCGAAGAACGGCATTATTGCCGGCTGCCTGCTGGTGTTCATTCCGGCAGTGGGCGAGTACGTGATTCCGGAACTGCTGGGCGGCGCGAACACGCTGATGATTGGCCGGGTGATGTGGAATGAGTTCTTTGACAACGCGGACTGGCCGATGGCCTCTGCGGTGACGTGCGCGATGGTGTTGCTGCTGCTGGTGCCGATGGCGTTCTTCCAGTATGCGCAGGCGAAGACGCTGGAGGAAAGGCGCTGATGAAGCCGAATCGCATTTTGCAGATCGTGGCGCTCGGGATTGGCTTTCTGTTCCTGTATATCCCGATTGTGAGCCTGGTGGTGTACTCGTTCAACGAGTCGCAACTGGTGACGGTGTGGACGCATTTTTCGACGCGCTGGTATGCGGCGTTGCTGCAGGACGACGAGCTGATTGCGGCGGCCTGGTTGTCGTTGCGCATTGGTTTGATGACGGCGTTTGCGTCGGTGTTCATTGGCACATGGGCGGGGTTTGTGCTGGCTCGGATGGGGCGCTTTCGCGGCTTTACCCTGTACACCGGGATGATCAATGCGCCGCTGGTCATTCCTGAGGTGATTCAGGGGATCTCGCTGCTGCTGCTGTTCATCGAAATGGCGAAGTGGCTTGGATGGCCGGCCGGTCGTGGCGTGTTCACGATCTGGATCGGGCATGTGATGCTGTGTATTTCTTACGTGGCGATCATCGTGCAGTCGCGGGTTCGGGAGTTGCATCCTTCACTGGAGGAAGCGGCACTCGATCTCGGGGCTACGCCGTTGCGGGTGTTTTTCTTCATTACGTTGCCGTTGATTTCGCAAGCGCTGGTTGCCGGGTGGCTGTTGTCCTTCACTTTGTCGATCGACGATCTCGTGTTGTCTGCGTTTTTGTCCGGGCCTGGGTCGACTACCTTGCCTCTTGTTGTTTTCTCCCGTGTGAGGCTTGGGTTGAATCCGGAGATGAATGCGCTTGCTACGTTGTTTATTGCGGTGGTCACGGTCGGTGTGATCGTTGGCAATTATTTTATGCAGCGGGGGGAGAGGAAGCGGATGGCCATGGCGGTTTGAGGTTTTTTTGCCTGCGGCGCTGGTTACCTAACGACGTTGGCCTTGTTCTGCTTTTTTTCTGTTGGCTTCGCTGTTTGACTGTTTGCCTACGGCGTTGGCCTTTCCTTGATTTGTTAGTGGTCTATTAGCTTCGCCCCTGTGCGGGGCGGCACCTACTTTCTTTGCCGCCGCAAAGAAAGTAGGCAAAGAAAGCGGGCTTCCAACCGCCAGCCAGTAGGTGTCCACCTCGCCACTCACGCGGCATGGGTCCGAGACGAGACCGTCCCTCGCGCAACTCGTCTCAGTGACAAGGCACTCATTCATCCCACTCCGCACTTCGTGCGTCGCGGATGGGGTCGCATGGGAAAGCGGGTGCGTCTTCGCGGGTTGTGCGGCTCACTCCCATTTGCCGCCGGGTTGTCACTGGGCTGCCGCGTATTTGCCAATTGTTTGTAGCCCGGCTGGCCGCCTGCCGCCTGCTGGGTCGCGCACGGCCAACCCACCAGCTCTGGCAGAAGGACGGTTATGCCCGGCGGCGGGGCGCGGAGCGCGACGCTGGAGCGGATGAGTGCTTTGTCATGCAGGCATACTGTACGAGGGCGGATCTCGTGTTGGGCCGTTTCCGGTACACGACAGAGATGGACACTTATGGGCTAGCGGTTGGAAGCCCGCTTTCTTTGCTTACTTTCTTTGCGGCGGCAAAGAAAGTAAGTGCCGCCCCGCACAGGGGCGAAGCTAATAGACCACTAAGAATACAAGGAAAGGCCAACGCCGTAGGCAAGCAAAAAATCAAGGCAAGGCCAACGCCGCGAGCAAACAGCACCGCAGGCAAACAACCAAAACCCAACCCCAACAAACCAGAAGCAAATCAAGCAACACCCAAAAAACCAGGCACTCCGACCCAAACGCGCAGGCAAAAAAAATCCCCACACCTCATCAAGCCAAAATGAAAT
>NZ_DASXHA010000135.1:0-67718 GCF_036488795.1 Paraburkholderia sp.
GCCTCGACTACGCGTCGCTCAAGGAAGTGAAACCGGATCTCGTCTATTGCTCGGTGACCGGCTTTGGCCAGACCGGCCCGTATGCGCAGCGAGCGGGTTACGACTTCATCATTCAGGGCATTGGCGGTTTCATGAGCATTACCGGCGAGCGCGACGGCCTGCCGGGCGGCGGTCCGCAAAAGGCCGGCGTGGCGATTGCGGACCTGATGACCGGCATGTATTCGACTGTCGCCATCCTCACCGCGCTGGCGCATCGGGACCGTACCGGCGAAGGCCAGTACATCGACATGGCGCTGCTGGACGTGCAGGTGGCCATGCTGGCCAACATGAACTCCAATTTCCTCGCCAGCGGCCAGCCGCCGGTGCGCTGGGGGAATGCGCATCCGAATATCGTGCCCTACCAGACCTTCCAGACCAGTGACGGATGGATCATCGTCGCGGTGGGTAACGACGGCCAGTTCCGCAAGTTTGTCGAAGCCGGCAAGCGCCCGGAACTGGCGGAAGACGAGCGCTTCGCCACCAATCCGGCCCGCGTGCGCAATCGCGACACGCTCGTGCCGATCCTAGCCGCGATGGTCCGCACGCTGGGCAAGGATGAGTGGATCGCCGCGCTGGAAGGCGCCGGCGTGCCGTGTGGGCCCATCAACGACCTGGAGGAAGTGTTCGAGAACGAGCAGGTGGTGGCGCGCGGCATGCAGGTGCACCTGCCGCATCCATCGGGCGGTACCGTGAAGCTGGTGCGCAATCCGATCAACATGAGCGGCACGCCGCCCGTGGCCCTGTCCCATCCGCCCACGCTCGGCGAGCACACCGAGAGCGTTCTGCGTGAGGTACTCGGTTACGACGATGAGAAGCTTGCCGCGTTGCGCGGGCAATCGGTGATTTGAGGCGGGCGGTACCGGAGCTGTCAGGAGCCCCGCAGACAGTGGAAACACCCCCGGCACTTCCGCCCACGCAGGCTACTGGAACACCCGTCCCACCCCCACGCCACGGGGATCGGCCGCAGGTTGCGGCGTCGTGCCATCGACGCGGATCAACTGCACGTCGCCGTTGAACGACTGACCCTCCAACGTATAGCCCAAGGCCTTCAACTGATCGGCCAGATCGCCGGTGATCGGATGGTACGGCTCCCAGTAGATGGTCTTCTGCGGCAGCAACTGGTGATGAAACCGCAGCGCGGCCAGCGCATCGGTGGGCGACAGGCCGAAATCGTAGATGTCGGTCATCACCTGGAAAATCGACGTGAAGATCCGCGAGCCGCCCGGTGTGCCGATCACCAGCGCCACCTTGCCGTCCTTGAGAAGGAGCGTCGGCGTCATCGACGACACCGGCCGGCGCCCCGGCGCAATCGTGTTGAGCCCATCGGCCGTCCCGCCTGAGGGGTTCGTCGCGGCAGGGGTGATGTCGAAATCGTCCATTTCGTCATTCAGCAGAAAGCCGCCGCCGTCCACCACTACGCCCGCGCCAAACGAGCCGTTCAGCGTGTACGTGTTCGACACCGCATTACCCCACTTGTCGACCACGGAAAAGTGCGTCGTCTGCGGCTTTTCCGCCGTCGTGCCACCGGCTCCCGCGCCGAGCCCCGGTTTGACCGGCGCTGCGCCCGGCACTTCGTCGGGACTGACTTCGTCGGCGCGCGGCCCGAGGTAGGCATCGTCGATCAGCCTCGCGACCGGTACCGGCGCCGCATCCGGGTCGCCCATGTATTGCTGGCGATCGGCGAACACGCGGTCCTCAATCTGCGCGATCAGGTGAATATACGGCGCGGAATTCAGGTCCAGCCCAGCGAAAGCCGGCTTCAGATCCGCCTTCATCTTGAGCATCTGGATCAGACCGACACCGCCCGAACCAGGCGGCGGCGCCGTGACCACGCGGTAGCCGTTCCAGTCGGCGGTCAACGGGTCGCGCCAGAGCGCCTTGTACTGCTGCAAATCTGGCTTCGTGATGAGCCCGTGCCCGTACATCTGTGCGGCGATCAGATCCGCCGTGTGGCCTTCGTAGAACTCACGGCCGCCGTCGCTGGCGATGCGCGAAAGCGTCTGCGCCAGTTCCGGCTGCCGGAAACTGACGTCCGCCTTCAGGTTCGAGAAATACGCGTCGAAGTTGGTCTTGCCCGCAAAGCCCGGCGCGGCGGCGTCATGAATTTTCTGCAGTCGCGCATCGACCTTGAAGCCATCGGTCGCGTAGTGGATGGCCGGGGCCAGCACCTGTTTCCACTTCAATTTGCCGAAGCGCCGCTGCGCCTCCCACATTCCGTCGACAGTGCCCGGCACGGTTGCTGCGCGATACCCCACCACGCTCATGCCGGGAACCGGCTTGCCTTTGTCGTCGAGGTACATCTCGCGGGTCGCCTGCTGCGGCGCCCGGCCGAGGTAATCGAGAAAATACGGTTTGCCGTCCACGTAGAGCGTCATGAAACCTCCGCCGCCCAGATTGCCGGCGTCGGGATAGGTCACGGCGAGCGTGAACGCGATCGCCACCGCGGCATCTACCGCGTTGCCGCCCTCGGCGAAAATCTGCTGCGCGGTATCGGCGCTATAGCGATCCGGCACGGCGACCGCCGAGCCGTCCAGCACCGGCTTCGGCTCGGCCGTTTTCGCGAGCGCCGGAACGCTGGCCGCGAGACTGCCCATGAAGCCGGCGACAAGCGCCGCGCCTGCGGCCGCCAGCTTCAGTGTGAGGGGTACAGTCCTGCGCATGGAAGCTTCCTTTCAACAGATTGCGGATTCTGCGAGGCGCCTCGTGGGCCGCCGCGACGGTCGCATCCTAAGGTGACGGCCGACCTCTCAACAAAGCGATTTACCTCCTGTTACAGCATGCAACAGAGCGTCGCGACCAGGAAAAAACGCGCGGAACCGCGCCCATCGTTGGCTGGACGCCGCACTCGGTCTGCCGGAAGGGTGGTCGTCAGGTAGAATTGACAGACAAGTGAGCGCATTGCGCGCCCTCGACCGACTTTCTCCATCTCGCATGAATACCGAACGCAACGACGCGCCAGCGGCATCCAATTTCATCCGCAACATCATCGACGACGACAACCGCTCCGGAAAGTGGGGCCAGCGCGTGGAAACACGTTTTCCGCCCGAGCCGAACGGTTATCTGCACATCGGTCACGCGAAGAGCATCTGCCTGAACTTCGGCGTGGCGCGCAGCTACGGCGGCGTGTGCCATCTGCGCTTCGACGATACGAATCCGGAAAAGGAAAGCGTCGAATACGTCGAATCGATCATCGACTCGGTGAAGTGGCTCGGTTTCGAGTGGACTCAGGACGACAAGGAACAGCTCTATTACGCGAGCGATTACTACGACAAGCTCTACGAATTCGCCGAGCTGCTGATTCAGCGCGGCAAGGCGTACGTGGATAGCCAGTCGGCCGAAGAAATGCGCGCCAACCGCGGCTCGGCTACCGAGGTCGGCACGCCCTCGCCGTTCCGCGAACGTTCGGTGGAAGAGAACCTCGATCTGTTGCGCCGAATGAAGGCGGGCGAATTCCAGGAAGGCGAGCACGTGCTGCGCGCGAAGATCGACATGGCATCGCCGAACTTCAACATGCGCGACCCGGTCATCTACCGCATCCGCTTTGCGCACCACTACCGCACCGGTGACAAGTGGTGCGTGTATCCGATGTACGACTACACGCACTGCATTTCGGACGCGCTGGAAAACATCACGCACTCGCTGTGCACGCTGGAGTTCGAAGATCACCGTCCGTTGTACGACTGGATCCTGAACGAGCTGGCCGAAGCGGGAATCTTCACGCGCCCGCTGCCGCAGCAAATCGAGTTTTCGCGTCTGAACCTGACATACGCCATCACCAGCAAGCGCAAGCTGTTGCAACTCGTGACCGAAGGCCACGTGGACGGCTGGGACGATCCGCGCATGCCCACCATCGTCGGCGTGCGCCGGCGCGGTTTTACGCCGGAGGCAATCCAGCTGTTCTGCGAGCGCATCGGTGTCACGAAGGTCGATTCATGGATCGACATGAGCGTGTTCGAAGGCGCGCTGCGCGACGATCTGGACGACAAGGCGCCGCGCATCGCCGCCGTGCTCGACCCGCTCAAGCTGATCATCGACAACTTCCCCGAAGGGCTCACCGAAGAGTGCAGCGCGCCCGTCCACCCGCATCATCCGGAACATGGCACGCGCCTGTTCCCGATTTCGCGCGAACTGTGGATCGAACGCGATGACTTCACCGAAACGCCGCCCAAGGGCTACTTCCGCCTGTTCCCGGGCAACAAGGTGCGCCTGCGCTACGGCTACGTGATCGAATGCACCGGCGCGGACAAGGACGAAAACGGCAACGTGATCGCGGTCCACTGCAATTACTTTCCGGACAGCAGGTCGGGCACGGAAGGCGCGAACAACTACAAGGTCAAGGGCAACATTCACTGGGTCAGCGCGGTTGGCGCCTGCCCGGCTGAAGTGCGCATCTACGACCGGCTGTTCAAGGAACCGCAGCCCGACGCAGGCGGCCGCGACTTCCTCGAAGCGCTCAATCCGGATTCGAAGCGGGTAGTCAACGCGTACCTGGAACCGGGCGCGCGCGACGCGCTGCCGGAACAACGCTATCAGTTCGAACGGCACGGCTACTTTGTGGCCGACCGCGTCGACTCCAAGCCGGGCAAGCCTGTTTTCAACCGCATCGTGACGCTGCGCGACAGTTGGGGCAAGCCAGCGTAAGCTGGGCTGGCTGACAACTATCGGACGCGCACATTGTGTGTACTCCTGAGGCCGCGAGCGCGCCGCGCCCGTGACCTCAGGCCAGTTTGTGGCACAACGGTCCATCGAAAGTGACGGTGCGAGCACCGCTTCGGGGAGGAACGATGAGGTTTGCAGCCCGCCATCCGTCATGCGTACGCAGTGCGCTGGCCGCGCTCGCGGCGGCATGGCTCGCGTGCTCCGCGCACGCGCAGGAACTCACCGGGACGCTCAAGAAAATTCACGACGACGGCGTCGTGACGCTCGGTGTGCGCGAAGCGTCGATCCCGTTCTCCTATTTCGACGGCAACGGCACGGTGGGCTATTCCCAAACCATCGCACTGCAGATCGTCGATCAGATCAAGAAGTCGCTCGGGCTGCAGGAATTGAAGGTACGCGAGATCACGGTGACGTCGGGCAACCGCATTCCCATGTTGCAGAACAACCAGATTGATCTGGAATGCGGCTCCACCACGCATACACACGAGCGCGATAGCGAAGCGGCTTTCTCCAATAGTTTCTTCCAGTACGCGGTGCGGATGATCGTGCGCCGTAAAAGCGGGATCACCGACTTTGCGGACCTCGCCGGCAAACCGGTGGTCACGACGGCCGGCACATCCGACGAGCGCCTGTTGCGTCAACTGAACAGCGAGAAGCATCTGAACATGCGCATCACGAGCGCCCGGGATCATCCGGATGCGTTTGCCGCACTAAAAGATGACCGCGCGGTGGCATTCGTGATGGACGAGCCGATCATTTACGGCTTCAAGGCGACCGACCCGCACCCCGACGACTTTCTGGTGACGGGCACGCCACTCGGCTATGAGGTGTATGCGTGCATGTTCCGCAAGAACGATGCACCAATGCGCGACCTGGTAAATGGCGTGGTCGCGCGGATGCAAACCTCGGGCGAGGCCGAGCGTCTATACAACATGTGGTTCACGCAGCCCATTCCGCCACACGGCATCAACCTGAACTTCCCGCTGTCAGAGTCGAACCGTGCCCTGTTCGCTCATCCTAACGATCGCGCGCTGGACTGATCACCTGAGGCGAACTGCCGCCCTCACCTTCTCGCAACGTGCGATGCAGTTCGACCAGCGACAGCGTGGTCTCGAAGAGTCGCGTCAGACTGCGGCTTGCGTAGCGTTCGACCTCGAGCGGCTCGGTCCAGCGATAGGCGTCCATTTCGGGAATCAGGACGCCGTCCGAGCGGCGCGGAAACATTGACGTGCACACGCAACCCGACAGATCGAGTTCGTCGGCACGAGCACGCGCTGCGAACAGATGCAGGTCCTTGTCGCGCCGGTAGACGAACAGGCCCAGATCCTTCAGGCGCGCTGCGTCAATCACCATGCCGGTCTCTTCGACCATTTCACGCAGCGCCGTGACGTGCGGTGCCTCGCCTTGCTCGCCGTGTCCTTTGGGAATGTCCCAATGAGACGTCTCAGTAGCGTGCGCGAGCAGGACTCGCCCATCCGGGTCGAGCAGGATGACGCCGCAAGAAACAATGCGTCCGCTCAATGCTTCTTCTGCAATTGCCACGCGCCGCTGCCTTCACGGCAGAACTGCGGGCGAAGCGTCATGGATTGTCCTTTCGCGTTCAGCACGACGGTGGTGTCGCGACAGGTGCGCGTGCCTTCCCTGCCCGTGCTTTGCGGCGTGATCGTTGCGTCGATGCGCACGCTGTTGCCGGTTCCTTCGTTGACCCAGGTAGCGGCTTCGCCGTCCTGCTTGTCGTCCAGGGCGCTGAATACGGCCTTCTTGACCGAATCGATGTCGCGCTGCTTCATATAGGCGATCGGTGTGTCGTTGAGAAAGCCAAGATTTGCTGCCTGAGCACACATGGCTGCGGCCAGCAGCAGTCCGCCCACCGTCACGTGAAACAGGGCACGGGTTCGCATCGACATGGGTCGTTCTCCTCGGAAGCTGGTTCGGGTGGTCATGAAGCGGTTCGCGATCTGGACCTGAAAAGAATAGCACGCCACCCGCCGGATAGTCGCCCGAAGCGTCCGCCCGACGCGTCGGCCTCACCTCACACCGCGGCCAGCGAGCCTACCCACCCGCGCTGCTCACTTAAGACACGAAGCGCGTTTTCAGACTCGTCTCATGGTCGCTCGCACGACCGCTCCATAACATTAGCTGTCTCGCACGACACTTTTGTGCGCACCACCCTTCGCAGTTCCCCCATGGATCTCTCATTCGCTCTCAAGTCGTTTGCCGTCGTGCTGGCCATCTTCGCCGTCGCGCTGGTGCCGTTCTTCGTGCGCCGCGACCCGGCGCCGGTGCCCAGCATCGTGCGCATCGAGCCGCTGCCACATCCGCAGTGGCCGGCCGTCATGACCCGCGTGGGCACCGTCACATTGCTCGCCTCGTTCGTGCTGCTGATCGGCGGCTGTTATCTGTTGCTTAATGGTTAGGCTGCCGAATTGATTTCGGCGTCCTCGGCGAGCTGGGCCAGGCATATCGGCATAGTCGACCGGCAGATACAAGCGACGGGCGCGTTTGTCGCGGGAGCTGACTTCTCTCTTGCGGACATTCCGGTCGCCCTGTCGATCAACCGCTGGTTCAGCACGCCGCTCCAACACCCGCGGTTTCCCGCAGTGTCAGACTATTTCGAGCGTCTCGCGAAGCGGCCCGGCTTCCTCGCTTACTGCAGGAACGGTTCGCCGTAAGCATGTAATGAGGCACGGCCCGAGACACGGCGGTGCCCGCGCAGGCCCGTAGCGCGGCACGGCCGTTGTCGCGCCGCGCTTCGCCGGCTTTGCGCGTGGCCGGAATCGGCGTCCCGGGCGTGTAGATTGCTATGCTCCGCAGTTGTATCCTCAAAGCAGTGCGGGAGCGTCGCGCGCCCCGTCAACCGGAAAGCCATTAGCATGAAACTATCGTTGCCGCCCCAAGGGCGGCCCAACCGCGTGTACCCGCCGGGTGCGCCCAGTTTGCATGGCCTTGCGTCGGTGATCACCGGCGTCGTGGTGGTCTGCGGGCTGTATTTCGGCCGCGCGGTCCTGATTCCCATCACGCTGTCCGTCTTGCTCAGCTTTCTGCTTGCGCCGCTGGTCGCTTCGCTGCGGCGTCTGCACATGGGCCAGTTGCCGTCGATTTTCATTGCGGTGTTTTTCGCTCTGGCCATCGTGCTGGGCGCGGGCGCGCTGATCGGCGCGCAAATCGTCCAGCTGGCGGCCGATCTGCCGCAATACCAGGTGGCGATCGAACGGAAGATCGAAACCGTGCAGGAAAAGACCGTCGGCCGCGCCGATGTCCTGCTGGGCAAGGCCGCCATTACCTTGCAGCGGGTCGCGCCGTCGCGGCCGGCGGCGCCGCGCAGTTTCAGCAAGGCGAACCGCAATGCGCCTCAGCCGCCGCTGCCCGTCGAAGTGCACGAGCCCGCCCTCACGCCGATGCAACTGGCGCAGCGCGCCTTTTCGCCCGCTGTCGCACCGCTCGAGACCACCTTCATCGTGCTGGTCGTCACCATCTTCATCCTGCTGCAGCGCGAGGATCTGCGCGACCGTCTGATCAGTCTGTTCGGCTCGCGCGATCTGCATCGCACCACGACCGCCATCAATGACGCCGCGAGTCGTCTGAGCCGCTATTTCGTCGCACAGCTCGGCCTGAACCTGAGCGTGGGCGCGGTGCTGGCGGTGGGGCTCGCGGGCATCGGCGTGCCGGGGGCGCTGCTATTCGGCGTCGTCGCGGCGTTGCTGCGCTTCGTGCCGTATATCGGCATCTGGATTGCCGCGCTGCTCGCGGTGTGTCTCGCCGCGGCCATCCAGCCGCAATGGACGATGGCGGTCTGGACGCTGATCCTGTTCGTCGTGGTGGACCTGGTTGCGGGCCAGGTGGCCGAGCCGCTGCTGTACGGTCGACGCTCGGGGCTTTCGCCACTCGCGGTCGTCGTCGCGGCGATTTTCTGGAGCTGGCTGTGGGGCCCGGTCGGGCTCGTGCTGTCGACGCCGCTCACACTGTGCCTCGTCACACTGGGCCGCTATGCCGACCGTCTGAACTTCCTGACCATCCTGCTTGGCGATCAACCCGCGCTTACGCCGGCCCAGACGTTTTATCAGCGCCTGCTCGCGGACGATCCCCATGAAGCCCTCGTGCAGGCAGACCGTCTGCTCAGTGAGATGTCGGTGATCGATTACTACGACCAGGTCGCGCTCGAAGGCTTGCGCCTCGCACGCAACGACGCGCTGCGCGGCGTGCTGACGCCCGAGCAACTGGCGCGTTTCAATGAGGCGGTGGTGGATATCATCGAAAATCTCGAGGCGATAGAAGGCGCAGCCGACCGTGGCGCAGCGCCCGAAGCGGCCGACAGTGCAGCGCCGCCCGAGCGCACCGAACCGCACTACAGTGGCGGCGCCGACGCCCCGGACACGCTAAGTGCTGCGAACGACGCCGTCGTGTTGTGCATCTCGGGACGCGGCGCGTTCGACGAAGTGGCCGCCGCCATCGCGGTGCAACTGCTCGCGCGACAAAACGTCACGACGGTCGCGACCACCTATGAACAGTTTCGCAACGCGCGCAGTGAAAGGAAACAGACGGACGGTGCACCGATCATCTGCATTGTTTCGCTGGATGCCGCCGAATCGCCGCCGTATCTGCGCAATCTGTTGCGGCGCATCCGCAATCAGCCGGCGCCATCGACGATCATTGTCGGCTTCGGCGGACAATCGGAAGGACAGTCTGAGATCGGCATCGTCAGCGGCCATCGTAATGCGACGACGTTTCGCGGCTTGATCGAGGAATGCCGCGCCGCTGTTGCGGCGACAGTGCGCCCCGAACATGTCCAGGGCGCCGCTTAGTCGGCGCACGGAGCGATTGCACGGCCCATGGGTCTGCCCTATGCAGGGATGGCCCGTGTGATCGCGCCTTGACCACGACGAGCCGCGTTCAAGGCGGCGCCAGCGGCCAGTACAATAAGCGTCACGTCTTCGCCCACCTCGCGACACCGCCATGCAGCATCTGAAATACCTCAGTGCCTATCCCGCCACGCTACAGGACAAGGTGCGCCGGCTGATCGCCGAACAGCAGCTTGGCGCGTATCTGGCCGAGAAGTATCCGCACCGGCACACGGTGCAAACCGATCGCGCGCTTTACGAATATTGCGCGGACCTGCGGCGCGAATTCCTGCGCAGCGGGCCGGCTATCGACAAGGTCATCTACGACAGCAAGCTCGACGTCTTGCGCCACGCGTTGGGCCTGCACACGACGATTTCGCGCGTGCAAGGCGGCAAGCTCAAGGCGAAAAAGGAGATTCGCATTGCCTCGCTGTTCAAGGATGCGGCGCCCGAGTTTCTGCAGATGATCGTCGTGCACGAACTTGCTCATCTGAAGGAAAGCGACCATAACAAGGCGTTTTACCGTCTGTGCGAGTTCATGCAGCCCGGCTACCATCAGACCGAATTCGACTTGCGGCTTTATCTGACGCATCGCGATCTGCTGCGCGGGCAATGAAAAACCCCGCAAAGCGAGGCTTTAACGGGGCGTGTCGCTGCGGCCGAAGATCGCCGCACGGATAGATGGCCCCCCCACGAGGAATCGAACCTCGATTTCAGGTTTAGAAGACCCGTGTTCTATCCGTTGAACTATGGGGAGGCGAAACTGGAATTTTAACCGACCGGGCAGCACTTGCCCGGGCGTATGTTGCGGTCAGCGGCCGCTGCAACCGACGCAGGGGGCGGATTATAACCGATCATCCTGCGCCGCCCACGCCGCTCAATCAGCCGCCCGGCCGCTCATGACCCGGTCTTAAACCGGTTGCGGGTGCAGCATGAACCAGCCCAGACACACGATGCCTGCGAGCACGCAGTACACGCCGAAGCTCGCCAGCCGGCCGCGGCCTTCGAAGTAGCGCATCAGGAAGCGCACGCTCAGATACGCGGCGATAGCGGTCAGCACACCGCCGAGCAGCGCGTCGCCCAGTTGGCCTGGCGCGTGAAACAGCTTCGGCAATTCGAGAATGCCGGCCGCGAAGATGATGGGCGTGCCGAGCAGGAACGAGAACTCGGCAGCCTTTTCGGCTGTCAGTCCGGCGGCATTGCCGGCGATCATCGTCAGGCCGCTGCGCGAGAAACCCGGAATCAGCGCGCCGATTTGCGCCAGCCCGACGAAAAACGCCTGGCGGAACGTCAGCTTTTCCGGTGCCTGATGCGCACGCGCACGCTGCAGGCGGTCGCCGAACCACAGCAGCACGCCATTGACGATGAGTGCGATCGCGACAATACGCAGATCGTGGAACAGCCGTTCGAGCCGCTTCTCGAGGATGAGGCCCACCAGACCCGCCGGAATCGTCCCGATGATCAACGCCCACATCATGTGACCGTCGTCGTTGCGGCGGCCGCCGAGCGACGCGAAAAAACCGCCTACGAGCGCGATCCAGCGCTTGCGGAAATACCACAGTAGCGCGAGCGCGGTACCGAGGTGCAGCGCAACGAGGAACGGCAGAAGCTGCGGCGCATGTTCGTCAATATGCATGCCGAACAGCGCGGGCACGAGCAGGGTATGGCCGAGGCTGCTGACCGGGAACAGTTCAGTGACGCCCTGCAGCACGCTCAAAAAAATCAGAAACGACAAGCTCACGCGGCGGTCCTCTTAACAGGTGGGGAATCAGGGGCAGCACGCGGCATGGGTAAGCCGGCGCCTCGAAGCGCCCCGATTATGCCTGGCCGGTATGTCAGCGCCAAGCTTTTGAGCCACCTTTGGGAAAATTTTGACGCGCTGCGTCACAACTCGAAACGGATGTTACGTAGCGGAAAGACTCCGGCGCGCCCCCGCGGCGAGTCCAGAATCCAGGTGCGAGGCAGATGGAAAATCACTCCGCGCTACAGAGAGCCGCAGGTCGGATCGCGACGGAAAGTTTAGCGTTCGAGCTTGAAGAAGAAGTACACAGTGCTGCCGGCGAACATGCCGAACAGGGCCACGGCCATAGCGGTCGCGAGATCCATTGCGCCTCCGGAATCGGTGGGGCCCAGCGGCTGGAATGCCGGGCATTCGTCCGAATTATCGGCAAGCTGACCGGTGGCGCGAACCCGCAATTTCCCCAGAAGGGTTTCCCCGTAGCGCAAAGCGGCGCAAAATCGGCGACACGCCGTGCCTTCGTCACGGCGCTCCTGGATCAACAACCGCTCCTCAATCTGATCGCCCAACATGCCCCAATTCCAGCATCAGGACATTCTCGAGATCGCGCACGGCGCCTCACTGCTTCGCTTCGCGCCGCAAGCCGGCGGCCGGCTACTGTCATGGCACATCGACGGTCAGTCGGTGATCCACTGGCCCGACGCGCCCGACTGGAGCCGCGCTGCGCACATCCGCGGCGGCAATCCGCTGCTGTTTCCGTTTCTCGGCCGCCATCGCGTGGATGGCCAGATCGGCCGCTGGCGCGACGCGCAAGGCACGGTGCGCGACCTGCCCATGCACGGCTTCGCGCGCGACCTGCCGTTTCAGGCCAGCGTCGATGAAGAAGGCGCAGGCATCCGGATGACGCTCGCCGACAGCGAGGCCACCCGCATCGCCTACCCGTTCGGCTTTCGCTTCGAAGCGGTGTACCGGCTCGCCGACGCTCACACGCTCGACGTCGAACTGATCACGACCAACACCGGCGACACCGCGCTGCCGTACTACGCCGGTCATCACTTCTACTTCTCGCTGCCGCACACGCAACGCGGTGAAACCGTGCTGGAGTTGCCCCGCACGAAGCTTTGCCTGCAACGGCCGGACGGCTCGATCAGCCCAGCCGAGCCGGGCAAGGCGAGCTATACGCTCGACGAAGCGGACATTGTCGACCGCTTCCATTGCCTCGACGGCGCGCCGCAGCGGCCCGTGCGGATCATCGAGTCCGGTCTGAAACGCACCATCTCGATCGACCTGCAACGCCCGGGCTCGGTGCCCTGGTACGCGGTCACGACGTGGACCGAAGCGGCGGAATCGGACTTCTATTGCGTCGAGCCCTGGCTCGGCCTGCCCGATGCGATCCACAACGGCCTCGGCCTGCGCTGGCTCGAAGCCGGCGAATCGGAAACGGCGGCGCTGCGCATCAGCGTCGGCGCGCTCGACTGAGACACTGCCTGGGCGGCGGCCACGCCGGGCGGCGCGGCCGCCCTGGCACGCGCCCTGCTGGACACCTCGCGCCCGCAGGTTTCGCGTGCTGCAATGCAAAACCGTTAGAATCGAACGCTTTGCCATCTGCCGTGTGATCGGGATCGGCGCGCGGTGGCGCTTTGCGAGGTCCAATGTTGGGAACAAGAAGAATACGACAGCTCGCCTGCACGGCGTTGCTGGCAGTCCTCGCCGCGTGCGGGTCTGCGCCGGTGGGGCCGGGGTACTATCGAGTCGAACGGGGCGATACGCTGTACAGGATTGCCCACAGCAGCCGGCAATCGGTGCAGAGCATCGTGCGCTGGAACAATCTGTCGAATCCCGACAGCATCGAAGTCGGCCAGGTGCTGCGCGTGGCTCCGCCCGGCAACGCGGCGCCGGTCACGGCGTCGACAGGCGGTTCGCGTGGCAGCAGCCGGAGCAGCGCGGCGTCGGCGCCAGAGCCGCGTAGCACGCCGGCGGAGGTGGCACCCTCGCCCGCTCCGGCCTCGTCGATCTCGCTGATCTGGCCGGCCAACGGCACGGTCATCCGCCGCTTCGACGGTTCGAACTCGAAGGGCATCGACATTGCCGGCAGCGCAGGGACGCCGGTCGTCGCGGCGGCAGCAGGCACGGTTGTGTATGCGGGCAATGGGCTGCGCGGCTACGGCAACCTGTTGATCGTGAAGCACAACGCCGACTACCTGACCGCCTACGCGCACAATCGCGCGCTGCTGGTGAAGGAAGGCCAAAGCGTGACGCAAGGCGAGAAGATCGCCGAAATGGGCGACTCGGACACCGACCGCGTCATGCTGCACTTCGAACTGCGTTACGAGGGTCGCTCGATCGACCCGTCGCGCGCACTCCCGGCGCGGTAAGCCGTGCGGCAACGCGCGGCAACTTAAGAGGAATCTCAGATGAAGACTGGATGGAAACCAACTGCCGCCGTGGTGGCGGCAAGCTTCGCGGTCCTGACGCTGGCGAGCCTGGGCGGCTGCGCCAGCTCTACCAACATGACCTATCTGCCGAGCGGCGACACCGGCTTCGCCATCAATTGCAGCGGCAGCGACGCCAGCGAGAGCTGGGCCGAATGCTATAAGCGCGCGGGCGAAGTTTGCGGCGCGTACGGCTACGATGTGGTTTCGAAGGACGTCGACAATGGCGCAACCTCCGGCGGTTCGATTGGCGGCATCTTCGGTGCCAACGTCAAGAATCGTTCGATGGTGGTTCGCTGCAAGCAGTAAATCACCCCGTTTTTCAAAATCCCGCTTGCAAAAAAAAGCCCGGCTCGAGGGCCGGGCTAACGGGGGTTCGGCGCATATCGGTAAAGGACCGGTTCACCATGCGCCAAAACCGAATCTATCAACGTGATCAGGCCCATGCAATAGGTTAATTTTGTCACAAATGTGACGCGGCGCACGGTGTACGCATTCCGTGAACTGGAAATAATCTAAAAGGCGAATTAAAATGAGGTGCAGGCCACATATAAAACGCCTAGAGCTCCCTGCCCCGGATCCGGCACGCCATCCGGACAGCCTTACTGGCATTGACTCTCATGGCCGGCCCTCGCTTTTTTCCGCCATTCGCGCCAATTAAAATGTCAAATCCGGAATCAACCGCCTTCCGATTATAACGACTCGCACTTCTTGGTGCGCCAACGCACCCTTCAGTGGCTTTATTGGCATTCCGCGTCACGCGAATTGTTTTTAGCTCCAGTTTATTCAGATTAATTCGCACCGCGCGAATTAACTGATCCGCCAAAATCCGCCAGACTAAAAAGGTGTTTGCGCTTTCTCCCTATCAAAGCACGCGCAGACCCAGTTCCGTCACCAGCACCGCGGCCTGTTGATGCGAAATGGTGGCGCCGCGAAACAGGCCCGCGTCGACGAGGCGCACGCCGCTCAGGTCGACGAGGCGCAGATCCGCGCCGTCGAAGCGTGCGCCCTTCAGGTTGGCGTCCTTGAGGCTGCCGCCTTCGAAGACCGCTTCCCGGAAGTCGGCGCCGGCGAGATCGGCATCGGAAAAATCCAGTTCCTGCAGGGTGGCTTTGCGAAACGACAGGCCGCGCAGGTAAGCGCCGACCAGCAAGGTCTCGGCGAATGTCAGGCCCAACGAGCCGCACTCCTCGAAGTTCGCCCCCGTCAGCTTGCAGCCCCGGAAAGCGGCCGATGCCAGCTTGGCGCGGCGCCACACGGTGTTGTTGAGATCGCTCGACTGGAACGCGGCATCCACGAGATCCGCGCAGGCAAAATCCGCCTGCCGGGCGCGGCAGCGCAGCCAGCGGGTTTGCGTGAGCACCGCGCCGAAAAACGAAGCCTCGACGATCGTGCAGCGATGAAACTCCGCGCCGCGCAGATCGAGCCGCGCCAGATCGGCACCTTCGAAATCGCAGTCTTCGAAACGAAGCGGCTGTCTGGCCGCGCCGATCAACCGTTCGACGTCTTGCCGCGAGAGCGTCGCAGCGGCGACGCTGTGAATATCGGAAGTAGGCGTCGTAGAATCCAGTGACATGAGAAGGTGTTCCAGTTGCTCCGGCGCGTGCCGGTCCGTCCACGATGAAGGACAATCAAGGCCAAAACGACAAGCCTACCGGAACACGCCGCTACCGTGGCGCGATCTCCGATGGTTTATAGTGACGGCCGCTTGTCTGAAACCTCGCCTACGCCGATGACTTCGAACGACGCCAACCATAGCCCGCTCTACCTCTCACTGCTTTCGGAAACCGCGAAAATCGGCTGGTCGGAACTCGAACAGTTCTTTGCCCGCGGCATCCTGCTGCATGTCGCACGCGATCTCGATCTGGTGAGCGTCGCCGAAGCCATCGCCAGCGACGACACCACGCAAGTCGCCCAATGGTTATCCGCGGGCCTCGTCGAACGCGTGCAGGCCGAAACCGCCGCCGATTACGCCGCGCGCGACCCGGATCTGTGGGCGGTGGTCGTGTCGCCCTGGGTGTGCGTACAGGAGCGCGGTTGAGCGGTACCGACAGCCCGGATGGGACCGTCGAGCGGTGCCTGGCTGACCCGCTGCAGGCGGTTCCCGCGTCGCCGGCGCGCTGGCATCGGCGCGTCCTCGCGCTCGCATTCCCGATTGTCCTCGCCAACCTGACCCAGCCGATCCTCGGCGCCGTCGACACCGCCGTCGCCGGTCATCTGGAGGGCGCGTCCTACCTGGGCGGCGTCGCGCTCGGCGGACTCTTTTTCAACTTCGTCTTCTGGGGCTTCGGCTTCCTGCGCATGGGTACCACCGGGCTTGTCGCGCAGGCCTGGGGCGCCCGCGATCACGCCGGTCTGCGAGACAACATCGTGCGCGCGCTGCTGCTGGCCGGCGCGATCGGCGCGGCGGTGCTGCTTCTGCAAACACCGTTAATAGGCTACGCATTGCGCGCCCTCGGCGGGAGCGCCGCCGTGCAGCAGCAGGCGCAGTTGTATTGCCACGCACGGATCTGGGCTGCGCCGTTCGCGCTCGCCAACTATGTCGTACTCGGCTGGCTACTCGGCACCCAGCGGGTGCGGCTTGCGCTTCTCGCGCAGGTATTCATCAACAGCGTCAATATCGCGGCCGTGCTGCTCTATGTGTACGCATTCAAATGGGGAGTCGCGGGCATCGGCGCCGCCACGGCCAGCGCGGACGCGCTCGGCTTTGTGCTCGGCGCCGCGCTGTTGTGGCATCTGCGGCCACGCGGCCTCGCCCCGCTGAGCCGTGCGGCATTGTTCGATGCAGCCGCGTTGAAACGCCTCGTTGCGCTCAACCGCGACATCTTCCTGCGCACGCTCTGCCTGCTGGGGTCGTTCGGCTGGTTCGCGCATCTGGGCGCCCGCCAAGGCGATACGACGCTAGCCGCCAACGCGCTGCTGCTCAATTTCCAGACCTTCATGGCGTATGGACTGGACGGCTTCGCGCATGCGGCGGAGGCATTGGTCGGTGCGGCCATCGGCGCGCGTGACCGTCATGCGTTCAGACAGGCGGTCAAGGTGACGATGCTCTGGTCGGCGCTCGGAGCGCTCGGCTTTTCGCTGATTTATTGGGGCGCGGGCGCGTGGATCATTGAGCGGCTGACCGATCAGGCCGCGGTACGTGCGAGTGCCGAAGCTTATTTGCCTTGGGCTGCGCTGTCGCCGGTGATTTCAGTGTGGAGCTTTCTGCTCGACGGCGTGTTCATCGGCGCGACCCGTACGCGCGAGCTGATGGTGTCGATGGCGATTTCGTTTGGGGTATTTCTCGCGGCGTCGTGGGCCTTCATGGCTGTGCACGGCAACCACGGTCTGTGGGCCGCGCTGCTGGTCTTCATGGCCATGCGCGGCGCCACGCTGATGCGGCTGTTGCCGCGCATCGCGCACGGCATTGCTCGGGCGCCGGCCGTGAGCGGGGCGCCCGGCTGAAGGTCGTGGCCGTGTCCGGACAGCCGCAGCCGTGCAGTTACCGCTTGAAACAAGCGCATACATATGACGCGAGGTGCGCACTCTAGAATGAATGCAGCCCGCGCTCTCCGCGCGAACAGTCTGCGCGGGTCAGAAGCGTCGGCGTGCCCGCGGCGACGCTTCGCCTTTTCTATTGCGCGCTTTCCGTTGACGTTTCATGCGCCGCTGAGCGGCGTCACCGCCGCGCCGGCGCTCTCGAGTTATTGCGGAGCGGCTTGCTGCGGCGCGCCGAGTGGCTCGGCGGGCGCGTTCATCATGGACGGTGGGCGGTCGTCGGTCGGCACGCCGTGATAATCAGGTGGATCTTTCGGGGGCGGACCATGGTGGACGGCCGCGGGGTCGTTGGTGCAGCCTGCGAGGACCGCCGCAACACATGCAATCAGAAGAACGCGATTCATAGACTCTCTAAAGGAAACATAACAACGGCGTGCGCCGAGAGTCTACCTGTAAAGGCTTGTGCACAGCAGCGAAGCGGACTAGACCTGCCGGCCTCGCACGCGGCATAAGCGCGCGGCGCGTGCTAGCGCGCCCGCGTTGTACGTTGCACCCTCCCTTCGCCGCCGCGTGACCTACTATGTATTGATGGCTGCAATCGTCAAAGGAGGCTGCCATGGATGCTGAATCGATCGCGGGTTTCGTCGGCCTGGGTATAGGGCTGATCGTCCTGATCGGACTGTCGATTTTCGAATCGCGGACCTACCGGCGCGAACATGACGGCGAAGGAATGATGCACCACTGGTTGTCGGAGCATCACGTGCTCAACCGGATTCGTCGAAGACATTAGCCCGTCATTCAGGCGTTGAATCTGGACTGCGGCGCTGCTTCGTTTGGGCCGCACGTCCGGTCTGCCTTGATATGCCGCTTTGTTGCTGGTTTGGTTAGCGGCACGCAGTAGTGTTGCCGCTTGAAACGCCCGCATCCCCTCTCCAAAGCGTGCCGCTTCTCCCACAAAACATCCCCCTTGGCATAGACGCGGTGTTTTCGCATTTCGCGATTGACGGCGGTGAGCAAGGCCAGATAGAATCTCTGATTCGTCGGAGCGTAGCGCAGCCTGGTAGCGCATCTGATTTGGGATCAGAGGGTCGAAGGTTCGAATCCTTTCGCTCCGACCAATAGAATCAAAGGGTTACACGCCTATGCGTGTAACCCTTTTTCTTTTCCAGCCGCCGTGTGACTTACTTTCAACAGCGGCCATTTCTCACGGTTCAATGACCGAAGTAAATCGAGCGCGTGCTGGGCGCGATCGCCGCTGCCGGGGCACCCGATGCCGACGAGCCACTCTCTACCCCGCCAACACCGCTGGACGATTCGCCTTGTTGCGCGGCGACCCGTGCTTCGGCCGCCTGAATCTGGGCCGGATAGGTCGCATCGTTGCTCGACGCAGGGTTATAACCGGCCTTTTCGAGTTGCACGAGTTCGGCGCGCACTTGTGCGCGGGTGACAGGTTGATTCGACTGGGCGAACGAAGCAATTGGAGCGGCCAGAACAGCGGCAATGGCAACGGCCTTGATGAGCGATTTCATGATGACTACCTCCAGAGATTGTTTTGCACGAAGCTGCAAGCAGTGTTGTTTGCAGCCGGTGAATACAGTCTAGGAAGCCAGGAACCCAGGGTAAATACCTAAGTTTTGAAATCACTTTTCTCGCAAAGCTCACAATGGGGATGGCCCGCAGGCACGAAGCTCCAACCCTGTCAGTCCGCCAGGAAGGGACCTGGTCAACAGGCACGGAGGACGCTACAGACGTAGCTGATAAACAGTAGAGCAGATGTGGGCCGGTTCAGCCCACCATTGCCGGAAGAGGCATTTCCGGAGAGATCCTGAACATCTGGAACCGGCTTGACTTCGATTGTCACGGCCCCACGAATATCGAATCGGGCTTATATCTTCGCGGCCGTTATGTGCGACGTGCAAAAACGCGTGCAAGCCTGCCCTCATCAAGAGCAAGCTTGCAGTTCCATCAAAGCGACGCTCGCCATCAGCGGTTATCGCATAACCTGCGGGCTGCGGCGGCAACTGCCTGCAGCCGCGGTCTCACCGCCGCGTCCGGCCGAACTCGTAGAGGCTGCGCCGATCCAGTTCGCCAATCACGCGCTTGCGCGCCGACTCTCTGCGGTAATGCGCCACCGCAAAAGCCAGTGCGACCACCAGCGCCGAAAACCCGATCACCGAACCCAACACAGTCGCGTCCATAGCGGCCTCATTTCAGAAAGTACGGTGACCGCTAGCAGAGCTTGAACTGGATGGGCTGCTTAATGATGACCGTATTGAACCACCGGCACCGAGTACGAACTCACCGCCGAGCTGGTGCGTTCACTCGCCTGCGACGTGCCGTTGCTGCCAGCCCCGTAACCGCCGTTATCCGCTTGCCCGCCGGCCTTTTCTGCAGCGACGCGAGCCTCAGCGGCCTGAATGTTTTCCGGGTAGTGCATCCAGTCGTTCGGGTTGTAACCAGCCTTTTCGACCCGCGCCAGATCTGCACGCACTTCAGCGCGCGTCAGCGGTTGCTGGTCCGACTGGGCAAACGCGGCGAGCGGCGCGGTAATTAAGGCAGCAATAACAGCAGCTTCGATCAGCGACTTCATGATGACGACCTCCGGGATTATTTTGTCCGGCGCCACACCCACCTTGGTGTGCAACCGATGACGAGAGTCTAGGAGTGCCCGACCCTAGGGTAAATACCTATATCCCGAAAACACTGTTGTGAAAAGCCGCACAATTGAGATAACGCCGGGGCGCTCCGCCTTGCTGTCACGTGCCTCGCCATGCAAAGTGATACAAAGACGGCGGCGCCCACAGGCGCGCCTCTCACCAACAAGGAGACACGCATGAACCTGATCCTGTGGCGTCACGCCGAAGCCGAAGACAGCGCCCCCAGCGATCTCGCCCGCCAGTTGACGACGCGCGGCCGCAAGCAGGCGCAAGCCATGGCGAAGTGGCTGCGGGCCCGCCTCGAGGAGGATGCCGTGATCCTCGTCAGTCCCGCCACGCGCACCGTTCAGACGGTCGAAAGCCTCACTGATCAATACCGCGTGATGCGCGAGCTCGCGCCCGGTGCGAGCGTCGACGACGTCCTCAATGCCGCCGGCTGGCCGGAAGGCATCGCGGCGACGGTGGTGATCGTCGGGCATCAGCCGACGCTCGGTCAGGTGGCGGCGCGGCTGCTCGCCCAGAGCGATGTCAGCTGGTCGGTAAAGAAAGCCGGTGTGTGGTGGCTTTCCGGGCGCGGGCGCGATGTCGTGCTGCGCGCGGTCATCAGTCCCGACCTGCTCTAAGTGCATCTTCGCCGGCCCGGCCCAACCTTCATTTCGATCACGCAAGGCTTACGGCACGTCATCTAATAGTCACGTGTTTGCCACGCGAGCGTCACCAGGCGTTACTACATTGGCGAAAAAGTGAATTTCTCTTTTTCGACCAGGAACGCCACATGCAAGATCTGCCGACGTCCTCCCTGTTGCTCGCTTCGAACGTCGAGACGCGCCGCCGTCTGCCGCGTGCCGAAGAAACGGTCACTGCCCAACACCGGTTGCAAGTGGCCTGGGCGCGGACCGACGACGAGCTTCGCGAAGCGCAGCATCTGCGATATCGCGTCTTTGCCGATGAAATGGGGGCACGCCTGACAGGCCCTGCAGGCCTCGACGTCGATGCATTCGATATGTACTGCGATCATCTGCTGGTGCGCGATCTCGACACGCTGAAAGTGGTCGGCACCTATCGCGCGCTGCCGCCGCATCAGGCGGCACGCATCGGGCGTCTGTATGCGGAAAGCGAGTTCGACGTGTCGCGCCTCACGCATCTGCGCGCCAAAATGGTGGAAGTGGGCCGCTCGTGCGTGCATCCGGACTACCGCAGCGGCGCAGTGATCATGTCGCTGTGGGGCGGTCTGGCAGCGTATATGTTGCATAACGGCTACGAGACGATGCTCGGCTGCGCGAGCGTCGCGATGGCCGATGGCGGCCACTATGCCGCCAATCTCTATTGCGGCCTGCGCGACAGCGCCATGACGGCGCCGGAATACCGCGCGTTCCCGCATACGCCGCTACCCGTGGACGAACTGAAGACGGGCGCGGATGTCGCACCGCCGCCGCTCATCAAAGGCTATCTGCGGCTTGGGGCGAAAATTTGCGGCGCACCGGCATGGGATCCTGATTTCAACACAGCCGACTTTTTGACCCTGCTGCGCCTGTCCGAGATCAATGCGCGTTACGCACGCCATTTCCTCGGTGACGCGCTGCCAGGTTAACCGGACATCGGCAGGCTGCGCGCACATCAGCACGCGCATCAAACGAAACAGCCCGGCAAGTCACTCTGCCGGGCTGTTTTTTCGAGGCATGAAAACCGTCGACGTTTGATCAGTCGTCCGTATAAACGACCCGATACGGGATACCGACCTTCTCCCACTCCGCCGCCTCCTGAATCAGGCTGTAGTCGGTCAACGGGTTATTCGCCACCCATTCGTTCGGCAGACGCACTTCATAGCCGTTGTTCACGCGCGACACGGAGATGCCCGGCAAACCGACATCCGCACGGCGCCGGCACAGCAGCGCGGCAAGCCGCAGACAGAACAGCAGCGGCCATTCCACCTCACGCGTTTGCGACAGCTTGCCGAGCTTGCCCGCATGCCCCAGCACGAGCGCCGCGAGGCGTGCCTGATCGGTGCGGGAAAAGCCGGGCATGTCCGCGTTGCTGGCGATATACGCCGAATGCTTGTGATACGCGCTGTGCGAGATCGACAAGCCGATTTCATGCAGCGATGCAGCCCAGCTGAGGAACATGCGATTCTCGGCGCGGCGCTCGGCGTCCGGTTCCTCGAACTGATCGTAGAAGCTCACAGCCAGCTCGCCAATCCGCCCCGCCTGCGCACGATCGACGCCATAGCGGCGCATGAAACCCTCCGCCGTGACCGTACGCATGTCTTCGTGCTGCGAACGGCCCAGCAGGTCGTATAGCACGCCCAGACGCAAGGCGCCGTCAGTGGTGTCGACGTAATCGACGCCCAGTTCGTCGAACACCGCCAGCATGATCGACAGGCCGCCGGCCAGCACCGGAATGCGGTCCGCCTTCAGCGCGATCAGTTTCAGCCGGTTGACGTTCTCCGCCTTGATCAACGCGCGCTTCAGCCGTTCCAGACCGCCGCGCGAAATGCCGTGCGTGATGCCCGCATCGTTGAAACCATTGGCCTCGACCAGCTCGGCCAGCGCGCGCGCCGTACCCGAGGAGCCGATGGCCTGCTCCCAACCCGTCTTCTTGTATTCGCTGGAGATAATCTGGATTTCGCGGCCGGCAGCGAGTTCCGCCTGGCGCATCGTGTATTCGTCGACGTTGCCCGCCGGGAAAAAGGCCCGGCTATGGCTCACGCAACCGATATACAGGCTCTCCATCTTGATGGGCGTGTAATGCGAGCCAATGATGAATTCCGTCGAACCGCCGCCGATGTCCACCACCAGCCGCTTGCCCGGGCTGGCAGGCACGGAGTGTGCGGCGCCCGCATAAATCAGACGAGCCTCTTCGCGTCCGGCAATCACTTCAATCGGGAAACCGAGTGCGGCTTGCGCCTCGCCGAGGAATTCGCCGGCATTCTTGGCGATGCGCAGCGTATTGGTGGCAACCGCGCGCACGTGATCCGGGTGGAAGTCGCGCAGCCGCTCGCCGAAGCGCTTGAGTGCGTCCCATCCGCGCACCTGCGAGGCGCGGTCGAGCATCTTGTCGCTCGACAGGCCCGCGGCGAGCCGCACGGACTCGCGCAATGCGTCGACCTGGTAGATCTGGCTGCCCGCGTCCGTTTCTTCGACGCGGCCCACGATCAGCCGGAAGCTGTTGGAGCCGAGATCGACCGCGGCAAGCAATTGTGGAGTGTTGACCATCGAGTGTGCGGACTCCATGCGCGCAAACGCGGCAAACTTGCTGCCGGCCGCGCTGTGAAAAGGTTCCATTTTAAGCGTACCGGACCTCACGATGTCACCTTCACGATAGTGGCGTGCGTTATGGTCCCATACGGACTGCGTCATCTTTACGACATAAGCCGAATACAGCGTAGAATTTGTGACAATTCGAATGTCATAAGATCGTCATCATACTGTGAGAATTTCCGAGCGTCTTTACGCCTCTTTACCCGACCTTCCTGTCCCGCTGCCGATGTCCATCCGCTACCCTCTTTTGAATCGCGAACTGGGCATTCTGGGTTTCAACGAGCGTGTGTTGGCGCAGGCCGCCGATCCTGCCGTGCCGCTGCTCGAACGCCTGCGTTTCATCTGTATCACCAGCAGCAACCTCGACGAATTCTTCGAAGTCCGCATGGCCGGGCTGCAGGAGCAGATGCGCGACAACCCCGGCGCACTGTCGCCGGACGGCATGTCGCTGCAGCACGTGTACGACCTCGTGGTCGAGCGCGCGCAGAGGCTTGTGCATCGACAGTACACGATGCTGCACGACACCGTGCTCTCCGCCCTCGAACACGAAGGCATCTATTTCCACGGCACCGAAGCGTGGAACGAGGCACAGACAGAATGGGCGCGCGCCTACTTTTTCAATGAACTGCTGCCTGTGTTGACGCCGATCGGCCTCGACCCCGCGCACCCGTTCCCGCGCGTGCTCAACAAAAGTCTGAACTTTGTCGTCGAACTCGAAGGCAAGGATGCCTTCGGCCGCCAGGCGCTGATGGGCATCGTGCAGGCCCCGCGCGCACTGCCGCGGCTCGTGCGCATGCCGCAGGAACTGTCGGGCTATCCGCATGGCTTCGTGCTGCTCAGCTCGCTGCTGCAGCGCTTCGTGGGCGAGCTGTTTCCGAGCCTCGTGGTGCGCAGTTGCAACCAGTTCCGCATCACGCGCAATAGCGAACTGTTTGTCGACGAGGACGAAATCACCAATCTGCGCGTCGCGCTGCAAGGCGAGTTGCCGGCCCGGCATCTGGGCAACGCGGTGCGTCTGGAAGTGTCGGCGGAAACGCCGGCGCATCTGGTGCGGCGCCTGCTCGACGAAAGCGAGCTGTCCGACAAGGACTGCTACTTCGTCAACGGCCCCGTCAATCTGGTGCGGCTGATGCAATTGCCGGAGATGGTCGACCGGCCGGATCTGAAATTCGTGCCGCACATCCCGAGCATTCCGTCGCAGATCGCCAATACCGCGAGCCTGTTCGATGTGATCGATCAGGGCGACGTGCTGCTGCATCATCCGTATGAGAGCTTTCAACCGGTGCTCGAGCTGCTGTTGCAGGCAGCGAAAGATCCGAACGTGATGGCGATCAAGCAGACCATCTACCGCACCGGCACCGATTCCCCGCTGATGGACGCGCTGATGCAAGCCGCGCGCAACGGCAAGGAAGTCACGGTGGTGGTGGAACTGCTCGCGCGCTTCGACGAGGAAACCAACATCAACTGGGCGGCACAGCTCGAAGCGGTAGGCGCGCACGTCGTATACGGCGTGGTAGGTCACAAGTGCCACGCGAAGATGATGCTGATCGTGCGGCGCGTCTCCGAGAACGGCAAGATGACGCTCAAACGTTATGCCCACCTCGGCACCGGCAACTATCATCCGCGCACCGCGCGTCTTTACACCGACTTCGGGCTGATGACAGCCGACCAGAAGATCTGCGAAGACGTGCATCATGTGTTCCAGCAACTGACGGGCATCGGCGGCGAGTTGACGCTGCACGAGTTGTGGCAATCGCCCTTCACGCTGCACCCGAAGCTGGTCGACGCAATTCGCGCCGAAGCGGAGCACGCGCGCGCCGGCAAGAAGGCGCGCATCGTCGCGAAGATGAACGCCCTGCTCGAGCCGACCGTGATTGCCGAGCTGTACGAAGCATCGCAAGCCGGTGTGAAAATCGATCTGATCGTGCGTGGCGTGTGTTCGTTGCAGCCCGGCGTGCCCGGGCTGTCGGAGAACATCACGGTCCGCTCGATCGTCGGGCGCTTTCTCGAGCATCATCGCATCTACTACTTCTACGACGGCGGCAAGGAACAGGTCTATCTGTCGAGCGCGGACTGGATGGATCGCAACTTCTTCCGGCGTGTCGAAGTATCGTTTCCCATCAACAACCGGCGTCTGAAGCGGCGCGTAATCGCCGAGGGTCTGTCGGCGTTTCTGGGTGACAACACCGCCGCGTGGCTCATGCAAAGCGACGGGCACTATCGGCGGCGCCGCCCCGGCAAATCGTCCCGCAATGCGCAGATGAGTTTGCTGACGAAGTTCTGCTCTTGAGGTTCGCCAGCAGCACGATGTTGACGCCGCATCAAAAGACCCGCCTGAACAGGCGGGTTTTCGTTTATGCCGGCGCTGATTGGCAACGCGCGGTGCGAAACACCGGGAAGCGCACGGTGAAGGTACTGCCGCGCCCTTCTTCGCTCTTCACTTCGAGTTGTGCGTCGTGCCGTTGCAGCACGTGCTTGACGATGGCAAGGCCGAGACCGGTGCCGCCGGTGTCGCGCGAACGGCTGCGGTCGACACGGTAGAAGCGCTCGGTCAGCCGCGGGATGTCGGCGGCCGGAATGCCGAGGCCGCTGTCGGTGACGGAAAACACCGCGGAGCCGCTGGTCTCGTGCCACTTCACGTGAATCTTGCCGCCGTCCGGCGTGTAGCGAATTGCATTCGTCACGAGATTGCCGAGCGCGCTGAGGATTTCCGTCTCCATGCCGGTGACGGTCAGACCCTCGTCGAAATCGAACGTGAAGCGATGATGATCGCCGGACAGATTGTCCGCGTCGTCGCGCAAGTGGCGCAGCACCGCGCGCATGTCGATCATATGCTCGCTTGGCGGCTTGTTGTCGCCTTCGAGCTTGGCCAGCACCAGCAAGTCGTTGACGATATGCCGCATGCGTCCTGCCTGCTGCTCCATCAGTTCAAGGTAGCGGTTGCGCTCGGCTTCGCTGAGCGGCAGCTCGCGCATCGTCTCCAGAAAGCCGGACAGCACGGTCAACGGCGTCTTCAGTTCATGCGAGACATTGGCGACGAAGTCACGCCGCATGGCATCGGTACGTTCAAGCTCCGTGATGTCTTGCGACAACACCAGCTTGCGATTCTCGCCATACGGAAACACCTGCACCGACAACACGTTCTGGCGCTTCTCGCCCATCCCGCGCATGATCAGCATCTCTTCGTAGCGGTGCGAATTCAGGTAGCGCACGAAGTCCGGCTGACGCACCAGATGCGTGATGTGCTGGCGCAGATCGCGCTTTGCATCGAGCCCGAAGTGAACTTCGGAGATCGCATTGCACCATTCGATCTGATCGTGATCATCGAGCATCGCCACGCCGTTCGGCGAGGCCTGGATGGCCTGAATGAAACGCGAATGCTGTTGCTCGACCTGGCGCACCTGCGCATGCCAGCGCTTCGCGAGCTTGTGCAAACGGTAGTAGATTTCGCCCCAGATGCCCGGCGCGCTGGGCACTTCGCCGTACACCGGCGCATCAAGGAGGCGCCACAGACGCTGCTTGTGAAAGGTGCTAAAGAAGCTCTGTGCGAGCAGCACGAAGACCGCGACGATCAGTGCCGTCTTGACGCTGACGAACACGCCAAGCGCCACGCACAGAACAGCAAGCAGCACGATCGACACAATGGAGCGCGCCCAGATGATGTTCATGTTCTAGCGATCGAAGAGAAGACAATGCGCGCCGCACACTGACGTTGCGGCGCGCCGATGATCAGGCGTTAAAACCTTCGGCCAGGCGCGCTTACGCGCTCTTCGCCAGCCGGTAACCGCTGCCCCGAACCGTCTCGATCATAGCATCGCACCCGGCCGGCTTGAGGGCCGCGCGCAGGCGCTTGATGTGGACGTCCACCGTGCGCTCTTCCACGAATACGTGGTCGCCCCACACCTGATCGAGCAGTTGCGTGCGGCTATGCACGCGCTCGGGGTGCGTCATGAAGAAATGCAGCAGACGGAATTCGGTCGGGCCCAGATCGAGCTTGATCTCGCTGCCTTCGGCATGCGCCGCGACGCGGTGCGTGGCCGGGTCGAGCTTCAGCCCATTGATGGCCACCACGTCCTCGGTCAACTGCGGCGCGCGGCGGCGCAGCACCGCCTTGATGCGTGCCATCAGTTCCTTTGGCGAAAACGGCTTGGTGACGTAGTCGTCCGCGCCGATTTCGAGGCCGAGCACCTTGTCCTGTTCATCGCCACGTGCGGTCAGCATGATGATCGGAATGTGCCGCGTGCGTTCGTTGTTGCGCAGATCGCGCGCGAAAGCGATGCCTGACTTGCCCGGCAGCATCCAGTCGAGCAGGACGAGGTCGGGCAGCACATCGCTGATCAGGTTCTGCGCCTGCTCCGCGTTATAGGCGCGGATCGGGCAATGGCCCGCGTGCTGAAGATTGACCGAAATCAGTTCGGAAATGGCGGGCTCATCTTCGATGACGAGAATGCTGCTGGGCATCGGCACCTCTTGACCTTTATACGGTGGGTTAACTGAGTGCTTCGCGTTCGAGCGCGTCGCGCGACTTGTGCCGCACGTCGGTGCCCTTGACGATGTAGATGATGAACTCAGCGATGTTCTTCGCGTGGTCGCCGATCCGCTCGATCGCCTTGGCGATGAAGAGGAAATCGAGGCCCACCGAAATCGAGCGCGGATCTTCAGTCATGTACGAAATCAGCTTGCGCACGAAGGCACGGAATTCTTCGTCGATCGCCTTGTCGTCGCGCACGATCTGCGCGGCGGCCACGGTGTCGAGACGGGCGAACGCGTCGAGCGCGCGGCGCAGGATCGACACAGCCATCTCGCCGGAGAGCTTGATTTCGGCGATGTTGATGGTGCGCGACGCGCCGTCTTCCATCAGACGCTTGGTACGCTTGGCGATTTTTTCGGCTTCGTCGCCGGCGCGTTCCAGATTCGTGATGGTCTTCGAAATCGCGATCAGCAGACGCAGGTCACGCGCGGCCGGCTGACGGCGCGCGATGATGTTGCTGCACTCTTCGTCGATATCGACTTCCATCTTGTTCAGGCGCTCTTCGGCGGCGATCACCTGCTCGCACATATCCAGGTCGAAGTTGTTGAGCGCGTTCATCGCATTGACGATCTGCGACTCGACGAGGCCGCCCATTTCGAGGACCTTCGAGGAAACCAGATTCAGATCGGCGTCGAACTGGCTGGAGAGGTGTTTGTCGGACATGTCGTGCTCCCTTGATGGTGCTCGTCGCGCTTAACCGAAGCGACCGGTAATGTAGTCCTCGGTTTCCTTGCGGACCGGCTTGATGAAGATCTTTTCGGTGTCACCGAATTCGATCAGCTCGCCGAGGTACATATAGGCAGTGTAGTCCGAACAACGTGCGGCCTGTTGCATGTTGTGGGTCACGATCACCACGGTGTAATCGCTCTTCAGTTCCGCGATCAGTTCTTCGATGCGGCCCGTCGAAATCGGGTCGAGTGCCGAGCACGGCTCATCCAGCAACAGCACTTCCGGACGGATCGCAATGCCGCGCGCAATACACAGACGCTGCTGCTGGCCGCCCGAGAGGCCGTAGCCGCTCTGACCCAGCTTGTCCTTCACTTCGTTCCACAAGGCCGCCTTGGTGAGCGCCCATTCCACGCGGTCGTCCATCTCCGAGCGCGGCAGTGTTTCGAACATCTTCACGCCGAAGGCGATGTTGTCGTAAATCGACATCGGGAACGGCGTCGGCTTCTGGAACACCATGCCGATCCGCGCGCGCAGCAGCGAAATATCGCGCCTCGTAGTCAGCAGGTTTTCGCCGTCCATCAGGATTTCACCTTCGGCACGCTGCTCCGGATAGAGCGCGTACATCTTGTTGAAGGTGCGCAGCAGCGTGGACTTGCCGCAACCCGACGGACCGATGAACGCGGTCACCTTGCCTTCGGGAATGCGCAGGTTGATGTTCTTCAGCGCGTGGTACTTGCCGTAGAAGAAGTTCAGGTTGTTAACTTCAATCTTCGGCTGCGCCGACGCTTGCGCGTTGTCGCCCTGGGCGGGGTCGAAACCAGCAGGCGCGGTGGGGCGCGCGATCGGGTTAAGTTGAGTTTCTGCCATATTCATCGGATTTACTCCGCCCTTACTTTTTCGAAAAGATCGTACGCGCGAGGATATTCAGTCCCAGCACCCCGAGCGTGATCAGGAAGACGCCGGCCCACGCAAGCGATTGCCATTGCGGGAAGGCGCTCATCGCAAACTGATAGATCGTGACCGGCAAGTTCGCGACCGGCTGATTCATGTTCCATGAGAAGAACTGATTCGACATTGCCGTGAAGAGCAGCGGCGCCGTTTCACCGGCAATCCGCGCAACGGCGAGCAGCACGCCGGTGATAATGCCGGCAATCGACGCCTTCAAGGTGATCGACAGGATCATCTTCCACTTCGGCGTACCGAGTGCGAAGGCCGCTTCACGCAGCGCGTTCGGTACCAGCTTCAGCATGTTTTCGGTGGTGCGGATCACGATCGGAATCTGCAGCAGCGCGAGCGCGAAGACGCCCGACCAGCCGCTGAAGTGACCCAGCTTCGCCACCACCAGCGCGTACACGAACAGACCCACTACGATCGACGGCGCCGACAGCAAGATGTCGTTGATAAAGCGCGTAACGCTCGCGAGCCAGCCTTTCTGGCCATATTCGGCGAGGTAGACGCCGGCCAGAATGCCGATCGGCGTGCCGACCAGCGTGGCCAGCGCAATCAGCATCAGACTGCCGACCATCGCGTTGGCGAGACCCCCGCCATCGGTGTTAGGCGGCGGTGTCGACTGCGTGAACAGTTCGATCGACAGACCGCCGATGCCCAGACGCAGCGTCGTGAACAGAATCCACACGAGCCAGATCAGGCCGAAGGCCATCGCCGCAAGCGAGAGCGTCAGCGCGATTGCGTTCTTCACCCGGCGGCGGCTCTGCAAGCGGTTGCGCATTGCTTCGAGGGCGGCGGCATCCGTCGAACCCGGCATATTCATCGAAGGGTTGCTCATTTGCCGCCCTCCCCTTTTTCGAGGCGAAGCAGCATGATCTTCGAGATGGCCAGCACAATGAAGGTAATCACAAACAGGATCAGGCCGAGTTCCATCAACGCGGATGTATGCAAACCTGGTTCCGCTTCGGCAAATTCGTTGGCGAGCGCCGAGGTAATGCTGTTGCCCGGCGAGAACAGCGAGACGTTATCGAGCAGATTGGTGTTGCCGATCACGAAAGTCACAGCCATCGTCTCGCCCAGCGCGCGGCCGAGGCCGAGCATGACGCCGCCGATCACGCCGCTCTTGGTGAAGGGCAGCACGATCTTCCACATCACTTCCCACGTGGTGCAGCCGATGCCGTACGCCGATTCCTTCAGCAGGACCGGCGTGACTTCGAACACGTCGCGCATCACCGAGGCGATGTATGGAATGATCATGATGGCGAGAATCACGCCCGCGCACAGAATGCCGATGCCGATAGGCGGCCCCTGAAACAGTGCGCCTACGAACGGCACGCCACCCAGCACCGAGCCCAGCGGCTTTTCGAACCAGCTCGCGAAGATCGGCGAGAACACCAGCAGGCCCCACATACCGTAGACGATCGACGGGATCGCCGCGAGCAGCTCGATCGCAATGCCGAGCGGCCGGCGCAGCCACGCGGGCGCCAGTTCAGTGAGGAAGAGCGCAATGCCGAAGCTGACCGGCACCGCGATGATGAGTGCAATGATCGAAGTGGCGATCGTGCCGTAGATCGGCACCAGCGCGCCGAACTGCTTGCTGGGTGGATCCCAGTCCGCGGTCCACAGGAAGGCAAACCCGAACTGCTTGATCGACGGCATGGAGGCGACGATCAGCGAAACGATGATGCCGCCGAGCAGCAGCAACGTCACGATTGCGGCGACGCGCGTGAGGCCGCCAAAAATAACATCGCCGGCGCGGCTAGGCGCTTTTTGCAGGCCTACGCTGCCAGGCGGCTTCGACCGGGGAGCATTGTCCCGGGCGGCGCCAGGCGCGAGTTGGATGTCGGACATAAGAACTTGTCTGCCTGTTTCCAGATGCTGCGTGACACGACGCCACGCAAACAGTGCTTCAGCCGCCCAGCCTCACATGAGGCGGGGCGGCTCATTACGGTGTTACGACGAGGCTTCGCTTATTCTGCGACAGCCTTGCCCGATGCGTCCTTCACCTTCTCTTTCCACTGCGTCTTGATTTCCGACACGACCGATTCCGGCAGCGAGATGTAGTCCAGGCTGTCAGCAGCCGACGAACCATTCTTGAATGCCCAGTCGAAGAACTTCAGCGTTTCGGCGCCTTGCGGTGCCTTGTCCTGCGTCGTGTGCAGCAGCACGAACGTTGCGCCGACGATCGGCCATGCGTCCTTGTTCGGCTCGTTCGTCAGGATCTGATAGAACGACTTCGACCAGTCAGCACCTGCTGCCGCTGCCTTGAACGTTTCCGTCTTCGGCTCGACCACTGCGCCCGACGCGTTCTTCATGTCGGCGTAGATCATGTGGTTTTGCTTCGCGTACGCCCATTCGACGTAACCGATTGCGCCCGGCAGGCGTTGCACGAAGGCTGCGACGCCGTCGTTGCCCTTGCCGCCCGTGCCCGTCGGCCAGCTGACCGTTGCGCCTTCACCGACCTTCGACTTCCAGTCGGCGTTAGCCTTCGACAGGTAGTTCGTGAAGATGAACGTGGTGCCCGAGCCGTCAGCGCGGCGAACCACTGCGATGTCCGTATCCGGCAGCTTGAGCTTCGGGTTCAGCGCCGTGATTGCCGGATCGTTCCACTTCTTGATCTTGCCCAGATAGATGTCGCCGAGCACTTCGCCCGACAGGACCAGCTCACCCGGCTTCACGCCAGGGATGTTCACTGCCGGCACGATGCCGCCGACCACCGTCGGGAACTGGAACAGGCCGTCCTTGGCCAGTTCGTCGTCCTTCAGCGGCGCGTCCGAACCTGCGAAATCAACCGTCTTGGCGATGATCTGCTTGATGCCACCCGACGAACCGATACCTTGATAGTTGACCTTGCCGCCGCCCGATTTCTGGTAGGCATCAGCCCACTTCGTGTAAATCGGTGCTGCGAACGTGCTGCCCGCGCCGGTGATGTCTGCTGCTTGCGCTGCGATTGCGAAAAGCGCGCCAGCGACGCCAGCGAACACGGTTTGCATCAATTTCATGAGACCTCCAGTGGTGTGAGCGGATTGCACGAACACCGCGAAGCTTAGGGTCTCTTTGTGACAGTAACGTGACGAACCGTGAAACTCGTGTGACAGTAGCATTACTGCCGTGAAAGGCTGGAAGGTGCGTGAAAAAGCTGCCGCAGCGACGCTAGCGGCGCGCCCATATAGGTTAGGTGAAACAGGCGCGAATTGAACGTAAGTCGCGACAAAACAGGTGCGGATCGTAATTTTTCCCGTTTGCCACAGACCGTAAAACGGGGAATTTTGACGGGAAACGGCTAACCAGCCGTTGGCGGGAGTTCATCGCGGCGTCAGGTTCCTGGGCGCGGCGATGAACTTCCCTGGCGATGCGCGAGCCTCGCTCAGGCGGTGGCCTGCTTGACGACGCTGGCGATGCTCTCTGCGTGCAGCACTGCGTCATTGACGCGCTCGGCTTCGACCATCACGCGCAACACCGGTTCGGTGCCTGAAGCGCGAATCAGCACGCGCCCACGGCCCTCCAGCGCGGCTTCGGCGGAGCTGATCGCGCTGCGGATCACGGCACTGCCCTTCCAGTCGGCGCCGGGCTGCATGCGCACATTAATCAGCTTTTGTGGGAACAGCGTCACGCCTTCGAGCAGTTGCGCGAGCGTCTTGCCGCTACGCTTCATGGCGGCCAGCACCAGCAGCGAGGACACAATACCGTCGCCGGTCGAATGGCGGTCAAGCGAGAGGATATGCCCCGAACCTTCCGCGCCGAGCTGCCAGCCGTGCTCGCGCAGTTGTTCGAGCACGTAGCGGTCGCCGACCGCGGCCCGCACGAACTTAACGCCCGCGCGCTGCAGCGCCACTTCCACAGCCATATTGGTCATCAGGGTGCCGACGGCGCCTTCGACCTTGCCGTCGGTCGCGATACGATCCTTGACCAGCACATAAAGGAGCTCGTCGCCGTTATAGAGGCGGCCTGCGGAATCTACGACCTGCAGACGGTCGGCGTCGCCGTCGAGTGCAATGCCGAGATCCGCGTGATTGGCCCGCACCGCGCGCACCAGCGCGTCTGGGGCGGTCGCGCCGACGCCATCGTTGATGTTGAAGCCGTTCGGCGCCACGCCGATGGGAATCACGTCCGCGCCGAGCTCGTGGAAAACGTGAGGCGCAACATCATAGGCAGCGCCGTGCGCGCAATCGACCACCAGCTTCATGCCGCGCAGATCGAACGCGGCCGGGAAGGTGCTCTTGCAGAATTCGATATAGCGGCCGGCCGCGTCATCGAGACGGCGCGCCTTGCCGAGTTGCTCCGAGGCGGCGCAATCGAGCGGCAGCGCGAGTTGCTCTTCGATCTTCGACTCGACTTCGTCGGGCAGCTTGTCGCCGGACGCCGAGAAGAACTTGATGCCGTTGTCGTAGTACGGATTGTGCGACGCGCTGATCACCACGCCGGCCGCAAGCCGCAGCGCCCGTGTCAGATATGCGATAGCGGGCGTGGGCATGGGACCCGCCAGCATCACGTCGACACCCGCGGCCGAGAAACCCGCTTCGAGCGCGGCTTCCAGCATGTAGCCGGATACCCGCGTGTCCTTGCCGATCAGCACCGTAGGACGCTGTCCGGTGTGCACCCAGCGGTCGCCGCCCGCCAGCACCTTGCCGGCGGCGTAGCCCAGCCGCAATACAAAATCAGGCGTGATCGGCGCCTCGCCGACCTTGCCGCGAATACCATCCGTACCGAAAAAGCGACGTGTCATCGTGAAATTTTCCTCCTTCTGCTACAGGTCAGCCGCGACGCGCTGCGTCGCGCACGGCTGTCCAAACTTTCAATGCGTCAATGGTCTGCGCCACATCATGAACGCGCAGGATGGCCGCGCCGCGCTCAGCCGCACACACCGCGGCTGCGACACTGGCCGCCGTCCGTTCCGGCGCAGCTCGGCCCGTTACCGCGCCGAGCATCGACTTGCGCGACATGCCGGCAAGGATGGGAAACGGCGCGGGAAACGGCGGCTCGCCGCGCGGCGCCGTGTCCGGCAAGTGCGCGAGTAACGCGTAGTTGTGTTCGATCACCGCCTTGCCGAACCCGAATCCGGGATCGACCGCGATGCGCTGCTTTGCAATGCCCGCCTGCATCAAGGCGCGCGCCCGCTGCTCCAGAAACTCGCGTATCTCGCGCACGACGTCCTCGTACGCCGGTTCGCCGAGCTGCATGGTCTGCGGCTCGCCCAACATGTGCATCACGCACAGGCCGCATTGGCTGTCACGCACGGCGTCGATGGCGCCGGGCATCCGGAAGCCCCAGATGTCGTTGATCAGATCGGCGCCGGCTGCCAGCGCATGGCGCATGACCTCGGGTTTATAGGTGTCGACCGACAGCGGCACCTGCGCGCCGCGTAGTTGTTCGACGAGCGGAATGACCCGCTCCAGTTCCTCGTCGAGCGGCACGGGCGGCGCGCCGGGACGCGTCGATTCACCACCAATGTCGATGATATCCGCGCCGTCGAGCATCATCCGCTCGGCCTGGCGCAGCGCATCGCCGCGCATGGCGAACTTGCCGCCATCGGAGAAAGAATCGGGCGTGACGTTGAGGATGCCCATCACCAACGGGCGTTCGAAGCTCAACGTGAAGCGGCCGCATTGTAACGGCTCGGGCGTGGGAAGAAATGGCAATGCGGAATTCGACACTTAACGGGTCATCCAGACAAATACGGGCGAACACAGGACAAACCACACGAATGCAAAACGGGCCGGTGTGAAATCACACCGGCCCGTGCTTTGGACGTGGCTCCGATCAGGCCGGCGCAGTGGCGCTGCCCGGCTTCACCTCGCTACCCGTGCTGCCGCCAGAGGAAGCATCCGTGCTAGCCGGGGGCGAGCTCTTCGGGGCGCGCGGCGGACGGCCTGCCATGATGTCGTTGATCTGATCCGAATCGATCGTTTCCCACTCCATCAGCGCGGCGGTCATGGCTTCGACCTTGTCGCGGTTCTCGTCGAGCAGGCGCTTGGCGAGGTTGTACTGCTCATCCAGCACGCGACGGATTTCCGCGTCGACCTTTTGCTGCGTCGCTTCCGAAATGGTCCGCGTGAAGCCGCGGCCGAACGGCGTAGCGTCGTTCTCGTCGTCGACGTAGACCATCGGCCCCAGCGCGTCGGTCATGCCGAAGCGGGCCACCATGGCGCGGGCCGTAGCCGTTGCCTTGTTGAAGTCGTCCGAAGCGCCCGTGCTGATCAGGTTCAGGAACAGCTCTTCCGCGACGCGGCCACCGAACAGAATGGCCAGACGATCCAGCAGGTAGTCCTTCGAATACGTTTCGTTGTCGTGCTCCGGCAACTGCCACGTCACACCCAGCGCGCGACCGCGCGGAATGATGGTGACCTTGTGCACCGGATCGGCCTTCGGCAACAGCTTCGCGATCACCGCGTGGCCCGACTCGTGATACGCCGTGGCGCGCTTCGACTCTTCGCGAATCACAGCCGACTTGCGCTCCGGACCCATGAAGATCTTGTCCTTCGCGTCTTCGAAGTCCGCCATTTCGACGATGCGCTTGCCGCGGCGTGCCGCGAACAGCGCCGCTTCGTTCACGAGATTCGCCAGATCGGCGCCCGAGAAGCCCGGCGTGCCGCGCGCGATTACCGCCGCGTCGACGTCGTTCGAGATCGGCACCTTGCGCAGGTGAACCTTCATGATGTGCTCACGGCCGCGAATGTCCGGCAGACCGACGTACACCTGGCGGTCGAAACGGCCCGGACGCAGCAGCGCCTTGTCCAGTACGTCCGAACGGTTCGTTGCAGCGATCACGATCACGCCCGAGTTCGCTTCGAAGCCGTCCATCTCGACCAGCATCTGGTTCAAGGTCTGTTCGCGTTCGTCGTTACCGCCGCCCATGCCGGCGCCGCGATGACGGCCGACCGCGTCGATTTCGTCGATGAACACGATACACGGGGCATGCTTCTTGGCCTGCTCGAACATGTCGCGCACACGAGCCGCACCGACACCGACGAACATTTCCACGAAGTCCGAACCCGAGATGCTGAAGAACGGCACCTTCGCCTCGCCCGCAATAGCGCGCGCAAGCAGCGTCTTACCGGTTCCCGGCGGCCCGACCAGCAGCACCCCGCGCGGGATGCGGCCGCCCAGTTTCTGGAATTTCTGCGGATCGCGCAGGAAGTCGACCAGTTCCGAAACTTCTTCCTTGGCTTCGTCGCAACCGGCGACGTCGGTGAAATTAATCGCGTTGTTATTTTCGTCGATCAGACGAGCACGGGATTTACCGAACGAGAACGCACCACCTTTCCCGCCTCCCTGCATCTGCCTCATCATGTAAAACCAGAACCCGATAATCAGGATTGTCGGTCCGAGGTAATACAGCGCGGAAACAAGCGCGTTCGGTTCGTCATCGGCCTTGCCGCTCACCTGAACGCCATACTTCATCAGGTCGCCGACCATCCAGATGTCGCCGGGCGACACGATCTGGTACTTCTGGCCGTCTGCTGGAGTGACCGTGAGGTTACGCCCCTGAACGATGACGTTCTTGACCTTGCCGTTCTTCGCGTCATCCATGAACTGCGAATAGGAAACGCCTTCCTGGACACGGGGCTTATCGAACTGCTTGAACACCGTAAACAGCACCAGTGCGATAACCAGCCACACTGCTGCCTTCGAAAACATATTGTTGTTCAAAGCACCACTCCTTCACTCATAGACGGGCGCCTACATTTGCCTTGCGGCACCACTAAAGCATTCTAATCCAGTCCGCAGACCCCTGCCATAACGTTTCGCTACCACATAAATAGCGCACGACGCGGTTTCTACACCGCTTTTCCGACACCTACCGGGCTGCGAAATGGTCACAGGGGGCCCGATCAACCGGGCCTTTTCAGATGCTTCCCCAAAATAAACGTTTCGGACGACTTGTCCCGCGATGCTTTGGGCTTGCGGGCGGCCACCGTCTTAAACTGCTGCTTGAACTTTTCGACAATCTGGCTGTAGCCGCTGCCGTGAAAACATTTGACTAAAAGGGCACCATCCGGCTTCAGGTGATTCTGCGAAAATTCCAGCGCCAGATCGCACACATGCTCGATCCGGGCGGCGTCCGCCAGCGCCACTCCCGACAGGTTGGGCGCCATATCCGAAATTACAAGGTCGACCTGACGCTCGCCGACAATTTCTTCCAGCTGATGAAGCACGGTGTCCTCGCGGAAGTCGCCCTGAATGAAGGTGACATCGGCGATCGGCTCCATGGGCAGCAGGTCGAGCGCAATGATCGTGCCGTCGATCCCGCCTTCACGCGCCGCATCACGTTTCGCGCCTTGCGCCAGTTTGTTGCGGGCGTACTGGCTCCAGCTGCCGGGGGCCGAGCCGAGGTCGACGATCACCTGGCCGGGACGGATCAGCTTGTCCTGCTCGTCGATTTCCTTCAGTTTGTAGGCTGCGCGGGCACGATAGCCCTCCCGCTGCGCCAGCTTCACGTACGGATCGTTGATGTGATCGTGCAGCCACGAGGTGTTGAACTTGTTTTTTGCCATTAAACGTTGAACTCTTGCTGCGTGATGTCGCACTTTTAGCGGATAATACGCGTTTTATTCGCGCGGCTACCGCCCGGTGGGTCATCACCCACGAGCCGTCGGCCGCGATTCTCTGTTGTTCTGACGCGCCGCCCTGCGCGATTGACCTAAGCGATCGTCACTGCAGGCGCCGCCATTTTAGTCGAGTCTTCCACTTTCCATGCCAGCCCTCAAAGTCTCTTCCGATCAACGCGCCGAGTTGCGCTCCCAGGCTCACGCGCTCAAACCGGTCGTGCTCATCGGCGCCGAGGGCTTGACCGAGGCCGTTCTGGCCGAAATCAAGGTCCACCTGGGCGCCCATCAGCTGATCAAGATCCGCGTGTTCGGCGACGAGCGCGAAGAGCGCCTCGCCATCTATGAACAGATCTGCGACACGCTGAACGCCGCGCCTATCCAGCATATCGGCAAGCTGCTGGTGATCTGGAAGCCGGAAAGCGTCCAGCCGGCCGTCAAGTCGAAGCGCGGTGCGCTGCCAAGCGCCCGTGAAGCGGCAGAAGAGGCGAAACCGGGTAAGGGCCGCGCGCCGCGCGTAGTGACGGTCGTGAAGCCGTCCGAAATCCCGATGCGCAAGCCGAAGCCGAAAAAAGTCGTGGTGCGCGGCAACGAACGTGTCACCGCAGGCGGCAATATCAAGCGCGCCAAGAAGCGCCAGACCAGCGCGAAGCGTCCACATCAGTCGGTCAAGTAGTTCGAGCGGACCGCGGTTGCAAACCTGTTTGCTTGCAACCGCCATGGCGGGTCGTCCGGCGCCTCGTTGAGCAGCAGGCTTGCTGCAACCAGGGCCTGCAATCCCAGACGTATCCGGTCCGAAACCAGGTTGCCCGAGGCGGCACATACAGCCCGACGCCCTATCAGCCCGTTAAAGCTGGCCGCCCGCCTGGCGCTTAGCCCGCAGCACGCTTTCCTGCGGCGTTACGCCCATTCTGCCCGGCGAGCGCCGGAGTGGCCTCCGCCGGCAGCTTCCAGACCAGCGCAATAGCCAGCAAACTCTCAACGAGATAGAACAGGCTCGACACGCCGTGCAGCACGCCGAAGCGCGCGGCATTGGCGGAATGCGCGACGTCCGTGCCTGACTCGAGCGCGGCCATGCGAATTGCATTCATGAACGGCTGCAGCGCGAAATACCCAAGCAGCACGCAAATGAGCATGCCGGCGATCAACCAGCGCAGCCGGCGGTAGGCCTCATGGCCGCGGCGAATCAGCACATTGGCGAGCACCAGCAGCAACACGCCGCAGACCACGCCAAGCACACCTTCGATGCGAAACAGCTGGGCCGCGACCGCGCCTGCGGCGATGCGATCCAGCGACATGAACAGCACCGGCGCGACCGCATAGCCGATAGTCAGCAAACTGCCGACCCACACCATGGTCAACAGCCGGAATACCTTGTGCGGCACCGGTGACATCTGAGTGGACATCTTCGTGGACACCTGAGCGCGTTTAGACGTAGCTGACAGCGATGATCTCGTACTCGCGCACGCCGCCCGGTGCCTGCACCGACGCCACATCGCCTTCCGACTTGCCGATCAACGCACGCGCGATAGGCGAGCTGATCGAAATCAGGCCATGGTCGATATCCGCTTCGTCGTCGCCGACGATCTGATACGTGACCGAAGCACCCGAATCCAGATCCTCCAGCTCGACCGTGGCGCCAAACACCACGCGGCCGTCGGCGTCCACCTTGGACGGGTCGATCACCTGCGCGCCAGCCAGCTTCGATTCGATTTCGGCAATCCGGCCTTCGATGAAACCCTGCTTTTCCTTCGCCGCGTCGTATTCCGCGTTTTCCGACAGATCGCCTTGGGCACGCGCTTCCGCGATCGAATTGATCACCGAGGGACGCTCAACCGATTTCAGGCGCTGCAATTCATCGCGCAACATTTCTGCGCCGCGCTTCGTCAATGGAACAGTGCTCATAAACAACTCTATGCAAAAAACAGCCGTAAAAAAAATCACCGCGGTTAAGTGCATTCCGTGGAGACTGGAAGCCCGGGGAACCCGGGCCACAGCACCTGCGGAACGCCGCTTAACCGCGGCACTTACATCTTGGACAGGTATTCGAAGCCTTAGTTTAGGCGAGCATGGAGCCCTTGTAAATCATAGACTTCCAGGTCCTTCAAATAGCGCAAACCTTCAACGGCGGCCCGCGCACCCGACATCGTCGTGTAATACGTGACCTTGTTCGCCTGCGCGCTCATGCGAATTGAACGCGAATCGGCAATCGCCGCGCGGGTTTCGTCGACCGTCGTGAAGACCAGCGCGATTTCGCCATTCTTGATCATGTCGACGATGTGCGGGCGGCCGTCCTTCACCTTGTTGACCACCTTCACCGGCACACCGGCCGCTTCGATGGCGGCAGCCGTACCCTTGGTCGCGACGATCGGATAGCCCAGTTCGTGCAGCATGCGCGCGACTTCGACCGCCTTCGGCTTGTCGGCGTCCATCACGGTCAGCAGCACCGTGCCCGACTCCGGCAAACGCGAACCGGCCGCGAGTTGCGATTTGAAGAGCGCTTCGCCGAAGGTCTGGCCCACACCCATCACTTCGCCGGTCGAACGCATTTCAGGTCCGAGCACCGGGTCGACCGTCGGGAACTTGACGAACGGGAACACTGCTTCCTTCACGCTGAAGTACGGCGGATCGATTTCCTTCGTCACGCCCTGCTGCGCAAGCGTCTGGCCGACCATCGCACGCGCGGCGATCTTGGCGAGCGGCAGGCTGGTCGCCTTCGACACGTACGGCACCGTGCGCGAAGCGCGCGGGTTCACTTCCAGCACGTAGATGACGTCTTCCTTCGAACCGTCTGCCTGCGGCACTTGCTGGATCGCGAACTGCACGTTCATCAGGCCGATCACGTTCAGCGCCTTGGCCATTGCCCCGGTCTGGCGCTTCAGCTCCGCAACGGTCTCTTTCGACAGCGAATACGGCGGCAGCGAGCAGGCCGAGTCGCCCGAGTGCACGCCGGCCTGTTCGATGTGCTCCATCACGCCGCCGATAAACACGGCTTCGCCATCCGAGATGCAATCCACGTCGCATTCGATCGCGTCGTTCAGGAAGCGGTCGAGCAGCACCGGCGAGTCGTTCGACACCTTCACGGCCTCGCGCATATAACGTTCGAGGTCACGCGGCTCGTGGACGATTTCCATGGCGCGGCCGCCCAGCACGTATGACGGACGCACCACCAGCGGATAGCCGATTTCATCGGCCAGCTTCAGCGCTTCGTCTTCAGCGCGTGCCGTGCGGTTCGGCGGTTGACGCAATCCGAGGTCTTGCAGCAGCTTCTGGAAACGCTCGCGGTCTTCGGCCGCGTCGATCATGTCCGGCGACGTGCCGATGATCGGCACGCCATTCGCCTCGAGATCGAGCGCCAGCTTCAGCGGCGTTTGACCGCCGTATTGCACGATCACGCCGAGCGGCTTTTCCTTGTCGACGATTTCGAGCACGTCTTCGAGCGTCAGCGATTCGAAGTACAGGCGGTCGGACGTGTCGTAGTCGGTCGAAACGGTTTCAGGGTTGCAGTTGACCATGATCGTTTCGTAGCCGTCTTCGCGCATGGCGAGCGCGGCGTGCACGCAGCAGTAGTCGAACTCGATACCCTGGCCGATCCGGTTCGGGCCGCCGCCCAGCACCATGATCTTCTTGTTGTTCGTGGGGTTGGCTTCGCACTCTTCCTCGTAGGTCGAGTACATGTAGGCGGTTTTCGTGGCGAATTCGGCCGCGCAGGTGTCGACGCGCTTGTAGACCGGACGTACGTTCAGCTCGATACGACGCTCACGCACCTGTGCCGGCTTCGCGCCGAGCAGCTTCGCGAGACGACGGTCCGAGAAACCGCTTTGCTTGAGATACTTGAGTTCTTCCTTCGACAGGCTCGCCAGGGTACGGCCGGCCAGCGCCTTTTCCTTCAGCACGATCTGCTCGATCTGCGCGAGGAACCACGGGTCGATCGAGGTCTCTTCGAAGATTTCCGCCGCGCTCATGCCGATACGGAACGCATCGCCCACATACCAGATGCGGTCCGGACCGGCTTCGCCGATCTCGCGGATGATCTCGTCGCGGTTATCGGTCTTTTCGTCCAGACCGTCGACGCCGACTTCGAGACCGCGCAGCGCTTTCTGGAACGACTCCTGGAAGGTGCGGCCAATCGCCATCACTTCACCGACCGACTTCATCTGCGTGGTCAGGCGCGGATCGGCTTCGCGGAATTTCTCGAACGCGAAACGCGGACTCTTGGTGACGACGTAGTCGATGGTCGGCTCGAACGATGCCGGGGTCTGGCCGCCGGTGATTTCGTTCTTCAGCTCGTCGAGGGTGTAGCCGCACGCGAGCTTCGCGGCGACCTTGGCAATCGGGAAGCCGGTTGCCTTCGACGCCAGCGCCGACGAACGCGACACACGCGGGTTCATTTCGATCACGATCATCCGGCCGTCTTTCGGATTGATCGAGAACTGCACGTTCGAGCCGCCCGTGTCCACGCCGATCTCGCGCAGCACCGCAAGCGACGCGTTACGCAGGATCTGATATTCCTTGTCGGTGAGCGTTTGTGCCGGCGCGACCGTGATGGAGTCGCCGGTGTGGATGCCCATTGGATCCAGGTTTTCGATCGAGCAGACGATGATGCAGTTGTCCTGCTTGTCGCGGACCACTTCCATCTCGTACTCTTTCCAGCCGAGCAGCGATTCTTCGATCAGCAGTTCGCGCGTGGGCGACAGGTCGAGCCCGCGCTTGCAGATCTCTTCGAATTCGTCACGGTTGTACGCAATGCCGCCGCCTGAACCGCCCAGCGTGAACGACGGACGGATCACTACCGGATAACCGCCGCTGCCGGTTTCGATTGCAATCTGCGCCTGCACCTGCAGCGCTTCTTCCATGGAATGCGCAGTGCCCGACTTGGCCGAACCGAGACCGATTTTGGTCATCGCGTCCTTGAACTTCTGACGGTCTTCCGCCTTGTCGATGGCTTCCGGCGACGCGCCGATCAGCTCGACCTTGTACTTTTCGAGCACGCCGTGCGCGTGCAGGTCGAGTGCGCAGTTCAGCGCGGTCTGGCCGCCCATGGTCGGCAGGATCGCGTCAGGGCGCTCCTTGGCGATGATGCGCTCCACCACTTCCCACGTGATCGGCTCGATGTAGGTCACGTCGGCCGTGTTCGGGTCGGTCATGATCGTCGCCGGATTGCTGTTGACGAGAATGACCTTGTAGCCTTCCTCACGCAGCGCCTTGCACGCCTGTGCGCCCGAGTAGTCGAACTCGCACGCCTGGCCGATGATGATCGGACCCGCGCCGATGATGAGGATGCTCTTGATGTCTGTCCGCTTGGGCATAACGCTCTCGCTAATGTATTCCTGTGTTCTTACCGTTGGCGCGCGTCGTAGCAGCAATCAGGCTGCTCTCGCGCGCTCTGTTCTGTCCGCGGACGAAGCGCCTCGCGCTTCGTCCTTCGCGCGCCATTACGCGGCCGCGGTATTGCCAGCCTTTTTCGTGTCCATCAACGCGGTAAAGCGGTCGAACAGATAGGCAATGTCGTGCGGGCCGGGCGACGCTTCCGGGTGACCCTGGAAGCAGAAAGCCGGCTTGTCGGTCAGCGCGAAGCCTTGCAGCGTGCCGTCGAACAGCGAGACGTGCGTGACCTTCGCGTTGGCGGGCAGCGTGGCGGCATCGACTGCGAAGCCGTGGTTTTGCGACGTGATCACGACGCGGCCGTCGTCCAGATCCTTCACCGGATGATTCGCGCCATGGTGGCCGGTTTTCATTTTCATGGTCTTCGCGCCGACGGCGAGGCCCATGATCTGGTGACCGAGGCAAATCCCGAAGGTCGGAATGCCGCGTTCGATCAACTCCTTCGTCGCGGAGATGGCGTAATCGCACGGTTCCGGATCGCCGGGGCCGTTCGACAGGAACACACCGTCCGGATTCAGCGCGAGCGCATCAGCGGCAGAGGCTTGCGCCGGCAGCACGGTGACGTGGCAGCCGCGTTCGGCCAGCATGCGCAAGATGTTGTACTTGACGCCGTAATCGAATGCGACGACGCGGTATTTCGGCGCGTTCTGCGTGCCGTAGCCTTCGCCCAGACGCCATTCGGTCTGCTTCCATTCGAACGATTCCCGGGTCGACACGACCTTGGCGAGATCCATACCGGCAAGGCCCGGGAACGAGCGCGCCAGTTCGATCGCCTTGGCCTCGTCGTCCGAACCCGCGAGGATCGCGCCGTTTTGCGCGCCCTTGTCGCGCAGCACGCGCGTGAGCTTACGGGTGTCCAGACCGGCGATGGCGACCACGCCTTCGTCCTGCAGATATTGCGAGAGCGTGCGCTCCATGCGGAAGTTCGATGCGAGCACCGGCAGGTCGCGGATGATCAGGCCGGCGGCATGGACTTTGGTGGCTTCGACATCTTCGGCGTTCACGCCGACGTTGCCGATGTGCGGATACGTGAGGGTCACGATCTGACGCGCGTAGCTCGGGTCAGTCAGGATTTCCTGATAACCGGTGATAGCGGTATTGAAAACGACTTCGCCAATCGTATGGCCGGGGGCGCCGATCGAGTAGCCACGAAAGACCGTGCCGTCGGCGAGCGCGAGCAGAGCGGGAGAAAAAGACGGCAACACGGGAGACTCCTTGGGGGAACACCCTGTGCCGACCTGTCTATCCGAGCCGTGCGAGCCGCAGCGAGGCGCATCAGCGTGATGCGCGCGCAGGCTCGCTCGCGTACCGCGGCAGACGTCGCAAGGGCGCGATGGATCCATTGTGTGGACTGATCGGCTGGGTGCGGTGCGTCGGCGGCGCGCGGCGGATGAACGGTGTGGGAGAGGTAGGCGCTAGGGTGCGGGTTGATAAGCTCAAACCTTGGAATTATAGCTCGAAACTGCCCTCCCTTCCAAATCCGAGATGGCCGAAAGGCGCGGCGTGGCGCCGCGCCGGGGGCACGAGAGGCTTATCCGGTCTGGTTCTCAGCCTGTTTGGCAGACGCCCGCGAGGCTCGAATCGGGATATCGGACCGGTTTGGCGCCGGTGTCACGCGAGGAGGGTCGAATCAGGCGTCGGATGGCTGTTCGGGCTGCAAATGCACCGGCTTGGCCAGCGCCCGGCCTGGCAATACGTACCAGATGGCGCTCAGCACCTGCAAGGCGACCAGGATGCTCCACGCGGCGAGGTGCGCGGCGGCCGGATATCTTCCGGCCGTTGCCGGCCACAGCGACAGCACCGCGCCGACGCCGATCTGGAAGCCGAAGATCAGCAGGAAAATGATCAGCGTGAGCGTCGTATTGACACGGCCCGTCAGTTGCGCCGGGAAGTGCCGCGCCAGCACCGCATAGCTGAGGATGCCGGTGCCGCCGAAGACGCCATAAGCCGCCCACAGCAGGCCCGCCGGCAGCGGCGCGCCAAACATGATCAGCAGTTGCGTCAGGACGAAGAGCGCCATTCCCACCCCGCAAAAGGCGTACAAGGAGACGCCCCGCTTCTCCAGCGAGCGCGCCGCGGCGCCAAAACCGACACAGCCGGCCATCATCGCAAAGCCGAGAATCGATACCAGCGCAGCGGCCTCGCGGGGCGCGAGGCCCATGACGTCGCGCATCCACGCGCCGACCCACAGCGACTGCATCGCGTAGAAGACGCCCTGCGTCACCACTGAAAACGACGCGGCCTTCCAGAACGCGGCGCTTTTGAGGATGTGCAAGGTGCCTTTGAACTGCGTGCCGAGGCTCGCCTGGCGATGGGTTTGCGGCGTTTCCGGCGCGATCGTCCACAGCGCGCCGGCGACCACCAGGGTCAGCACGCCGAGTCCGGCGCACACCGCGCGCCATCCGGCGAACGTCAGCACCCAGGTCAAGGGCGTGCCGACCATCACGCCGCCTAACCCGCCGACCGCCATCACCAGACCGTTCATCAACGGCAGCCGGGCCGCTTCGAAGTGCTGCGCGAGCGCCTTGAACGCCGCTCCCAGACAAACCGACACGCCGACCCCGATCAACAGACGCCCGAGCATCATCACTTGCAGACTGTGCGCCGCGCCGAACACCCAGATTCCCGCGGCGGCAAACAGCAGCGTGGCCGCCGTCACGCGGCGCGCGCCGAAGTGGTCCAACAGCACGCCCGCCGGAATTTGCGCGCCCGCGAAACCAAGGAAATAGAGACTCGTCAGCAGACCAAGATCCGCCGCTGACAGGCCCAGATCATGGGTGATGAGCGGAGCGAAGCCCAGATTGACGCCGCGAAACACGTAGGAAACGAAGTAGCCTGCTGAGAACAACAGGAAAACGCGAAGCTGGGTCGACGACATAGGGGATGCGATTCAGGGTCAGGCAGAACCCCGAACAATAAAGGAAATGGAGTAAAAAGGGGCGGAAAAACCCTTAAATGAAAACGCCGTCACCACAGGTGACGGCGTCGAAAAAACGAGAAGTGATCGGAGCGCAATTCATGCGCTGCCCCCGCAGCGCATGGGGTCACTTCCGTGAGAGCCGCTTTGGTCTAATTGCCCTTCTTCGTCTTGGCTGCGGTCTTGAGGCGGCTTGGCGCCGCAGCCTTTGACGCCTTGCTGGACGTGCTCGACGAAGCCGTGTTCGAAGTCTTGCCCTTGCTGGCACCCGACTCTGACGATTTACCGGACTTGCCTGCCGAATCCGACACCTTCACGACGCCGGTATGGCCACGACCACTTTTCTTACTGTAGCGCGAATCATTCTTCGTGTCTGTGACCTGGGTGGCAATGCGCTCGACCGCACCGCCTTGCACGTTCGTGGCGATGCGCTCAGGACCGGGTTCGCTGGGCAGCGCCTTGCCGACCGGCACGTGCAGCACGATCACCTGACCGGGTGAAACCTGGTCGCGATGCGTACGGTTCCAGCCCTTCAACTGTCCGACGGAGACGCCATAACGAACCGCAAGGGCCGCCATCGTCTGCTTGCGGCGCACGCGAATCAGCATCTTGCGCGTGTCGGGGACGTCGGGTTCCATGGCCAGCACGGCGCTTTCGGCCACGTCGGCGCTGATGTCCTCGTCGTCGTTGTCGTCGCCACGCGGCACGACGATGGTGGAGCCCGGCTTCAGACGCATGCCGGCGGGAATCTTGTTGACTTCCATCAGCGTGTCGGCGTCGACCCCGATCTTCTGCGCAATCGCTGCAGGCGCGGCGCGCTCCGTCACCGTGTAGGTGGTCCATGACGACAGATTGCCGGTGTACGCCTTCAGGTTGTGCTCGAAAGCGCTGGCGTTGTCGAACGGCAGGAGAATCTGCGGCTGGGTCGCGCCCAGAATGACCGGCTTCTTGAACGACGGATTCAATGACCGGAATTCGTCCGGCGTCATGTTGGCAAGCTTTGCCGCAACGTCCACGTCCATGTCGTGCGCAGTCGTGACCGTCACGAAATACGGGTGGTTCGGAATGGACGGCAGCGTGAGACCATACGCCTGCGGGTTCATCACGATGTTCTTCACCGCCTGCAGCTTCGGCACGTAGTTACGTGTCTCGTTCGGCATGCGCAGGCTTTGGTAGTCGGTCGGCAGCCCGGCCGCTTCGTTACGGGCGATTGCCCGCTGCACGTTGCCCTCGCCCCAGTTGTATGCGGCGAGCGCGAGCTGCCAGTCGCCGAACATGTCATGCAGACGCGACAGGTAATCCAGCGCGGCGCTGGTGGAGGCAAGCACGTCACGGCGCTCGTCCTGCCACATGTTCTGCTTGAGGTTGTACGTGCGGCCGGTGTCGGGCACGAACTGCCACATGCCGGCCGCCTTCGCGACCGACAACGCCTGCGGGTTGTACGCGGACTCGATGAACGGCAGCAACGCCAGTTCGGTCGGCATGTGCCGCTCTTCGAGTTCCTCGACGATGTGATACAGGTATTTCTGCGACCGCTCGGTCATACGCTGAACGTATTCCGGGCGCTGGGCATACCAGTTGGCCTGCATGTCGACGAGGTCGCTTTGCAGGTCAGGCATCTGAAAACCACGGCGGATTCGGGCCCACAGATCGGCGTCAGGGCTCGTCAACTGATCGACGGAGCCTTGATCGACATTGATCGTTTCTTTGGCAGAGGCTGTATTGCGAAGTGCGTCGGCTACTGCTTGCTGGGTGGCAGGATTGGAAGCGGTGGTGTTGCTAATCGTCGTCGGCCCCTGGCTCGCGCACGCGGCGAGCATGAGGACCAACAACGCACTAAAGATAAATCTCATGAACGTCTCGGCTTCCATAGGACTGGAATTTGCAGCCGATAGTACGAAAGCGAACGGTTTACGTCAATCGGAAATATACGAAAAACCTCTGCCAAATCTTAGGCTTGGCAGATTTTTCCGAACTGCAAGGTGAAGATGACCGTTAACTGGCCAGTTAGCGGAACCGGTTCTTCCATTCACGCATCAGCGTAAAAGCCGCCAGACGATCCGGAACCGATTCGTGCAACTGCTCGGCAAGGGTGCTCTGGACGGCCGGTTTGTCGGCCCGCAAGAACGGATTGACGGCCCGCTCGTGCTCGATCGTGGTGGGCAGTGTCGGCACATTGCGCTCACGCAGCGCGGTGGCTTTGTCGCGCCATGCCTGCAGTTCCACATTGCCTGGCTCGCAGGCGAGCGCAAAGCGGATATTCGACAGCGTATATTCGTGTGCACAATGGACTTCCGTGGCGCCCGGGAGCGCCGCGAGCGAATCCAGCGACTTCAGCATCTGTGCGGGCGTGCCCTCGAAGAGCCGGCCGCAGCCGCATGCGAACAGCGTGTCGCCGCAAAACACGTGGGGCGTGCCGCGCGGATCCCCCGCCTGGAAATACGCGATGTGACCGGCCGTGTGTCCAGGCACCTCCAGCACGCTCAGCTCGAGCGCCGGCTTTGCAATGCTCACGCGATCGCCGCTTTTCAGCCGGTAGGTCAGATGCTCGATCGCTTCGCCGGCCGGGCCATAGACGGGCACAGACTGGCCATTCAGCAGATCGGCCACCCCGCCGACGTGGTCTTGGTGATGGTGCGTGAGTAAAATAGCGCTCAATTGCCAGCCCCGTTTCGCCAGATAGGCGCGAACCGGAGCAGCCTCACCCGGATCGACGACCACCGCGTGGTGTCCGTCCGACACGAGCCAGATGTAATTGTCTTCAAACGCCGGGACAGGGACGTACTCGAGCGAATTCATAGGCGACGCAATCTTCAATATGTCTGACCGAACGATTATAGACTGGCCCGCCTGGACCGACTCGCCACCCGGGCGATACGTGCTCGAATGGGAACAGGCGCAACTCGACCGCGTGGTGTCGGACGTGTTCGGCTACCATGCGCTGCAGCTCGGCCTGCCGCAACTCGACGCGCTGCGCGAAAACCGCATGCCCGGCCGCGGACTGGTGCTGGATGCCGCCAGCGGCGCCAGCGCGCCGTATGAGTTTCCGCGCGCGCTCGGCAGCGGCCCGGCTGACCGGCACGCCCCCGCCGGCCGCAGCACGGTGTGGTGCGACCTGCTCGACCTGCCGTTCGAAGCACAGAGCGTGGATCTGATCGTGATGCCGCACACCCTCGAGTTCACCCGCGATCCGCACCGCCTATTGCGCGAAGCCGAACGCGTGTTGATGCCCGAAGGCCAGCTGATCATCCTCGGCTTCAATTCGCTGTCGCTGTGGGGCGCGCGGCAATCGGTCGGCAAGATGACCGGCCGGCCGTTCGTGCCGGCCGCGCACGACCTGATTGCGTTCACGCGGTTGAAGGACTGGATTAAACTGCTCGGCTTCGACCTTGAACGCGGCCGCTTCGGCTGTTATCGTCCGCCGCTCGTCAGCGACCAGTGGCTCGCGCGCTACGGCTTCATGGAAGCCGCCGGCGACCGCTGGTGGCCCATCTTCGGCGCCACTTATATGGTGAAGGCCATCAAGCGCGTGCGCGGCATGCGTCTGGTGGGCCCGCTGAAGGTGAAAAAGCCCGTCCTCGCGGCGGGCCTCGCCCCTGCCGCCACTCCGAATACACGCAACCACAGAAAATGACTTCCGAATTTATCGATATCTATACGGACGGCGCCTGCAAGGGCAATCCGGGCCCCGGCGGCTGGGGCGCGCTGCTGCGTTTCGGCGCGCAGGAAAAAGAGCTGTTCGGCGGCGAAGCGAACACCACCAACAACCGCATGGAACTGATGGCCGTGATAGCCGCGCTTGAAGCGTTGAAGCGGCCGTGCAAGGCGGTCGTGCATACCGACTCGCAGTACGTGCAAAAAGGCATCAGCGAGTGGATCCACGGCTGGAAAAAGAAAAACTGGATGACCGCGGCGAAGACGCCGGTGAAGAATGCGGACCTGTGGAAGCGGCTCGACGCGCTCGTCCAGCAGCACGAAATCGAATGGCGCTGGGTCAAGGGTCACGCCGGACATCCGGAGAACGAGCGCGCCGATGCGCTCGCCAATCGCGGCGTCGCGACGCTGGCGGAAATCTGATGCGCCCTTGCACTTGCATGCTGTTTCTTCTTACGCCAATTTCCAGAGCGGGCTAATCCGACATGCGTCAACTCATCCTCGATACCGAAACCACCGGCCTGAATGCGCGCACCGGCGACCGCATCATCGAAATCGGCGCGGTCGAACTGGTGAACCGCCGGCTCACGGGCAACAATCTGCACTTCTACATCAACCCGGAGCGCGATAGCGATCCGGGCGCACTGGCGGTCCACGGCCTGACCACCGAATTCCTGAGCGACAAGCCAAAGTTCGCGGAAATCGCCGCCGAACTGCGCGACTTCGTGCAGGGCGCGGATCTGATCATCCACAACGCGCCGTTCGATATCGGTTTTCTCGACGCCGAATTTTCATTGCTCGGGCTGCCGCCGTTCAGCTCGCACTGCGGTGAAGTGATCGATACGCTGGTGCGCGCCAAGGCCATGTTCCCAGGCAAGCGCAATTCGCTCGATGCGCTGTGCGACCGCTTCGGCATCAGCAACGCGCATCGCACCTTGCACGGCGCACTGCTCGACTCGGAGCTGCTCGCCGAAGTCTACCTGGCCATGACGCGCGGCCAGGAGAGCCTCGTCATCGACATGCTCGGCGAGTCTTCGGCAGGCGGCCACGACAGTGCACCGCGCGTCGCGCTCAGCTCGCTCGATCTGCCGGTGATCGTCGCGAGTGACGAAGAGATCGCCGCGCACCAGGCAGTACTCGACGGCCTCGATAAGGCGATCAAGGGCACCAGCGTGTGGCGCCTCGAACCGGCTCCTGCCGTCGATGAGCAAACCGCTTAAAAAGTACTTTACGAAGCGAAAAAGCTCTGACATAATGCACAGCTCTTCGGGTGGTTAGCTCAGCGGTAGAGCACTGCCTTCACACGGCAGGGGTCACAGGTTCAATCCCTGTACCACCCACCAGATTCGGGTGACCCGCAAGATAAAAGGCCCTCAGACGAAAGTCTCAGGGCCTTTTTCGTTGCCGCTCAGGTTCGCGCTTGCGGATTCAATCGCGGGCGCAGCATTCGCCAAACCTGGCCTGCAAAAAACAAAACGGGCGACACGCCGCCACCGCATGTCACCCGTCTTTCAATCCGGCTACCTTCGAACTTCAAGCCCGCTGCAAGCTAAACTCCGTCAGCGCGTCGATCAGCTTATCCACCGCCTGCTCCGTCACCGCGTTATACAGCGACGCGCGCAGTCCGCCGATCGAGCGGTGCCCTTCCAGCCCGACAATACCGTGCTCACGCGCCTCTGCGATAAACGCCTCGTCGAGACGCTTGTCGCCGAAAGTGAACGCCACATTCATCTGCGAGCGCCACGGCAGATCGGCGTGAATCTTCACGGCATCGCCTAACGTATCCAGCGTTTCGTACAGCCGGCGCGACTTCCTTTCGTTGATGCCTTGCATCGCCTGCAAACCACCCACTTCGAAGCGCAGCCAGCGGCTGATCAGCGTCAGCACATAGATTGCGAACACCGGCGGCGTGTTGTAGTTCGAGCCGTGCGTGACATGCGTGTTGAAGTCGAGAATCGCCGGCAAGCCATCCGGAATCCGTTCCAGCAAATCACGCTTGATCACCGCCACCGTCACGCCGGCCGGACCCAGGTTCTTCTGCGCGTGCGCATACATCATCGAAAACAATTCCGGGCGGCACGGCTTCGACAGAAAGTCCGACGACATGTCCGCGATCAGCGGCACCGGCATCTCACGCTCGATATCCGGAAACTGCAAGCCCTCCACGGTTTCGTTGGAGACGTAGTGCAGATAGGCAGCCGAAGGCGAAATATCCAACCCATGCAGATCGGGCAGTCGGCGATACCCCGCCGAGTGTCCATCCCAGGCCACCTTCATCGCGCTGACTTTCGCGGCTTCGGACATCGCTTTGCCGCTCCAATAGCCCGACGCCACGTATTCCGGCGGCGCATAGGCTTTGGTCGCAAAGTTCATCGGAATCATCGCGAACTGCAGGCTGCTGCCGCCCTGCATGAAGGTCACCGCGTAATCGTCGGAAAGACCCAGCAGGCTGCGCAGGTTCGCCTCGGCTTCATCGAGGATCGACTTGAACCAGTCCGACCGATGGCTCATGCCGAGCACCGAGATGCCCGTGTCCGGCAACGCGGCGATCGCCTCGCGCGTCATCTCGAGCACGGACTCCGGCAGCGCGCCCGGACCACCGGAAAAATTCAATGTGTTGGATTTCATGGTTCCTTGACCGGTCATCGGTTCGTTTAATTCGGACGCGCGCCCGCGCGGCACAGCATGGCGTAGAACGCGTCGAAGACGATCTGCATCTGCGGCGCCTTGTACGGGAACATGGCCGGGTCGTCCATGTCGTGCACCACCATTGCGGTGGCCGTTTCGAAGATCAGCAAACGGCCGTCGCCTGTTTCGGCGCAGTCGAAGCCGATGTAATCGAGCCCCGTCAATGCCTCGATGGCGCGGAACGCCTCGCGGTGGCGCACCGCGAAATCGGCGTCGAAGGTCGCCATCATGTCCGCTTCCGCCACTCGACGTTCAGGATGCCCAATCATTTCCGGGTACGGATAGTGAACCATCCATTGGCTCGAGATGCCCATGTGGCAGAGGAACGGCTTGCCGTCGATCATCACGATCCGGTACTTGCGGAACAGTCCATCCGCATCGCTATAGTCGATGAACGGCGCGACGTAATACTCCGGAACTTGCGAGCCTTCCAGGTACGCAGCCAGTTCATGCCGGTCGGACACTTTCACGAGCCCCTGCCCCGCATGCGAGCCCACCGGCCGCACGATGAACGGATAACGTCCGTCCACCACTTCGGAAAGATCGAATGCGCCCGCCGCGGCTTCCAGCACGCGCTCACGCGGCAGACGCACGGTATGCGCCATGCAGATGCCGGGCACCTTGCCCAACAGCGCATAAGCGGCATCGCGCGTCGTATGGGCGACTCGTTCCGGGCGGTTCAGCACCCGGCGCTCGTGCCCATGGGTTAGCGCGGCAATGCGAGCCAGCGCGTCGGCGTTATGGTCCAGCGCGCACGCGGCGTTGAGGATGACATCGTGCTCAGGCAAGCGGATATCCGGCGGCAAGTCCTGGTCCACGTACAACACGTCGACCTGCAGATCGGCGCGCTGCAGCAAACATTCGAACGGCGTGTTCGTCATCAGATCGCCGGGCGCCTTGAGCACCAGCACTTTCACCGGCGCCGGCACGGCGCGCGCATTCTTCAGGCGGTAAAGCCGGTTCATCTGAAGGGCCAACCCCTGAACCGCGAGTGCCGACGGCTTCTGATACTTGAGTTCCAGTACGAGCGCGAAATCCAGCAACGCATAGGGATCGTCGTGGCGCTGGGTATGTTCGAGCAGCCGCTCTCCGAGCTGGGTCAGGTCCTCGCCCGCCGTGGCCGCGCGCAGCAACCTGGCGAGGCCAAGCGGCTGATACGCCGGCGATGGCGCAGGCGACGCGCTGAGCCCTGTCTGAGCAATATCCATGAATGGGACGCTTCGATTAAGTGTGTAAGTGTGCCGTGGCGCGCCCAGGCGGCAGAACGTCGACGCAAGACGCGGGATCTAGCACTTGATCAAGGTTACCCGGGCTGGTCTTTGGGCAATGAGGCGAGAAGAGGGGCAGACTGCCGCCTATTCACATGAATGGTGCGGCAGGTGAAGAACCTCGACGCGACGCGCGCCGCCGCCCCTTACGGATGTAAGGCGGCGATGCCGAGCGCTCGCAGCACCGGCAGATGAATCTGCGCAAAGCGGCTCGCTTTCGCGATCAGATCGTCCATGGATGGCACGTGCGCGGCCTGTGGCGCCGCACGCAATGCCGTGTCAGCGAACGCGGCCCATTGCGCAGGTTGCTGCAACTGATGCAGTCGCGCCAGCAGGAAGAGTTGCGCCAGACGCGGCATGGCGACGCCTGACCCTGACACCGGGCTTACGAGGAAGTGAACCTTGTCGTCGTATCTGGCCTGCTCGCAGATGGACGCGTTCAATCTGTCCGCAAGCGGTCTGGCAGTGTCGATCTGCGCATCGTCCTGCGCATTGAGAAGAACCCCCGTGCCGATCAGCAAGGTCGCCGCATCGACAACCTGCATGAGCGCGATGCCCCGGTCCTGAACGCGGGCCGCGATCTCGCCGAGCGTCGCCGGACGATGATCGGCCAACACATCGAGAACGGGACCGTACAACGTCTCGGGCAGCTTCATCTCGCCGAGCGCGCCGCGCACTTTCAGCACTACCGCTGCTCTTGGCAACGCCAGAATCACACGGTGCGCGCGCAGTGCCGCCTGCCGCTCGTCGTCACTGAGCACGCGCGGGTTGTTGACGCCTTCTTTGCTCCCGCCTTTGATCCAATAGTCGCGTCGCAGCGACCGGTTCACGCAGAAATCACGGGCGGTTTCGCGCAGGCCCGGATCCGCGATGCCTTCCAGCATGACGCGTTGCGCGGCCGTCAGATTGATCTCGTCGATCTGATCGCGATAGTCCGCCGGACCCGCATAGTGCAAACCCGCCGCATCAAAGGACCCGGCAACCTCGGCGAACGAGACGGGTTGCCAGTCGCGATTGAAATACTCGTGTGCGAGATAGTGAGGGTTCTCGCGCGACAACGCATCGAGCCGATCCGCCAGCATCGGATTCACCAGCGCGTAGCCGGGCTGCGTGGCAAACACTTGCCGCGCAAACTCGAGCGCGGCTTTGACGCGGGCATGCACGCGCGTCTCGCCCGCAGCCGTGTCGGCTGCGCCAGCTTCATCCGGGCCAGATAGCGTTTCCTGCCGGAAATGCAGGTTCATCAAATCGCGCAGCGGCATCATCGCGGCCCACCCGGGCGGGGTGTTATAGCTCAGATACACCACGCCACCCGTCTTCAGCTTACGTCGCAGAAAGTCGACGATCACCTTACGGTTCTCTTCCGAAACCCAGGTCCAGATTCCATGCATGCCGATGAAATCGAATTCCGGCAAATCGTCGCGCGCGCAAAATTGCGCAAAGCTTTCGGCGCACACGTGCACCTGCGATCCGACACCCTCCGCAAGCCGCTGCGCGAAGCGCGCATGAGACGCGTTGAAGTCCGTGCCGTACCAGCGCATTGCCGAGCCGGCCGCGTGAATATTCATGCTCACACCATGCCCGAAACCGAGTTCGCAAGCCGTGTGCAGCGCGGGAACGGCAACGCCCGCGCGCAGCAATGCAAGCTTGATCCGCAGCGGATTCAGCTCGTCGCAATAGCCGAATGTGTACGCAATATCATCAACGCTTCCCGCATTTCCATCACTCACGTGTTCTCGCCCTTAATGTCTTCGCGGATGTCCGCGCATCAGCCGGACAGCACGTCCGGCGATATCGCCCACACGATACCGGCGCGGCGCAGCGGACGCAAAAATTTCCCAAAGCGCATACGGCGACGGGCTCGCGAAACTCGTTGCGCGCGCATCTATCTGCGCGCCGCCGTATCGGCTCAGCAACTTTGATTTTGAAGTACTTGCAACTGCCACAAAGCACAGATATATTTGGACCTCTGGCTTCAGTCCAGATTAAAGTTGGTTCCGCAGTCTTCACTTCACTCATCACTTAAGGGAGGCATCACATGATTCACATGCAAGTTGCCACCCTAAACGTGGCCTCGCGACCTTAACGTTTCGTTAGAGCGTCGCTTCAAACAGGTCTGCCGTTACGCAAGCCTGTGCAATTTCCAGACGGTCCATTGCCTGTTGTTTGCCAGTCATTTCTGGCGCGCTACGGCTGTCTATTCCTCTTGCTCCTGACTGGAATCCCGGGGTCCCTGCGTCCCCAGGCCGTGACATATGACTAATAAAAAACTTAAGTTTCGCGGACAAGCCTTCAAGGACGTCCTCAGCTTTACCGTTCGGCATTGGGCCGAACAACCCTGGCGCATCTTCGCCGTGATGGGATTCGCCCTGCTCGCGGCGCTGGCCGACGTGCTCACGCCGATGTTCGCCGGCTGGCTGGTCGACGCCATCGCCTCAGGTCCGGCCAGCAATCCGGCTGCATGGCACGATGCCATCAAGGCGTTCTGCCTGCTGGCGGGACTCGGCATCGGCGGCACGCTGCTTCGTCAGGGCGTGTATATGAACATCATCGCGTTGACGCTGCGCATCATGAGCGAAGTTGCCTCGAACGCGTTTCATCGCGTGCAGCGCTTTTCGACGGACTGGCACGCCAACAGCTTCGCCGGCTCGACGGTGCGCAAGATCACGCGTGGCATGTGGGCGCTCGACATCCTCAACGACACGCTGCTGATCGCGTTATTTCCGTCGCTCGTCATGCTGGTCGGTTCCACCGTGCTGCTCGGCTTGCGCTGGCCATTGATGGGCGCGGTCGTGGGTATCAGTTCGGTGATCTACATCGCGGTAACGGTGGTGCTGTCGCTCGGCTTCGTCGCGCCGGCCGCGCGTCTGGCCAATGCGTGGGACACGAAGATGGGCGGCGCGCTTGCCGATGCCGTGGGTTGCAATGCCGTGGTCAAGGCATTCGGCGCCGAAACGCGCGAGGAAGTGCTGCTCGCGCGCATCATCGACAAGTGGCGCCATCGCACCCGTCGTACGTGGCAGCGCGGCACCATCAACGGCGGCGTACAAGGCGGCATGCTGGTGCTGATCCAGGCGTCGATCCTCGGCACGGCCATTCTGCTGTGGGCGCGCGGCAAGGCGAGCGTCGGCGACATCACGTTTGCATTGACGATGTTCTTCATGCTGCAAGGCTATCTGCGCGAAGTGGGCATGCATATCCGCAACCTGCAGCGCTCGGTCAACGACATGGAAGAACTGGTGTCGCTGGAAAATCAGCCGCTCGGCATTGACGACAAGCCCGGCGCGCGCGCCATCAAAATCGGCAAGGGCGAGATCCGTTTCGAGCACGTGACGTTTCACTACGGCACGCTTGCCACGCCGCTCTACGACAACTTTTCCGTACGGATTGCGCCGGGCGAGCGCGTGGGGCTGGTCGGACATTCGGGCTCGGGCAAGACGACGTTCATCAAGCTGATCCAGCGGCTCTACGACATCACGGAGGGTCGCGTTACGATCGACGGGCAGGACATCGCCCAGGTGAGCCAGGCGTCCTTGCGCAGCCAGATTGCGATCGTCCAGCAGGAGCCCGTGCTGTTTCACCGCACGCTGGCCGAGAACATCGCGTATGCGCGTCCGGGTGCGAGCCGCGCGGAGATCGAACGGGCGGCGAAGCTGGCCAGCGCGCACGACTTCATCGTGGATTTGCCGGACGGCTACGACACGCTGGTGGGTGAGCGCGGCGTCAAGCTCTCGGGTGGCGAGCGCCAGCGTGTCGCCATCGCGCGCGCTTTCCTGGCGGACGCGCCCATCCTGATCCTCGACGAAGCCACGTCGAGTCTGGACAGCGAAAGCGAAGTGCTGATCCAGCGGGCCATGGAACGGCTGATGGTCGGCCGCACCACGCTCGTCGTCGCGCACCGGCTGTCGACGGTTCGCGCGCTGGACCGGCTGCTGGTGCTGGATAAGGGCAAGGTTGTCGAGGAAGGCAGCCACGACGCGCTGATCCAGCTCGAGAACGGCTTGTACCGCAGACTGTTCGAACGGCAGGCGCTTGAGTTGATCAAGGGCTTGTCCGAGCCCGATGTACCGCTCGCAGCGGTTGGCGGGAAGGCGGATCCGGTTGGGCAAGCGGATCAGCTGGACGACTCGGCCATGCTGGTGACGAAGTAACGTGCAGGGAAGCAGGCGTGCGGCGCATCCGCTAACGGCGCACACGCTCTAAAAAGACGAAGGGCCGACGTGTTTCGATACGTCGGCCCTCTTCTTTTGTCTGTACGTGCCGCGGGATATCAGACCGCGCAAGAGCGCCGTTACGCCTGGCTCAGCGAGGTATCCAGCGCCCGCGCTGCCACACGGTCGCCTTCCGTTGCGAGCGCCGCGCGGAACACCGTCTGACGGTTATGCCCCGCCGCCGCCGGCGAATCCCACAGCAATTCGACCTTGGGCCGCCGATGCAGCCAGCCAGCCTGCGCCACGGCGTGCGGCCCGGCCGATGTCGTGAAACCCTGCACGTCGCCCGCTGCCACAGGCGTGGGGGTGGGCGGCGTCCCCGCCGGTCCGTCGAGCCAACGCACTGACAGCTCACGCGCGTCGTACTGGCCGAGCTTGCGGCTTTCCACCCAGACGATCACGGTGCGCGTGGTGGCATCGAGCGCAATCGCGTAGCGGCCGATCGCAAACCGGCGCGCCGCGACATTGGTTCGCCACAGCGCCCGCGGACGGCAGATCCACAGCACGGCTGCATACAGCGCCGGCGCCGCCAGCAGCCAGCCGTTGGTGGCCGCCACGGCGTGCGCGGCGCGGCGCACGCCGGCGCTCCAGACAAAGGCGCCGACCGACCAGAGCGCGAACACGAAACCGAGAAAAGCGAACAGCCGCAGCGCCTGGCGCAGCCATTGCGGCAGCGGATGAAACGGACGCTCGGCCTGGGCGCGCGCGCCCGGCAGAAAAATCAGCAGAAACAGGAAGACAAGATTGATGCAGGCCCACGGCGAGGACGCCATGGCCGACAGCGACGCGACGAGATCCATCCCCGACATCGAGAATAGCCATCGGGCCAGAATCACGAGACCGATGGCACGCAACGCGAAAATCGTTCCGGCGCCGGGCGCCGCGTTCGCACGCGTCTCTTTCGTTCTCGCCAAGGCATCCTCCTGTCGTTGACGACGCCGCAGCCAAATTTGCGGCACGGCCATTATAGGGATATTACGGAGACGGCTCACGCGGACCGCGTTCAAATCCCTACTTTCGACAGCAACCGCCTCAAATGCGCGGCGCGCATACAACAACGCCCCGCGTGTGTGCTACACGCGGGGCGTTGTTGGCTCTCAACCAGCCGTCAGCACGGTCAAACGGCCGCGCGACGGCGGCCTTATGCGGCGGCCGCCTAGCTTGCGTTGACTTCGCGCAGCACCGTGCGGCGCTTCTGGCGCAGCAGTTCTTCGTACGAAGCGACGTAGTTCTGCGCCATCACCTTCGACGAGAAACGGGCTTCGAACGCCTTGCGCACCGTTTCACGCGGCAGGGTGTGCAGACGCTTGACGGCCGCGACAGCGCTGATTTCGTCTTCCACGACGAAACCCGACACGCCGTTTTCGATCACTTCCGGCACCGAACCGCGCTTGAATGCGATCACCGGCGTGCCGCACGCCATGGCTTCGATCATCACCAGACCGAAGGGCTCCGGCCAGTCGATCGGGAACAGCAGCGCATGGGCGTTGCCGAGGAATTCGGTCTTTTCTGCTTCGCTGATCTCGCCGATGTACTCGACGTGCGGCAGCGACATCAAAGGCTTGATGACTTCGTCGTAGTAAGCGCGGTCAGCCTTGTCGAGTTTGGCGGCAACCTTGATCTTCATGCCGGCCTGTTCGGCAATGCGGATGGCCGTGTCCAGACGTTTTTCCGGCGAAATCCGGCCGAGGAAGGCCAGGTAGCCCGGCTTCACGTCCTTGATCGGCGTGAGCAGGTTTTCCGGCAGACCGTGATAAACGGTGGACAGCCAGTTGGCCTGTTGCAGCGGGATGCGCTGGTTGTCGGAGATCGACACGACCGGCACGTCGCTGAACGTATTGAAGATGGGTTGCAGTTCCGGCAGGTCCAGGCGACCGTGCAGCGTGGTCAGGAACGGCACCGGCTGGCGCGCGAACAGCGAGAACGGGTAATAGTCGATGTGGAAATGCAGGACGTCGAATTCATCGGCGCGGCGGCGCACTTCTTCCAGCAACAGCATGTGCGGAGCCATCACGTCGCGGATGGTCGGGTCGAGGCGCAGTGCCTGCGGCCAGAATGCTTCGAGTTTCGCGGAGGTCTGCGAATCGCCGCTCGCGAAGAGCGTCACGTCATGTCCCTGTTCGACCAGCGCTTCGGTCAGGTAGGACACCACCCGTTCCGTTCCACCATACAGCTTGGGGGGAACCGCCTCGTGCAACGGAGCGATTTGAGCGATTCGCATAAAGAGAACTCCTCGTAAAAAATCAGGCAAAAGTACTGCGGTTTGTTAAAAGCGACTCGCGTTGCTCGCCTGGCGTCGCGCTGGCGGCTTGCCGGCACTGGCCTGTTTCTTCGAGAAATCCTGCGATGGATCGCTTGGTAAGGATGCCCAGACTGATCATCGTCACCAGGCTGTACATGTGCCTTAAACGCACATATTCCAGACTCGTTGACAAACTGTCAGAATTTCGTGGGACGACCGAGCCTGCATTATGCGAGCCCGCAGCCTCACAGGGCGGCAAACATTTCAAACACTTTACGTTGTTACAAAGCCGAAACACTTTGCAAACCCTTGTTTTATAAGACAGTTCTACAGTAAGGGCTGGCCTCGGCGCGGGGCCGTAAGGCTCTTTTCTTGCAACTTGTTCCCGCTGTGATACGCCGGAATGGTCCGGTATGTTGCACTTCAGCGCTTGACCCCGCGTTGAATGCAATCTGTAATTATATCTCGAAACTATTCCGCAATTCGCATGAACCACACGGGTACGCCGTGGTCCAGCAAAGAGATGTTGCGGATGCCTATCGCGAAATCAGTCGCGTCTCGTTGCCGTCCGAACACGGCGGAATGGCTTTTGCGTGTTTACAATGCGAAGCATCCGCCTCTTGTGGCGATGCTCCCCGTGGCCCATGCAGTTGCATGACATAACCTGAAACACACCGACCACACGATCAATTGGAACATCTCACCATCGCCCAGCGTAACGCCGAAAACGCAAAGCTCGCGAGCTATGCGCATAAGCCGCTTGCGTTTCTTTTTCGCTATATTCGCCGCCACCCGCTCGCGCATGCGATCGTCCTGTGCAGCGTATTCGCGGCCGTGGGCTGTGCGCTCGCCTCTCAATACGCCATCAAGCACCTGATCGACGTGCTCGGCGAAGGCCGGCATCATCCCGGCCCGCTGTGGGGCGCGTTTGCGATCCTCGTCGGACTGATCGCCGCCGACAACCTGCTCTGGCGGGTCGGCGGTTGGGTCGCCGCGCACACTTTCGTGGCCGTCACGGGCGACCTGCGGCGCGATCTGTTCCAGTACCTGAGCGGCCATTCGCCCACGTATTACGCCGAAAAGCAGCCCGGCATGCTCGCCAGCCGCATCACGGCAACCTCAAACGCGGTGTACACAGCTGAGAACACCACCGCCTGGAACGTGCTGCCGCCGTGCATTGCGGTGCTGGGCGCCATTGTCATGATCATCGCCGTCAATCCGCTGATGGCGGGCGGCCTGATGCTGTGTTCGGCAATCCTCTCGGTCGTGCTGTACAAGCTGGCCGGCCGCGGCTCCGCGCGCCATCATCATTTCGCCACCAAGGCGGCTTCGGTAGACGGCGAACTGGTGGACGTCATCAGCAATATGGGCCTCGTGCGCGCCTTCGGTATGACCTTTCGCGAACAGGCGCGCTTTGGCGCCACCGTGAAGGCGGAGATGGACGCGCGCCAGCAAAGCCTGCTCTACCTCGAAAAGCTGCGTCTGCTGCATGCGGTCATCACCGCGATGCTGTCGGCCGGCCTGCTGGGCTGGGCGCTCTGGCTGTGGGACCACGGCCGCGCCACGTCGGGCGACATCGTGCTGGTCAGCTCGCTCGGCTTCACGATTCTGCATGGCACGCGCGACCTGGCCGTCGCGCTGGTGGACGTCACCCAGCACGTTGCACGGCTCGCTGAAGCAGTGCGCACCCTGCTCGAACCGCACGGCATGCCGGATCGCTCGGACGCGGTGGAACTGGTGCCGCAAGGGGGCCGCATCGACTTCGAGAGCGTCACATTCGCGTATCCGCGCCGTCGCCCGATTCTCGACCACTTCGACCTGCACATTCAGCCGGGCCAGCGCGTCGGTCTGATCGGCAAGTCCGGCGCAGGCAAATCCACCGTGCTCGCGCTGTTGCAGCGTTTCTATGAGACGCAAGGCGGCCAGATCAAGATCGACGGCCAGGATATCGGCACCATCACCCAGGACAGCCTGCGCCACGCCATCGCGGTGGTGCCGCAGGATATCGCGCTGTTCCATCGCACTGTGTACGAGAACATCGCCTACGGCCGCCCTGAGGCGAGCCGTGACGAAGTGCTCGCGGCGGCACGGGAAGCGCGTTGCTCGGACTTCATCGAGGCCATGCCGGAAGGCTACGACACGATCGTCGGCGACCGCGGCGTCAAGCTCTCGGGCGGCCAGCGCCAGCGCATCGCAATTGCACGCGCCATTCTGAAGAACGCCCCCATTTTGCTGCTCGACGAAGCGACCTCGGCGCTCGACAGTGCATCTGAAGAGGCCATCCAGAAGGCGCTCGACCGGCTGATGGTGGGACGCACGGTGGTGGCGATTGCACACCGGCTGTCCACGCTGAACAGTTTTGACCGGATCATCGTGATGAGCGCGGGCAAGGTGGTCGACGACGGCAGCCCGGAAGAGCTGCGCAACCGTCCGGGCCTGTACCGCGACCTGCTGGCCAAGCAATACGGCAAAGGCACGACGCTGCATGTTGGCGGCAAGAAGGTCGACGAGCAGCACGTGGTTTAGAACAGCGCGGCTGCTCAGGCCGTGGGCGGCAACCGACAAACGGATAATGCGTCTCCATCAAGCAGAAAGCCGCTTCGAGAATTCTCGAAGCGGCTTTTTTTTCGCCCGGCGACTGCAACGCGGCGGCTCAGTGGCTCAGTGGCTCGTCAGCGTGTCCGTCATCCCGCCAGCGGCTCCTTCACCAGACGGCGCGCGGCCTTGCCCGCGCCAGCCTTCCTGACCCCGGCTGACCTGACGCCGGCCTTCGCAACGGCCTTCACGGCCGCCTTGCTGCCCACCGCCTGCAAATCCCGCATGAAGTTATCGCGCCACACCGACACGTTGTTCTCGCGCAATTGCACCATCATGTCGCGGTACCTTGCCTGGCGCTCCGCCAGCGGCATGGAGAGCGCCCTGGCGAGCGCCTCGGCCATGCCGTCGATATCCACCGGATTCACGATCAGCGCGCCATCCAGTTCCTGCGCGGCACCCGCAAAACGCGACAGCACCAGCACACCGGGATTCTCCGGATCCTGCGCCGACACATATTCCTTCGCCACCAGGTTCATGCCGTCGCGCAACGGCGTGACATAGCCGACGTGCGCGGTACGAAACAGCGCGGCCAGCACCGAACGCTCGTATTGCCGATGGATGTACAGAATCGGCGCCCAGTCCAGTTCGGCGAAGCGGCCGTTGATGCGGCCCGATTCGCCTTCCAGCTGCAAACGGATGTCCTGGTAGGCGTGCAGGTCGGCGCGCGTCGGCGGCGCGATCTGCAGGAACGACACCTTGTTGCGCTGCCCTGGCGTGTGCTCGAGCAGGCGCTCGAAGGCGCGGAAGCGCTCCACCAGACCTTTCGAATAATCGAGCCGGTCCACGCTCATGATCAGCTTGCGCGAATGCAGCGTGGCTTTCATGGTGCGCACCGGCTTGCCGCGCTCGCCGGCTTTGGCGAGTTCGGCGATTTCATCCGGATAGACGCCAATCGGATAAGCCGCTGCACGCAGCGTCCGGCCGAACGCGTGGACCACGCTCGGACCCTTGGCCGATGCCTCCACGGTGCCGTCCGCCTCGTTCTGGATGTAGTCGCAGAACGCGCGCAGATCCGGCGCCGTCTGGAACCCCAGCAAGTCGAACGAGCACAACGCCTCGACCAGCTCACGATGCGGCGGCACCGCCAGCAGCACCTGCGATGCGGGAAACGGAATATGCAAGAAAAAGCCGATGCGGTTCTTCACCCCCGCTGCGCGCAGCGCCTGGGCGAACGGGATCAGGTGATAGTCGTGCACCCAGATCACGTCGTCGTCGCGCAGCAGCGGCACGAGTTGCTGCGCGAGCCACGTGTTGACCCGGCAATAGCCTTCGAAGTCGTGCCGGTGATACTGCAGCAGATCCGCGCGATAGTGGAACGCAGGCCACAAGGTGGCGTTCGAGAAACCCCGGTAGTACTGATCGTAGTCCCGGCGCATCAGGCCAATGGTGGCGAAGGTCACGGGTCCGCGCTCTTCGACCTTGATCTGCGGCTGTCCGGACGCGAGCACGTCGCCGCTCCAGCCGAACCACATGCCGCCGGTTTCCTTCAGCGCGTCGTAGACGCCAACCGCAAGACCGCCTGCCGCCGGTCCGCCCTCCGAGATCGGTGCGACCCGGTTCGATACGATAATCAGTCGGCTCATGAAACGCGCTTTCCGTGCAGGACCGTCGAGATGAAGTGATGCGGCGCGGTCATCATGCGCCGTGCGCCGCCGTGACGATTGACTCGAGCCACGCGAGCAACGCACTCACCGATTCGATCCGCGTACGCGCAACCGTGTCGCCCGGGCCGACCTTGATCGACACGCCACCGCGTTCGTTGGCGACCGCAAAGCCCTTCTCGTCAGTCAGGTCGTCGCCGGCGAAGACCGGCTTGCGGCCCGTGAACGGCGGCTCGTCGAGAAACGCGCGCACGGCGCGGCCCTTGTCGACGTCCTTGGGTTTGATCTCGTAGACCATCTTGCCGGGCTGCAACACATAGGCACCCGGATAGTCGGCCACCAGCCGCCCGGTGACTTCGCGGGCCACCGCTTCGCGATCCGGCGCGTTGCGATAGTGCAGCGCGAGCGCGGCTCCCTTGATCTCGAGCAGCATGCCGGCATTGGCGTTGACCACCTCGGCCAACACCTGTTCCATGCGCAGAAGCCGTTCGTCGTTAAAGCCGATGCGCTGCGTGTCGCCGTTCGCGTCGCGCCGTTCGGCGCCATGCAGGCCGGCAATCGGCAGATCGGGCATGCCGAGGAAGCCATCAATGCTTTCGATGCCGCGGCCCGACACGACCGCAACCGCGCCGTTCGTCAGGCGCCGCAATTCAGTCAGCAGCGGAATCACCTCGGGCTGCACCACGACGCCGTCGGGCGTGGGCGCCAGTTCGACCAGGGTGCCGTCGAAATCGAAGAAAAATGCCGTCTCACCGGGAGACAGAACAGCCGGAAGTGCTTGCATCGTTTTATCTTGCCTTTCAGCTCTCGCAGCCGCAAAAGTGTGCGCTCGGTTCGCGCATGAGGATGCGTACGATAGGGCGCGCGCCCCTCTATTTTTCGGGAAAGTAAGGCTAAGTGCAACGGCGGCATGGCAAGCAGGCCGCCGGACACTGAGCAATCCGTGCAAAATCCGCACGATCCGGCTTCAGACTGCTTTCAGGCGCCGCCGTTCGCTCGCCCCTCATAGTGCTCCTTTGAGAGCGCGTATGACGAGCCAGGGCGAATTGCGATACAGTCCGAGCCACGCTGGCGCTGCGGGCGCGTACAGCGAGTCAGCGCCATCCCGCAGACGCGTCTTGCGACGACCCAGTCTTCAAACGAGTGAGAGATGCCTGCTTGGTTCCCCAGATATTCGCGCCGGAAGGTTCGACCGGAAACGCCGTCGCAGCGCCCGCGGCGTGCCGGCCTACCGGCGCTGCTCGCGCTCTGCGTGACGCTTGGCGCCCTCGCCGGCTGCACGCACGAGGAAGCGCCCTGGCATCTGACCAATGTGCGCGGGCATCTACCGGATCTCGACTTTTCGCTCGTGCGCGACGACGGCAAGCCCGTCACCGGCGCGAGCTTCAAGGGCGACACCTCGCTCGTCTATTTCGGCTACACGCATTGCCCGGACGTTTGCCCTGAAACCATGGCGCGGCTGATGCAGGTAATCGCGAAGCTCGGCCCCGACGCGCAAAAGGTGCGCATCCTTTTCATTACCGTCGATCCGGCGCGCGACACGCCGAAAGCATTGCACGATTACGTCGGCGCCTTCGATGCCCAGCACGCCGTCGGCCTGACGGGCAGCGACGCGCAGATCGAAACGCTCGCGCGCCACTACCGGGTCGCCTATCAGATGGAAAAGCGCGATCCGGGCGGCAACTACGAAGTCACGCACAGCTCCGCCGTCTATGTCTTCGATGCGCAAGGCCGCGCGCGCCTGCTCGCCACCGATCACGACACGCCCGACGTCATCGCCGCCGACCTGCGTCGTATCATTGAAGAACAGTCCTGACTATTTTCGCTCTCTCCTGAGTTTGCACATGACCATCAAGTTCAAATCGCTCGTAACGCTTGGCTGCGCCCTCACCCTCTCCTTCAGTCTGGCGGCCAGTGCCGAAGCAGCGGGCGCACAGGCGATCAGCGCCCAGCATGCATGGGTGCGCTGGCTGCCGAACGACCTGCCCGCTGCCGGCTACGTGACGCTCGTCAATTCGAGCGACAAGCCGATCGATCTCACCGACATTTCAAGCGACGACTACGGTGGTGCGATGCTGCATCAATCGGTGTCGAGCGGCTCTACGCAGCAGATGGTGATGGTCGACAGGCTGACGGTACCCGCGCACGGCCAGGTGGCGATTGCGCCGGGCGGGTATCACGTGATGCTGGAGCATGCGCAGCACAAGATCGCACCGGGCGATACCGTGCATCTGAAACTGCAGTTCTCCGACGGCGAAACGCTCAACACGCCGTTCGCCGTCAAATCGCCCGCGCAGACGAACTAGAAACGCGCCTGTCGCCGCGACGGCGCATGCGCCAGACCAGACCTGGGAGCGCCCATGCGGCGGACAGAGAAAAGCGGACCGAAAGAAACCGGATTCAGGCCGAGCGCATCCAGACATGCGGGATGCCGTCTTCGTCGTGAACATCCGAGACCGGCGCAAAGCCGAACGCGCCGTAAAAGCCCTGTAAATGCGCCTGCGCATGCAAGCGAACCGGTATGCCGGGCCATTGCGCGGAAATGTGCCCGAGGGCGCGTTCCAGCATCTTGTTGCCCAGCCCCATGCCACGAAAACCAGACGTGGTGAGCACGCGGCCAATGCGGATGTCGGAATCCGTCTGGTCCGGCAGCAGCACGCGCAGATAGCCGGCCAGTTTCAGCGGCGTTTCATCCGCACTCGGTGAACCGAACGCAAACAGATGCCATGCCTGGGCGTCGAGACCGTCAATGTCGCCGTACACGCAATTCTGCTCGACCACGAACACTTCGCTGCGCGCTGCCAGCATGGCGTAGACCTCGCCAGCGGTGAGGTTCTCGAACGGTTTCCAGCGCCATTCGAACTGCGGATTCGGCCTGGCTGCGGCGTGCTGCGGCTTATTCATGGGAAAAACGTCAAAAAAGGGGTTCGCCCGAGCGGCGGTGGAAGAGGAATTATGCCGCGCGCAAAGGCACACGGCTACGTCGCGACGGTATTCAGGTCCCGTCGCAACGTTTGAGTCATGGGGTCAGAGGCGCGGCTGGCCACCCGGCGGCTGGCCACCCGGCAGATGCCCGCTCAGGCGCGCTGCCCTGCCTGTGCCTTCGCGGCCCGTTTGTTGGCGTACATGGCTGAATCCGCCGCGCCAGGCAGTTCGGCAATCGAAGCGTCTTCAAAGTCGGGCAGTTTCGTTGGCGGGGATGGGCGGGACCAGCATGTTGAATTCCGAGGGGTTGCCTGATTTCGCAAACGCCGTGATCAGAAAGTAATGGCGGACTTGACCGATTGCATGGCTGCGCTATTGAGCAGAATCAGGAAATTCTGTGCTGGGCCGCCGTTATTCGGTATTTGCTGCCGGTCG
>NZ_DASXHA010000116.1:0-11637 GCF_036488795.1 Paraburkholderia sp.
AGCGCCGATGAGCGGCAACAACGTTTCCCACGCGAACAACAAAACCAAGCGCCGGTTCCTGCCGAACCTGCAAAACCGCCGTATTTGGGTGGAAAGCGAAAACCGTTGGGTGCGTCTGCGCGTTTCGAACGCCGGCCTGCGTCTGATCGACAAGAACGGTATTGACGCTGTGCTCGCAGATCTGCGCGCACGCGGCCAAGCCTAAGGAGTAAATCATGGCGAAAGGCGCACGCGACAAGATCAAGCTGGAATCGACCGCAGGTACGGGTCACTTCTACACCACGACGAAAAACAAGCGCAACATGCCGGAAAAGATGGAGATCAGCAAGTTTGATCCCGTCGTTCGCAAGCATGTGCCGTACAAGGAAACCAAGATCAAATAAGATCTTGTCTCCTGCCTGTTGACGAAGACCAAAAGCCTCGCACTTGTGCGGGGCTTTTTGTTTTTCGGTCCGGCTTGCGTTTCCGCTCATCAATCCCTGCGGCGCCTTTCCCATCTTCGCATCCAGGCCATTCGGCCGACTTTCCCTGATTTCGCACGACGCGGTATGCTTGCTCGTTTATCGGTAAGCGGCGACATCCGTCGCAACGACTGATCAAGCGATGGAGACGCAGGAAATGAACTTTGATGTGGCGATTGTCGGTAGTGGCCTCGCGGGTCTGAGTGTCGCCTTGAATCTCGCGGAGACGCGGCGCGTCGCGGTGGTCGCCAAACGTTCGATGACCGAGGGCGCGAGTGACTGGGCACAAGGCGGCATCGCCGCGGTCCTCGATTCGGCCGACAGCATCGAGAATCACGTCCGCGATACACTCGTCGCCGGCGGCGGCCTGTGCGACGAAGCGGCCACGCGCTTCATCGTCGAACACGGCCGTGAAGCGATCGAATGGCTGATCGCCCAAGGCGTGCCGTTCACGAAAGACGACGCCGCGGAACTCGGCTTCCATCTGACGCGCGAAGGGGGCCACAGCCACCGCCGCATCATCCACGCAGCAGATGCAACCGGTCACGCAGTAGTCGCCACGCTCAGTGAACGCGTGCGCCGTCATCCCAACATCACGCTCCTTGAAGACCACTACGCGATCGACCTGATCACCTCGGACCGCCTGGGCCTGCCGGGGCGCCGCTGTCACGGGCTGTACGCGCTAGACCTGCAAAGCGGGCGCACGGTCACTATCGAGGCGCCGCACACCGTTCTCGCAACGGGCGGCGCGGGCAAGGTGTATCTGTACACCACCAATCCGGATACCGCGACCGGCGACGGTATTGCGATGGCCTGGCGCGCGGGCTGCCGCGTGTCGAACATGGAATTCATCCAGTTCCACCCGACTTGCCTGTTCCACCCGTACGCCAAATCTTTCCTGATCTCCGAGGCCGTGCGCGGCGAAGGCGGCATTCTGAAGCTGCCGGACGGTACGCGCTTCATGCCGCAGCACGACGAACGCGCTGAACTGGCGCCGCGCGACATCGTCGCCCGCGCGATCGACTTCGAGATCAAAAAGCGCGGTATCGACTGCGTCTACCTCGATATCAGCCACCAGCCGCCGGCATTCTTGCAGGAACACTTCCCCACCATTCTCGCGCGCTGCCTGGAGTTCGGCATCGACATCACCAAAGAGCCCATCCCGGTCGTGCCGGCCGCCCATTACACCTGCGGCGGCGTCGTCACGGACCTGGCAGGCCGCACCGATCTGGCCGGTCTCTACGCGGTCGGCGAGACGTCCTGCACCGGGTTACATGGCGCCAATCGCCTCGCGAGCAACTCGCTGCTCGAGTGCCTCGTGATCGGCCGTTCGGCGGCTGCCGCTATCGAAGCCGAGGGTTTCAGCGCCGCCGTCCATGCGCCGCTGCCGGACTGGGACGAAAGCCGGGTCTCCGATCCGGACGAAGAAGTGGTCGTCGCGCACAACTGGGACGAACTGCGCCGTCTGATGTGGAACTACGTGGGCATCGTGAGAACCGACAAACGGCTTGCGCGTGCGAAGCATCGTCTCACGCTGCTGCGAGACGAAATCCACGAGTACTACGCGAACTTCAAGGTGAGCCGCGACCTGCTGGAACTGCGCAATCTGGTCGACGTAGGCTCGCTGATCGTCGAGAGTGCACGCTCGCGGCGCGAGAGCCGCGGGCTTCATTTCAGTCGCGACTGGCCTGCCGCGTTGCCGAAGGCGCTGCCCACCGTGCTGTCGCCCGAGCACGTGCGCAACCGCAACGTCTGAGGCGTCTCGCGCGCGCTTGAGCCGGCGCACTGCGGGCGCATGCGAAAAGGCCATCGCAAACCTGCGATGGCCTTTTTACTGACGCGAAGCGAGACTACCGGATCAAACGATGCGCATCGAGTAGTCGGCCGCCCGCACGTCCTTCGTCAGCGCGCCGATCGAAATACGGTCGACGCCGGTTTCGGCAATCGTGCGCACCGTGTCGAGGTTCACGCCGCCTGAGACTTCAAGCACGGCCCGGCCGCCCGTGATACGCACGGCGTCACGCATGGCGTCGAACGAGAAGTTGTCGAGCAGAACAGATTTCGCTCCGTGCGCCAGCGCGGTTTCGAGTTGCGCCAGCGTCTCCACCTCGATCTGGATCGATACGCCCGCATTCAGCGCCAACGCCGCGTTCATGGCTGCGTCAACACCGCCGGCCGCCGCGATATGGTTTTCCTTGATCAGAATGCCGTCGTACAGCGCAAGCCGCTGGTTGACACCGCCGCCCACGCGCACCGCGTACTTTTGCGCCAGCCGCAGCCCGGGCAAAGTCTTGCGCGTATCGAGAATACGCGCCTGGGTATGCGCGATCGTGTCGACGTAGCACCGCGTTACAGTCGCCACGCCCGACAGGAGTTGCAGGAAGTTCATCGCGTTGCGCTCGGCGGTGAGCAGCGCGCGCACCGGGCCGCGCATCTCGCAGACAGGCGTGTCGGCCGTCATGCGCTCGCCTTCGCGATAAAGCCAACGCACCTCGATGCGCGAATCGACATGGCGCATGACCTCGTTGAACCAGGGCACGCCGCACAGCACGGCATCTTCGCGAACGATGATGCGCGCGTCACGCACATCTTCCGCAGGTATCAAACGGCCGGTCTGGTCGCCGGCGCCGATGTCTTCGGCAAGCGCGTCGGCGACGTTGCGCGTCAGCGCCGCGTCGAACGCTGCACCGTACTGCGCCCGAACTTCAGCGAACAGCGGCGAGACCGCGTCGGCCTGATATTTTTCCTTCGCACCGTCTACTGCAACCATCACGCCGCTCCCACATTCGAAAACAAGGTCGTATCTTTCGCGAGATCACCGCTCGCCTGTACGCGCTTCTTATGACGTGCAGCGAAATCGAGCATGCGGTCGATCGGCAGACGCGCACGTTCGCCGATCGCGCGATCGACGAAAATCTCGTTGTGGCCACGCTCCAGCACATCGGCGAGATTCGCGAGGCCATTCATGGCCATCCACGGACAATGTGCGCAACTCTTGCACGTCGCGCTATTACCGGCCGTTGGCGCTTCGATGAAGGTTTTGCCAGGCGCCGCGAGCCGCATCTTGTAGAGAATGCCGAGGTCGGTCGCGACGATGAAGTGCTTCGCATCGAGCCGCTGCGCGGCGTCGATCAGTTGCGTCGTGGAGCCAACTACATCGGCCTGCGCCACCACGCTTTCGGGCGACTCAGGATGCACGAGCACTTTCGCGTCCGGATACTCCGCCCGCAACAGGTCGAGCTCGATGCCCTTGAACTCGTCGTGCACCAGACACGAGCCCTGCCACAGCAGCATGTCCGCGCCGGTCTTCTTCTGGATGTAGCTGCCGAGATGGCGGTCCGGCGCCCAGATGATCTTTTCGCCGCGCGCGTGCAAGTCGGCGACAATCTCCAGCCCGATCGACGACGTCACCATCCAGTCCGCCCGCGCCTTCACTGCCGCGCTGGTGTTCGCATAGACGACCACCGTGCGATCCGGATGCGCGTCACAAAACGCGGAGAACTCGTCAGCCGGGCAGCCCAGATCGAGCGAACAGGTTGCATCGAGATCGGGCATCAGCACACGCTTGCCGGGACTGAGAATCTTCGAGGTCTCGCCCATGAAGCGGACGCCGGCCACCACCAGCGTCTGTGCGTCGTTATCGCGCCCGAAACGCGCCATCTCAAGCGAATCGGCCACGCAGCCGCCGGTCTCCTCAGCGAGTTCCTGCAGTTCCGCATCCACATAGTAGTGCGCGACGAGCACGGCTTTCTCACGCGCGAGCAACGCGCGAATGCGCGCCTTCAGCGCGACCTTCTCTTCTGCCGATGGCACGTCGGGCACCTTCGCCCACGCTTGTCCGATACCGCAGGTCATGCCCTGCACCTGCGGCCGGTCGTATTCGACGCTCCTGATCGCCTGCTGATTCATGATTCCCTCTGCCCCGCTGATTCGCCGCTCACCGCCAGCGCCGTGCCCGCCACGCCCAACGTTTTGTGCGGCCCAAAAAAGCAAAACCCCGCCAACGCGGGGTTTTGTGACGAATCTAAATTTTAATAGATTTCGTGCTCAAGCATAGCGACGCAGGCGCATCGCAAAGTCCTGAAGGGCCTTGATACCGCTTTGTTCCGCGCGGTGACACCAATCTTGCAACTGCACGAGCAGTTGTTCGCGCGAAGCGTTCGAACGCTCCCACATTGCGGCCAGTTCGTTGCGCATCTCGATGTAGGTGGCGAGCTTCTGGCTATTGGCGAAAATCTGCGGCAGCTGGCGCTTCTGCGGTTCGTCGAGGCCGGCCTCTTCCTTGTGGAACCAGCTACGCGCACCGCGCATCAACTGATACTTTTCGCGCGCGCCCACTTCCTTCAGATGCGCCAGTTCCTGACGGTACGCGCGCTTGAGTGCCTTACCGTAGCGCGCCATGACTTCATAGCGGTTCGCCAGCACGGCCTGCAGCGTTTCCTGATCCAGCACCAGCTTGCCGGTGCTCAGACGCGGCGTAGGCGCAACCTTCTTAACCTTCGCCAGGCGGAACGCCGACATGATGCGGATGTACATCCAGCCAATGTCGAACTCGTACCACTTGTTCGACAGCTTCGCGGACGTGGCGTACGTATGGTGGTTGTTGTGCAGCTCTTCACCGCCGATCAGGATGCCCCACGGGAAAATGTTTGTGCTGGCGTCCGACGAGTTGAAGTTGCGATAGCCCCAGAAGTGTGCAAGGCCGTTGACGACGCCGGCCGCCCAGAACGGAATCCACACCATCTGCACAGCCCAGATGGTCAAGCCGACCACGCCGAACAGTGCAACATTCAGCACCATCATCAGGCTCACGCCAAGAATGGGGTACTTCGTGTAGACGTTGCGCTCCATCCAGTCGTTCGGCGTGCCGTGACTGAACTTGCGCATGGTTTCTTCGTTCTTCGCTTCGACGCGATACAGTTCCGCGCCTTCGAGCAGCACCTTCCAGATACCGCGGGTCTGCGGGCTGTGCGGGTCTTCTTCGGTCTCGCACTTGGCATGGTGCTTACGGTGAATCGCGGCCCATTGGCCGGTCAGCATGCCCGTGGTCATCCACAGCCAGAAGCGGAAAAAATGACTGACTGCGGGATGCAAGTCGAGGGCGCGATGCGCCTGGCAGCGGTGCAGATACACCGTGACGCCAATGATCGTGATGTGCGTCGCGACAAGCGTATACAGCACAAGTTGCCACCAGGAGAAGTGCAACAGACCGTGAGCCAGAAAATCAAGCAAGGAATTCAACAAGGCAATTTACCTGTAGAACAAGAGTGACAGGACACCGCAAACACTCCGCACAACACGCGATGTCAAGAAAGTGAAAGCATACAAGCAGGTTCGACGATATTCTACTGGAAGCGTTCCTGAATCGCTCCAAGTCTTTGTAACAATTGGGGATTTCTTGTGGCGCATCAACCAGGGGAAACGCGCTGGCGCGCCCTTTTTCGACGGCCGACGGCGCGCGCCGCCTTGTCAGGCCGGGCTGCCCGGCCCGCCGGCGACCCTGTCGGTCGTATTTACCGGTCGCGACAGAATGTCGCCCGCGCCGACAATCCGCACTTCGCGCTGTGCCAATGGAATCGAGATACCGTTTTCCGTGAACAGGCGCCAGATATTGCGGTTCACCGCCGAGCGCACGCCGCCCGTGCCCGTCGCCGCGTCCTCGATCCAGAAACCGAGTTCCAGATTGATGCCGTCCGTGCCGAAACCGACGAAATAGGGCGTCGGCGCCGGCTCCTGCATCACTCGCGCTACGCCCTGCGCGGCTTGTGCGAGCAGTTCCATCGCCTGATCGACATCTGCCGTGTAGGCAATTTGCACCGCTGCCTTCGCGTAGCCGCGCGTCAGATACGACGACTGGTTCTGTACGACATCGGTGATCAGCTTTTCGTTCGGAATCAGCGTTTCAATGCCGTCCAGACCGCGCACCACCGTATAGCGCGTGCGGATCTGCGTGACCATGCCCTGCAGGCCGCTCACATTGATGGTGTCGCCAATCCGCAGCGAACGGTCGATCAGGATGATGAAGCCCGACACATAGTTGCTGGCGATCTTCTGCAGCCCGAAGCCAAGCCCGACCCCCAGCGCGCCGCCGAACACTCCCAGCACCGTGATATCAATGCCCACCAGCGACAGGCTGATCAGCACCGCCGCGAGCACGAACAGCGCCCGGCCGACCCGCGCGACCACCACTTTCAGATTGGCGTCGAGCGTGCTGGAGCGGATCAGGCGCTCTTCGAACGCCGAGCCGAGCCACATGGCGACGAGCATCGTCACGCAGACCCACAGCAGCCCCGTGGACAGCGACAGCAGCGTCATGTGGGCATTCGCGACGCGAAAATGCACGCTGTTCATCCACGCGAGCACGTCGTCCTGGATGCCCATCACGGTGAGCACCATGCCGATCCAGACGATCAGCGAGACGACCTTCTCGCCGAGGAACAGCCATTTGTGCGCTTCGCCGTGGCTCGCGAACACCCGGCGCGCGAAGAAGAACATCACATAGATGAGGCCGATGCCGAACAGCGGCACCAGCGCCAGATCGAGCAGCGCCGTGTGCATGAAGGGACTCGCGATTGCCTGCGCGAGCCACACGAGCGCCGCGCCCAGCAGCGGAAAGAACGCACGATCAAGGCTTTCCGCGCCAAAGCGCAGCGCCTGATAGCGCGTCTGACGGCGCAGATCCAGAGAGCGGCGCAGCAGCCACGCGAGCACCCATGCCAGCGCCAGCGTGCCGAGCAGCACGCCGACTTGCCAGAGCATCACCGGCTGGCCGAAGTCGCGGCCGAGGTCGCTGGACAGGTGAAAGGAGAGGCGGTTTTGCATGGTGTCGTTCGCGCACCCCGCGCGCCGTGGTCAGGCCGGCCTGCCACGACACCCGAGGCGCGCCGGCCGCTCAGGCGCGGCGCTCCAGCACGGCGGCGAAGAAGCCGTCAGTGGCATGGCGGTGCGGCCACAGCGACAGGTAGTCGCCCATTTCCAGATCGACGCGCTGTTCCGCCAGCACCTCGCGCGCGGGCACCAGCGCAAAACCGGGGTGATTGGCGAGAAATTGTGTGACGATCGCCTCGTTTTCCGCCTCCAGAATGCTGCAGGTCGCGTAGACGAGACGGCCGCCCACCTTCACGAGACGCGCCGCGCTCGTGAGGATCGACAACTGCTTCGGCGCCAGTTCGGTAACCGATTCCGGCGACTGCCGCCATTTCAGATCAGGATTGCGGCGCAGCGTACCGAGGCCGCTGCACGGCGCATCCACCAGCACGCGGTCGATCTTGCCCGCGAGCCGCTTGATCTTCGCGTCATGCTCGCTGTCGATCAGCACCGGGTTCACGTTCGACAGCCCGCTGCGCGCAAGGCGCGGCTTGAGCTTGGCGAGACGCCGCTCGGAAATGTCGAAGGCGTAGAGACGCCCGGTGGAGCGCATCATGGCGCCGAGCGCCAGCGTCTTGCCGCCTGCGCCCGCGCAGAAATCGACGATCATCTCGCCGCGCTTCGGCGCGACCAGCGTGCACAGCAGCTGGCTGCCTTCGTCCTGCACTTCGAGCCAGCCGTTCTGGAACGCGTCGAGCTTGGTGAGCGGCGGCTTGCCGACCACCCGCACGCCGAACGGCGCGAACGGCGTGGCGCCTGCCTCGATGCCGGCCTTGGAAAGCGCGCCCAGCACTTCGTCGCGGCTCGCCTTGATCGGGTTGGCGCGCAGATCCAGCGGCGCCGGGTAGTTCAGTGCGGCGGCCAGTTGCGCCAGTTCGTCAGGTTCGAAACGTTTCGAGAGCGCCTGATAGATCCAGTCGGGCAGATTCATGCGAATCCGCAACGGCAGGCTCTCCGGATCGATTTTGGAGACGTGTTCGAGCCAGTTGGATTCGGCCTCGGACACGAACGGCTTCAACGCCGAGCGCCCGGCCGTCTGCATCAGACCCAGCAAGGCCATCCGGCGCGCCGGACTGCCCGCGCCGCTTTCGGCCAGATGGGCGAATTCCATCCGGCGCCGCAGCACCGCAAACACCGCTTCGGCGATCACGCCGCGCTCGCCGTGTCCGAGCTTCGGGTGGGCGCGGAAAAAGCGGCTGGTGGCTGCGTCCGCGGGGCCGGCCAGTTTCAGCACGTCCGCCAGCAGCGTTTCAGTCTGGCCAATCAGAAATCCATGTAATCTCATACGCCCTCTCCGGCGATCTTGTTGCTATTGATGTCGGCAAAGAGCCACTGCGGCTCCGGCGGCGTGAGCGTGACGCGCAGTCCGTCGAGCGTGAGACGCCCTTCAACGAACCAGCGCACCGCGCGTGGGTAAATAATGTGTTCCGTGGCAAGCACCCGCTCGGCCAGTGCCGGCGCGTCGTCGCCGGCCAGTACCGGGACGGCCGCCTGAATCACGAGCGGCCCATGATCGAGCTGCGACGTGACAAAATGCACAGACGCGCCGTGCAGCCGCACGCCGGCGTCGAGCGCCTGCTGATGCGTTTTCAGGCCCGCAAAGCTCGGCAGCAGCGACGGATGCACGTTCAGCATGCGGCCCGCATAGCGGTCCACGAAGCTGGGCGTCAGCACCCGCATAAAACCGGCAAGCGCCACCAGATCAGGTTCATACACGTCGATTTCATGCGCGAGCGCCGCGTCGAAGCTCTCGCGGTCAGGATACTGGCGGTGGTCGACCACCGCCGTGGGAATACCGTGCGACGCTGCAAACGCAAGGCCTGCGGCGTCTGGACGGGCGGCAATCACGGCGGCGACCTGCGCCGGCCAGCCTTCGCGCGAACAGGCGCGCACGATGGCTTCCATGTTGCTGCCTCGCCCGGAAATCAGGATGACAAGTTTTTTCATCCGCGGATTTTATCATTCGGGGGACACGCAAACGGCGACGCGCCGCCGTGCCCCGCGATGAGCGTTTATAATCGTTTGTTTTGCGACGTTCGGCATGAGTTCGCCGCAAGCCGCTACGTGCCGTCCGTTACACGCATACCCCTATACAAAGTCGCCAACCCGCTATCGTGAGAGTTTTCCGCGGTCTTCCCAATGCCGAGAGCCGTGCGCCGTGCGCACTGACCATCGGCAACTTCGACGGTGTCCACCGCGGCCATCAGGCTTTGCTCGCCCATGTGCGGGCGGCGGCGGACGCGCGCGGCCTGCCCGTCTGCGTGATGACCTTCGAGCCGCACCCGCGTGAATTCTTCAATCCGGCCGGCGCGCCGCCGCGCATCGCCATGCTGCGCGACAAGCTGGAAGCGCTGCGCACCAACGGCGTCGACCGCGTGGTGGTGGAGCACTTCAATCACACCTTTGCCAGCCAGTCGCCGGATGCGTTCGTCGAGCGGATCATCGTGAACGGGCTGCACGCGCGCTGGGTAATGATCGGTGACGATTTCCGCTATGGCGCAAGGCGCGCGGGCGACTTCGCGTCGCTGAAAGAGGCGGGCGCACGGTACGGCTTCGAAGTCGAGCAGATGGCGACAGTCGCGGATCCCTCGGGTGCGCGCATTTCCAGCTCGGGCGTGCGTGCGGCGCTGGTGGCAGGCGACCTCGACGCGGCGCGCGCCGCGCTGGGCCGCGATTATCTGATCAGCGGCCACGTCGTGCATGGCATGAAGCTTGGCCGCGATCTGGGCTTTCCCACGCTGAACCTGCCGATCGCCCACAAGCGTCCGGCACTCGCGGGCATTTTCGTGGTCCGCGTGCACGGCATTGAAGCCGAGCCGCTGCCGGGCGTCGCCAGTCTCGGGTTGCGGCCCACCGTCGACGATTCCGGCCGCGTGCTGCTCGAAGTGCACCTGCTCGACTGGCACGGCGACGCGTATGGCAAACTCGTGCGCGTCGAATTCCTGAAGAAGCTGCGTGACGAGGAGAAGTACGTCGATCTCGAAACCCTGACCGCCGCCATAGCGCGCGATACCGCCAATGCGCGCGCGTGGTTTGCGGCGGTCGGCGGCAACGCGCCGGGCAGCCGTGCCACCGGTTTCGCCACTTCAGCCACCGACCGAATTAGATAGCCGCCGCGGTACGTGCGGGCCTTGCCCACGACGTACCCTGCCGCGCGCATCGAAGGGCGTCCGTGGATCACGCGACATGCCTGCCGGGCGCGCATCATGCGCCCGTGGCCTCAACGGCTGCTGCGTACACCGCGCCCTTACCGCGCATAGAAAGCATTCACCGCGACCACACCATGAGCAACAAGAAAGCCGATTCGAAACCCCAGGCCCGCTACCCGGTCAACCTGCTCGACACCCCGTTTCCCATGCGCGGCGACCTGCCCAAACGGGAGCCGCAATGGGTCAAGGAGTGGCAGGAACGCAAAGTCTACGAAACGATCCGCGCCGCCTCGAAAGGCCGCAAGAAGTTCATCCTGCACGATGGGCCGCCGTATGCGAACGGCGACATCCACCTCGGCCACGCGGTGAACAAGATTCTCAAGGACATGGTCGTCAAGGCGCGCAACATGGCGGGCTTCGACGCGGCCTACGTACCGGGCTGGGACTGTCATGGCATGCCGATCGAAATCCAGATCGAAAAGCAGTTCGGCAAGTCGCTGCCGGCCGCCGAAGTGATGCAGAAGGCACGCGCCTACGCGAGTGAACAGATCGAGAAGCAGAAGCTCGGCTTCCGGCGTCTGGGCGTGCTCGGCGACTGGGACAATCCGTACAAGACGATGAACTTCACGAATGAAGCCGGCGAAATCCGCGCGCTCGCGAAGATCATGGAAAAGGGCTACGTGTTCCGCGGTCTGAAGCCGGTGAACTGGTGTTTCGACTGCGGCTCGGCGCTGGCCGAAGCCGAAGTCGAGTACAAGGACAAGACCGATCCGACCATCGACGTGCTGTTCACCTTCGCCGAGCCGCACAAGACGGCGCAGGCGTTCGGCCTCGCCGCGCTGCCGCGCAGCGAAGGCGGCATCGTGATCTGGACCACCACGCCGTGGACCATCCCCGCCAACCAGGCGCTGAACGTCCATCCGGAAATCGTCTACGCGCTGGTGGATACGCCGCGCGGTCTGCTGATCCTCGCAGAAGAACGCGTGCAGGCGTGCCTGCAGCAATACGGTCTGGAAGGCAACGTGGTCGCCACCGCGCCGGGCGCGAAGCTCGCCAATCTGCGCTTTCATCACCCGCTGACGTCCGCGCATCCGGGCTACAAGCGCACGGCGCCGGTCTATCTCGGCGACTACGTGACGACCGAAACCGGCACGGGTATC
>NZ_DASXHA010000177.1:0-26046 GCF_036488795.1 Paraburkholderia sp.
CAGCCTCAGCTTGTTCGCCCCCGCCGTCGTCGCCGTGATCTGCGTGCGCTTGTCGCGTTCGCCCAAATAGAAATGCTGACGCGCCGGCGAGTTCTGATCGTGCGTCGCCGCGGGCAGACACGACGCGATGTCCGCAGCGACGGCTTGCAACGCGTCCGCGCTCGAACCCGCATCGTGGTGCGGCGTCCACACACATTGATAGCTGTCGTGACCGGCGCTGCATTGCGCATCGTCGCCATACGGTTGCGCGACGCCGTTCACCTGCGCCGGACTCAGGCCGGCAAAACCGTTCGGCGCGGCATCGACGATTTGCTTTAGCGCGGCGCAGGGCGACGGCGCATCATCGGCGCGCGCCCGGCCAGGAATAAGCGCGGGCAGCAATGCACCGGCGGAGACCGCCGCAACCACCGCACGCGCAGCCAACGAATGGACCGTTTTCATAGGAGCGATTCCTTCGAAAGGACAAGGACTTCATAGGCAACCGTTCAACTCACCAGGCCTCGCCCATCCCAGGCAGCACAATCTGTGCCTCCAGCGATGCAACCGCCGCAACCCGTATCCACTCGTAACCGCGCCGCAACGGCCATAAAATCGCCTCACCGCTCGCTCTGGCACAATTTAACCCCTCTAATCGCCCGTTTGATCTTCACGGCAGCGGTGTACCGTCATATCCTTGGCGAAATTGCGTAAATAGCGCCTCCGGGGCCATGCCCCGCCTTCTTTCCGTCAAAGAGACACCGAACATGGCAACAGTCACGCCGCGCGCAAGCAACCCCAACCTGCCGGGTGTGCTCAGCACCGGCCGCCTCACACTCAGCAAGCGCATCGTGTACAGCTTCGGCGCGTTATTCCTGCTGATGCTTGTCATGGCCGTGATTTCATACACGCGTTTGCGCGCGATCGACGATGAGGCCGTCAGTCTCGCGCACGACTCCGTGCCGGGCCTCTTTCTCGCTACCTCGTTGCGCGCGGCATCGAACGAAAGCTATGCCACGCTCGAGCGGGCGCTCTTCGTCGATCAGGACGCCGACAGTGTGAAACGCGATTTCGACCATCTGCCCGACGCACTGCGTTCCTTCGACAAGGTGTTCGGCGACTATCAGAGCACGGTCTTTCGCGACGATGATCGCACCCGTTTCAATGACTTCAAGAACGCCTACGACCAGTATCGGACGTTGTTCGACGACATCGTGCGCAAAGCGCAGACGTCGAAGCCGGCAGCCCAGGCCGACTTTGGCAAACTCACGTCGAGCTGGAACAACGTGGTCGCAACCGCCAATACGATGGTCGCGGAAAACCACCAGCAGTCGAATGATTCGACGCAGCTGATCCGCCGCTCCGTCGAAGGTACTGAAATCACGCTGGCCACCGCGCTCGGCGTGGTGCTGCTGGTCGCGCTCATCACCGGTTACACGCTCTTCAAGGCCGTCACGGTGCCGATGGCGCGCCTCGTCGAAGTGCTCGACATCATGCGTACCGGCAATCTCGCGCAACGTCTGAACCTGCGCCGCAGCGACGAGTTCGGCACGCTGGAAAACGGCTTCAATCGCATGGCCGAGGAGTTGACGAGCCTCGTATCGCAGGCGCAAAAATCGTCGTTGCAGGTAACGACGTCGGTGACCGAAATCGCCGCGACTTCAAAAGAGCAGCAGGCCACGGCGAGCGAAACCGCTGCGACCACCACCGAGATCGGCGCGACTTCGCGCGAGATCTTCGCCACGTCGCGCGATCTGCTGCGCACCATGAACGAAGTGGCCAACGTGGCCGAAGAATCCGCGACACTCGCCGGCGCGAGCCAAAGCGGCCTCACCCGCATGGAAGACACCATGCGCAGCGTCATGGAAGCGGCAGGCTCGGTCAACGCCAAGCTGTCGATCCTCAACGACAAAGCGGTCAACATCAATCAGGTGGTGGCCACCATCACGAAGGTGGCCGATCAGACCAACCTGCTGTCGTTGAACGCCGCGATCGAAGCCGAGAAAGCCGGCGAATACGGCCGCGGCTTTGCGGTGGTAGCCACGGAAATCCGCCGTCTCGCGGATCAGACTGCGGTCGCGACCTACGACATCGAACAGACGGTCAAGGAAATCCAGTCAGCTGTTTCGGCCGGCGTAATGGGCATGGACAAGTTTTCCGAGGAAGTGCGCCGCGGCATGCGCGATGTGCAGCAGGTAGGCACGCAGCTCTCGCAGATCATCTCCGAAGTGCAGACGCTCGCGCCGCGCTTCCAGCTCGTCAACGAAGGCATGCAGACCCAGGCCACCAGCGCCGAGCAGATCACCCAGGCCCTGTCGCAATTGTCCGAGGCGGCGCAGCAGACCGCTGAGTCGTTGCGCCAGTCGTCGCAAGCGATCGACGACCTCACGCTCGTCGCCAATCAGTTGCGCACCGGCGTGTCGCGCTTCAAGATCGACGCCTGACGCGCGGCACGTTCACAGCGAACCCTTGCAATGCTCTTTCTTCTCTTCGATCTGGCTGGCGACCGTTACGCGCTCGACGCAGCGGGCATCGTCGAGGTGCTGGCGCTGACGCCCACCAAGTCGATCCCCGGCGCGCCCGCGTGGGTCGCCGGCATGTTCGAGCGGCATGGAGAGGCGGTGCCGGTGATCGACGTGCCGCAGCTCGCGCTGGGCCGCCCGGCGCGCCAGCTTCGTTCGACGCGTCTCGTACTGGTCCGCTACACCGCAGCTCCGGTCGGTGACGAAACACCGCCGGGCCGTCTGCTGGGCCTGATCGTCGAGCAGGCGACGCAGACGCGTCGCATCGAGCGCGAGCGGTTTGCCGACAGCGGCATTGCGACGCCGCATGCGCGCTGGCTCGGTCCGGTTGCGAACGAGGACGTGGGCCTCGTCCAATGGATCGACGTACACCATATGCTGAGCGACGAAGTGAGGGCATTGCTGTTCCCGCCCGACACCTGCACACAACCGCAAGCGGACAGCCGATGAGCACCATGCACGCCACCGATCCGCGCTTCGAGGCCTGGCTCCTGCGGGAGACCGGTATCGACGCGTCGGCGCTCGGCATCAGCACGCTCGAACGCGCGGTGCTCGAACGGGTGCGCAGCCTCGGTGCGCACGATCCGGCGGCCAACGACGCGGCTCACGCGGTCGAGGCGTATTGGCAACTTCTGAACACCTCGCCGGAAGAAAAGCAGGCACTGGTTGAAGGGCTCGTCGTTCCCGAAACCTGGTTCTTTCGCGACCGCGAGGCGTTCGTCGCACTCGCGCGGCTCGCCAATGAGCGCCTCGTGCGCGAGCCCTCGCGGGTGCTGCGCGTGCTGAGCGCGCCCTGCTCGAGTGGCGAGGAACCGTATTCGGTAGCCATGGCTTTACTCGACGCGGGCATCGGCGCCGAACGTTTTGTGATCGACGCGCTCGACATCAGCGCGCGCGCCATCCAGCTCGCGCAACGCGCCATCTATGGACGCAATTCGTTTCGCGGCGGCGAACTGGCGTTTCGCGACCGCCATTTCGCGTCGACGGAAGGCGGCTGGGCGCTAAGCGAGCGGGTCCGCGACACAGTGCGCCTTTTGCAGGCGAACCTGTTCGACGCGCCGGACAACCCCGACGCGCGTTACGACTTCATCTTCTGTCGCAACGTGCTGATCTATTTCAACCGGGAGGCGCAGGACCGCACCGTGCAGCTGCTCGACGCGCAGCTGGCGGACGGCGGCACGATCTTCGTCGGGCCCGCCGAAACCGGCATGATGATGCGCCACGCGCTGAGCTCGGCGCGGATTCCGCTGGCCTTTGCGTTTCAGCGTACCCCGCCGGAAGAGCTCGCGGCACAGCGCGCGGCGCCTTTACGCAACGCGTCGTTCGCCGCTGCGTCTGCAGGTAAAGCCAGCCAGCCAGGTGCAGCGGTTGGTGCAGGTTACTGGCACGCCGCAAAGAAAGCACCGCCGCTAGCCGGAGCCGCACGCGCCACCACCCAACCCGGCACGCCGGCTGCCACAAGGCCCGCAGTAAAAACCGCCGCCGCACCTCGGCAACTTGCGGCAGCGGCCACGGGAACCGACAGTTCTCCTTCGCCCTCTTCCGCCTCGCTCGCCGACGCGCGCCGCCTCGCCGATGCCGGCCGGCTCGATGAAGCCGAGCGAGAGGCGCACGCATTCGCGATCCTGCACGGACCGGATGCCGAAGCGTTCTATCTGCTCGGTCTGATCGCCGATGCCCGCAGCCGCAGCGCCGACGCGATCGACTATTACCGCAAGGTGCTCTATCTGGAACCCGGTCACTACGAAGCGCTGACCCAGCTTGCCGCGCTGCTCGATATGAACGGCGACAGTACCGGCGCGCAGCAACTCATGCGCCGCGCGCAACGCGCAGCCACACGGGCCGCCTCATCTGCCCAGGCATCCAGCGCTGCTGGACATCTGAACCCGTTAAGAGGATTCCATGGCTCACGGCGCCGTTGAGAACGCCAGCGCGATGACGCTCGTCGACGATTGCTGGAATCGGATCGGCACGCGCGGCGACGGCTCGTGTCCGAAGCTCGTCGAACATACGCGCTGCCGGAATTGTCCAGTGTTCGAACAAAGCGCGGCCAGATTGCTCGATCGTCCGTTGAGCGATGCCGATCTCGCCGAAGCCGCGCAAATCGCAGGGGCGGCGCCCGGGGCGCTGCGGCGCGACAACGTCGCGGGCGCATCGGTGGATGCGGGCTCCGTGGCAGAGTCGGCGGCAACGCAATCGGCGCTTGTGTTCCGCATCGCGGACGAGTGGCTCGCGCTGCCCACCGCCGCGCTGCGCCAGATCGACGACATCCGCCCGATCCATTCGCTGCCGCATCGGCGCAATCGAGTCGTGCTGGGTCTCGTCAATATTCGCGGCGCGTTGACGGTTGCGGCGTCGCTCGGCGAATTGCTGAATCTTGATCGCACGGGTGATGGCAAGCACGCAATGCGCAAGAGTTACGCGCGCATGCTGGTGGTGGCGCACCGCGGCGAACCCGTGGCTTTGCCGGTCGATGAGGTTGAAGGTGTGATGCGCTTCGCACCCGGTTCGTTGATGCCCGTACCGACGACGCTCGCCCACGCGAGCGCATCGCATGCGCGCGGCATCCTCGCCTGGCGCGATCGCACCATCGGCCTGCTCGACACCGACCGCGTTTTCGATTCGCTCGCCCGGAGTCTGCGATGAGTGTCGATGACGATCTGAGCCGTCTGTCCCTGCTCGAACTGTTCCGCGAAGAGGCGCAGACGCAGGCACGCGTGCTGTCGAATGGACTGCTGGCGCTCGAGCATCGGCCAACGGATGCATCGCAACTCGAAGCCTGCATGCGCGCTGCGCACTCGCTGAAGGGAGCCTCGCGCATCATTGGTCTGCAAGTGGGCGTCGACATTGCGCACGTGATGGAAGAATGCTTTGTCGCCGCGCAGCGCGGTACGTCGACGCTTTCTACTGCGCATATCGACGAACTGCTGCGCGGCGTCGATCTCCTGCTGCGCGCGGGCGAGGCAGATCCGGCGGCCGCCTTGAAGCCAGCGGAGGTGGCTGGATTCGTCACGCGGCTTACAGCATTTAGCGCGTCTCGCACCGCGCAGCATGAAGGGCGCGTGACGGATCCGGATCAGTTGTTGCCGTCTTCCTGGCAGTCCCTCGCAAACGGCGCTGCCGTGCCCGAAAACGAAGAAGATGCCGGCGATGCGACCCTGCGCGCCGCACTCGCCATTCTCAACGCAGAGGCGGCCAGGCTGACACCGGGTGCTGGAGACCTGTCGCCAGCGGTCACGGATTCCACCGGCACGAACCCGACAGAATCCGCGCCTGATTTACGGCCTTCTGTGAACATCCACGGAGCGCGCGATCCGAACCGGATGCTGCGTGTACGCGCCGACAATCTGGACCGGCTGTTGAGTCTGTCGGGCGAGTCGCTCGTCGAGTCACGCTGGCTCAAGCCGTTCGCCGAGTCGATGCTACGTGTCAAGCGCACGCAGCGCGATGCGGCGCGCGCGCTCGATACCTGTTTCGAAACACTCGCGGAACGTCTCGACCCGGAAGCGCTGGCCGCGCTCGACGCCGTGCGCCAAACGCTCGGAACCATGCAGCATGTGCTGGCCACGCGGATTGACGAGCTGGACCGGTTCGATCGCCGCAGCACCCATCTCGCGCAACAGCTTTACGACGAAGCGCTGCAATGCCGGATGCGTCCGTTCGGCGACGCGACGCATGCGTATCCGCGCATCGTGCGCGATCTGGCGCGCTCGCTTGGCAAGCGTGTGCAGTTTTCGATCGTGGGCGAGGCGACGCAGATTGACCGCGACATCCTCGATATGCTCGATGCGCCGCTCGGTCATCTGCTGCGCAACGCGCTCGATCATGGCGTTGAAACACCTGCGCAGCGGCTTGCGCAAGGCAAGGCGGCCGAAGCTCATCTCACCCTGGAGGCGCGGCATAGTGCGGGCAAGCTGCTGATCAGCGTGAGCGACGACGGCGCGGGAATCGACCTCGATGCGTTGCGCGCCGCCGTCGTGCACCGACACCTCGCCGATGACCCTACCGCGGCGCGCCTGTCCGATCAGGAACTGTTCGAATTCCTGCTGCTACCCGGATTTTCGATGCGCGCGCAAGTGACCGACGTGTCGGGCCGCGGCGTCGGACTCGATGCCGTGCATGAGATGGTCAAGGCGGTGCGCGGCACGGTGCGCATCCATAACGAGCCGGGGCGCGGCACGCGTTTCGTGTTGCAGTTGCCGCTCACGCTGTCCGTGATTCGCAGCTTGCTCGTGCAGGTCGGTGGCGAAGCGTATGCGTTTCCACTGGCGCATGTGCGTCGCACGCTCGAACTCGCGCGCAGCGAGATCGACATGCTCGAAGGTCAGCAGCATTTTTCCTTTGACGGCAAACCGGTCGGGCTCGTGACTGCGCATCAGTTGCTCGATACCGGCGCGCCCGAAGAAGCGCGCGCCAGTGTCGCGGTGGTCGTGATAGGCGATGAACGCGGCACCTACGGTGTCGCGGTGGACCGCTTCCTTGGCGAGCGTATGCTGGTGGTCCAGCCGCTCGACAGCCGCCTCGGCAAGGTCAAGGACATCGCGGCCGGCGCGTTGATGGAGAACGGTGAGGCCGTGTTGATCATCGACGTCGAGGATCTGCTGCGCTCAGTGGACAAGCTCGTACGTGGCGGACAGCTCGACAAGGTGCATCGCGCACAGGACGTCGCGGCGCGGCATCGCAAGCAGGTGCTGGTGGTCGAAGATTCGCTGACGGTGCGCGAACTGGAGCGCAAGCTGCTCGAGAAGCGCGGCTATCTGGTCACGGTGGCGGTTGACGGCATGGACGGCTGGAATGCGCTGCGCAATGCGAACTTCGATCTGGTGGTGACGGACATCGACATGCCGCGCATGGACGGGATCGAACTGGTTACGCTGATCAAGCGCGATGCGTTGCTGAAAACGGTGCCGGTGATGATCGTGTCATACAAGGATCGCGACGAAGATCGCCGCCGCGGACTCGATGCGGGCGCCGACTATTATCTGGCCAAGGGCAGCTTCCACGACGAAGCGCTACTCGATGCAGTGCACGACCTGATCGGAGAGGCACAGACATGAACATCGGCATCGCCAACGACCTGCCCCTGGCGGTTGAAGCCATGCGGCGCGCCATCGCGCTGCGGCCCGAGCACCGCGTGCTATGGGTGGCCGCGGACGGCGCGCAGGCCGTGGACTTCTGCATCGCCCAGCCACCGGATGTCGTGCTGATGGACCTGATCATGCCGAAGTTCGACGGCGTGGAAGCCACTCGCCGCATCATGGCGCGCGCACCCTGCTCGATCCTGATCGTCACGAGCAGCGTAGGCGCGAATGCGTGGCGCGTCTATGAAGCGATGAGCGCCGGTGCGCTGGATGCGGTCGACACACCCACGCTCGCCGACCATCGCGTGGCCGACGCAGCACAACCGCTGCTGGCGAAAATCGATCAGATTGGCCGTTTGCTCGACAAGCCCGCGGCATACCAGCAACGGCCCAGCGCGCCGCTGACACGTGGCGACGCGCCACTGATTGCGATTGGCGCGTCAGCCGGCGGACCGGGTGCGCTTGCAACCATACTCGGCAACTTACCCCCTGATTTCAGCGCGCCGATTGTGATCGTGCAGCACGTCGACAAGGCGTTCGCGCAAGGCATGGCGCAATGGCTCGACGAACAGACGCTGCTGACGGTGCGGGCTGCGGTGAGCGGCGACACGCCGCAGCCGGGCCAGGCGTTGCTGGCCGCGACCAACGATCACCTGCATCTGACGCGCCATGGCTCGCTCGATTACACGCGTGAACCGGCCGACACGCCCTATCGTCCATCCGTCGATGTGTTTTTTCACAGCGTGGTGGAGCACTGGCACGGCGATGCCGTGGGCGTGTTGCTGACCGGCATGGGGCGGGACGGCGCGATTGGCCTGAAGGCGATGCGGGCAAAGGGATATCAGACGATTGCGCAGGATCAGGCAACCAGCGCGGTGTACGGCATGCCGAAAGCCGCGGCCGCGCTCGATGCGGCGCGCCTGATCTTGCCGCTCGGCAGCATTGCGGGCGAGTTGACGACGATCATCAAAAGATAAGATGCACGTGAACGTGCATGACATGCGCGACGCGTTTTTTCGACATGGGTACGAATATGGCAATTGATCAAACTGGCTCGTCTGACCAGCGAACCACAGGACCGGCCGAAGGCGAGAGTGCCGACGCCGCGCTCGAAGCGGCCCGCGCCGCGCTGCAACCGCCGCATCAGGTTACCGATCAACCGGTGATGGTCCTGCTGGTGGACGATCAGGCGATCGTCGCCGAAGCAGTGCGCCGCGCGCTGGCTCACGAAGACGGCATCGACTTTCACTATTGCGCCCGCGCCGACGAAGCGATGAAAGCCGCGGTTCAAACGCGGCCGACAGTTATCCTGCAGGATCTGGTGATGCCGGGCATTGACGGACTGACGCTGGTGAAGGCGTATCGCGCGACGCCGGCGATTCGTGATGTGCCGATCATTGTGCTTTCCACCAAGGAAGAGCCGGTCATCAAAAGCGCGGCGTTTGCGGCTGGGGCGAATGACTATCTGGTGAAGTTGCCGGATCGGATCGAACTGGTGGCGCGGATTCGCTATCACTCGCGCTCTTATGTGAATCTGCTGCAGCGGGATGAGGCATATCGGGCGTTGCGGCAATCACAGCAGCAGTTGCTCGAGGTGAATCTCGAACTGCGGCGCCTGACGCATTCGGATGGGTTGACCGGGCTTTCCAATCGACGCTATCTGGATGAGTATCTCGGTGCCGAATGGCGGCGTGGCGCGCGCGAGCAGAATGAGATGTCCATGCTGATGATCGACGTCGACAACTTCAAGCTCTACAACGATACGTATGGACACGTTGCCGGCGACGAAGTGCTCAAGCAGATTGCTTCGACGGTCGAAAAGTGTCTTGGACGACCCGGGGACCTGGCGGCGAGGTTCGGCGGGGAAGAGTTCGCAGTCGTTTTGCCGTCGACGCCTGTGAGCGGGATCAAGCAATTGGCCGAGAGAATCCGGGCCGAGGTCGAGGCTTTAGAGCTGCCGCATGTCAATTCTTCTACCGGGCAGTTCGTGACCATCAGTATTGGCGGGGCTTCCGTTATGCCCACGCCTGGGTCTGCCATCACTTCGTTGATCGAAGCAGCGGACCTCGCCCTGTATCGGGCCAAGCGAGCGGGGAAGAATCGGGTGGTGGTGGGGTAGCGCAGCGCGCTCACGATGATGCGGGATGTCATCGTGGGAGCGCGCGCCAGTGCTTACAGGTCTTCCAGGTGCGTGACAAAAGGCCGGATCTTCGCGTCGTCGGGATTCACATAGACGACGTCGGACGGCACACGACGCGGCGCGTCGACCGTCAGAAACACGGCCGGCGATTCAAGGATCTCGGTGATCGCGTGGACGGTGTTGCGCTCGAACGTGACCAGCTGGCCCGCCTCGAGAATGCGCGGCGCCTCGTCTTCGATCACGAAGCTGACCTTTCCGGTCAGAAGGTACAGATGCTCTTCGCACGTCTCGTGGTAATGGCGTGGAATGGGGTAATAAACACGAAAGATTCTTGAGCTTGCAGAGGGTTCGTCGGTGAGGTAGGTGTCGACGATTGTGCTAGTCGCCTCGTCCGGGAATTTGCCGACAATTTCTTTGACGTCGAAAAAGCTAAACAAGATTGCACTCCATCCGGGTGGGTGATGCGGCGACCTGGGGCCATAGCTTGCGTTGATGGGTGACACGGCTATGTGCGGGTCGCGCGCGCGGGATGAATGGATCCTGGCATGGGGTGATCAATCGCAGAATGCCCTTCGCTGCAAATGAGATTTGCGCAATGGGGGTGCCCTCCCCTAATCCCGACTCAACCACCTCTCGTCCACGTACCGCCACATCCTTTTCCAGGGTGGATCAGCAAACAGAATGAAGGCCCCCAACGCGAGGCACCCACAAAACAAAAACGTCCCCTTGTATCCCACGCCTGCCACCAGCATCCCCGAAAGCACGCCCGACAGAATCGACCCAACGCGCGACGAGTTAAAAAACAGCGCGGTGGCTTGCCCGGGCGAGCGTGGCATCAGATCCTGCACATACGTCATCCCGAGGCACGACGTCACCGCGACCACAAACGCGTTGAGCGCCTGCATCGGAATCAGGAACGTGACCGAATTCACCGCCGCCACGCAGATGAAATACAGCATGTGCACGACGGCGCACGCAGCCAGCCAGTGAAGCTTGTTCAGCGACGAGCCACGCGCGCCGAGCGCCAGCATCATCGGAATTTCGAGGAAAGCGCCAAGGCCGAGCATCACCGAGACGTCGATGCGCGTGCCGTGCAAGCCGTGCACGACATAGAGCGGCAGCACGATCATCGTCGCATTGGCCGCAAGGCCGATTAGCGTCAGCGCCAGCACCGACCGCCAGATCACGCGTTGCGGCGCGAGCGCATGCAGGTAATCCGGCTGAACCGGCGTGGCGGGCTCAGGCGTGGTCACCTCGAGCGACGACGCAGGTTCGCCGGGCAGCTGATCCGGCGGACTGGGCAATTCTCCTGCAGGCGCTTCGTGCATCCGCCAGATGATTGCGCCACACGCGGCAAAACAGGCCGCCGCAAACAGGAAGAGCCCGTAGAAGCCCGTCGCCGCGAGCACCAGTGCGCCCACCGACGGTCCAAACACCCACGCCACCGACAACACCGTGCGCAGCGTCGCGGTCGCAAAAGTTCGTTCGGCCTCGCTCGTCACCGGCAACGCCGAGCGGCCAAACGAAAACACCAGCGACATCGCCGAGCCGCCCGCGCCAAGAAACGCAATGCCGATAATCAGCAACGCCCGATAGTCGCGCACAAAACACAGCAACAGGAAGCCCAGCGCCGCCGCGGCAACCGCGGCCAGCAGCAGCGTGCGGTGATGTCCATGACGGTCGGACCATTTGCCGGCCCAGGCGCTCGCCGCCACCCCGCTCGCGGCAATCAGCGTCATGAAGAGGCCCAGCTTGAGCGGCGTCATTCCGGCGCGCTCGACGCCGAACAATGAAAGGTAGGGAGCGGTGAACGACATGGCCACTCCGAGCATCAGAGTGGCGCCTGCCAGCGGCATAAATGAATGAATGCGCGTAAGGCTGACGAGGCGGGAGTAATTCATCGAGGGGGCGAGGTTATGCCACCTGCATGTGCAAGCACGGAACGGCCCCGCGCACGCAGTTAGCTAGCGGCGATGGCTCACGCGACAGCATCCCGAAACGGTGCGGGCGCGACGCACAGCAAACCGGCAGTATGCCAAAGCTTGTTGAAACGCGTCAGCGCCCGCAACGCTTGTCAGCTTTTTTCGAGCCATGCCGCCACGTCCGCCGCCCCGAGTTCGCGCTGACCGAGCACGAATTGCGCGTCGTCCGGCGCCGGCACGCTCCACGCCAGATCTCCGTAGTTAAAGGCGAAGCGCAGGTTGCCGAGCCGCCGCAAGCGCGCGCCTTCCGGCAAGCGCAACACTTCGATAGCCGCCTCGCGGACGCTGCGTTCGAGCACGGCGCGCAACACCGCCGCATCAAAGCACGCGGTTGCCATGCGGACCCGGCCCGCCTGCACGACGGCAGGCACGCCATCGTCGAAGGACGCGACAACCTCGACGCCCTGGCCCGGTTCCACGTAGTCGCGCCAGCTGCGGCCGTGGCCTTCGACCCCGTCAACCGTCAACGAAGGCCGCAGCGACGGCCGCAGCGACTCGCTTTGCGACACCCGCACGTCCAGAACGGCCTGCAGCGGGCCCGGCGGCAACGTCGCGGGGATCGTGAAGTCCGCCGTCTTCGAGCCCGTGCGCGGGCCGAATAGCCACTGTGCGTCGCCGGCCTGGATCTGCCTGACGAGAGAGTCGGGCACGATCGGCAGCGACGGCGCCACCACCAGCTTGTAGCCGCTCAGATCCGCGCTTGCCGGCAGCAGGTCCACATCGACGCCCATTGCACGCAAACACGAGTACCACTCGAACACGAGGCGCTGATAGTCGAAATCCGCGCCGTGCCGCTGAATCTGCACGATCCAGTCCGCCGGATAGTCGAATAGCAGGGCCACCGGCGCGCGCGTCGCTTTGCCCAGCGCGGCGACATCGAACGAAGCCAGTTCGCGCCCGACCCGGCCGATTTCGTGGCCGCCGGCTGTCAGCTTGTCATCAGGTGCATTGATGCCCGAATGCATCTGTTCCTGCGCAAACGGCGCCTGACGCCAACGGAAATACGACACCAGCTCCGCACCGTGCGCGAACGCTTCCCACGTCCACAGACGCGCAATGCCGGCCTTCGGCACCGGGTTGTATGGCGCCCAGTTGACCGGGCCGACCTGCTGCTCCATCACCCACATGCGGCCCTTGCCGACGCCGCGATACAGGTCATGATTGAAGGCCGGAATGTCCGGGTGGCCGCTGCGCGCCCACTGATGCTTTTCGGCGTCGTCGAACCACAGCACTTCCGTGCGCGGCAGCGGATAGCTATCCCATGCGGCCACGTCCAGGCCGCTTTGCGCGAACTCGTAGTGATCGAAGCTCGTGAAAAAGCCCATGAAGTTGTGCAGCAGATCGCGTCCCGGCGCATGCTCGCGAATCAACTCGCCCTGCAGGCCGTGGAAGCTCGCGACTTCGCCGGATGCGAAACGCCGGAAGTCGAGCCAGTGGCTCGGGTTCGCGTCAGTGGGTGTGCGAGTCGGCAAACCGATTTCGTCAAAGCGCCGGTATTCCATGCTCCAGAACACGTTGCCCCACGCCTTGTTCAACGTTTCAATCTCGCCATAGCGTGCGGCCAGCCATTTGCCGAACCGCTCGCGGGCAGCTTCCGTATAACTCGGTGACGTGTCATGGCACGCCAGTTCATTGTCGGTCTGCCATGCGATCACTGCGGGATGCCTGCCGTAGCGCCGCACCATCTGCGTCACGATCTGCGCGCAGTACTTGCGATACACCTCGCTCGACATGTCGTAATGACGACGCGAGCCGAAGTTCTGTCTGATGCCGTCCGGCGTCACCGGCAGGATCTCCGGATGCAAGTCGATCAACCACTTCGGCGGCGTGGCAGTCGGCGTGCCGAGAATCACTTTCAGGCCGTGTTTCGCCAGTGTTTCAATCGCGGTATCCAGCCATGCCCATTCGTAACGGCCCGGTTCCGGTTCCATCCGGCTCCACGCAAACTCGGCAATCCGCACTCGGCTGATGCCCAGTTCGGCCATCCGGCGCGCATCGCTTTCCCATTGATGCTGCGGCCATTGCTCGGGGTAATAGCAGACTCCTAAATGCATGGTGCTCTCGCTGTACGTGATGATCTTGGCGATCGTTGTTTTGGCAAACGGTTTCGCGCAACGGCGCAGCACGTCACGCGTCTAGCGCGGCGTGCTGCTCTGTGCGACAAACAGTCATTGAGTAATCGGAAATAACGCGGGCCTTCAAGGCCGCTGCATCATCCTTTGGTGGCACCGAACGTCAGCCCCGTGACAAAGTGCTTCTGCATCGCGAAGAACATCACTACCGAAGGCAGCGCGGCCAGCACCGAACCCGCGGAGACGAGATTCCACGACGTCGTCCACTGCCCTCTCAATGCCGCGACACCTACCGTGATCGGCGCAGCGTCGTCGCCTTGCGTGAGACATAAAGCCCAGAAGTAGTCGTTCCAGACGAACGTGAAAACCAGAATACCGAGCGCGGCCAGGGCGGGGCGCACGAGCGGCAACACGATCTTTGAATAGATCGCCCATTCGCTGGCACCTTCCACGCGTGCGGCTTCGATCAGCTCATACGGCAACGCACGGATGAAGTTGCGCAGGAACAGCGTGCAGAATCCCGTCTGAAATGCGGTGTGAAACAGCACGAGACCCAGCACCGAGTTGTACAGACCGAGTGCCAGTGTGAGCTGTCGAACCGGAATCATCAGAATCTGCACCGGCACAAAATTGCCCGCCACGAAGATGGCCAGCAACACCAGGTTGCCGCGAAAACGGTAATTCGCGAGCGCATGGCCGGCCATCGACGCCAGAAAGATCGACACCGCGACCGATGGCAGCGTGATCAGCACGCTATTCCAGAAGTAGTGGAGCATCGGCGTTTGCGTGAGCGCCGTGCCGTAGTTCTCGATCATCGAAAAATGCTCGGGCCAGCCCCAGTAATTGCCGGCGGATAGTTCGTCGCTGGAGCGGATGGACGTAACCAGCACCGCAAGCAAAGGCAAGAGCCACAACAGCAACGCGCAAGGCAGCGAGATTTTGTAGAGCAGGCGGCTAGCCGGCCGCCAGCGGGAAACGGGCATCGGATACATGACAGTTCCTCAGGATTCGCTGCGCACGAGGCGCCGCAATTGCCATACGATAAACACCAGCATGATCAGGAACAGCACCACTGCAATCGCAGCGGAATAGCCTTCCCGGTAGTACTTGATGGCCTGGTCGTACATGAAATAGGCGAGCACGGTCGAACTGTCGAACGGACCGCCGCCGCTCATCACGGAGATCAGATCGAAACTTCGTAGCGCGCCGATCACGGTCAGCACGACTGCCATGAAGGTGGCCGGTCGCAGTTGCGGCAGAATCACATGCCACAGCAGCTTGAAACCTTTCGCGCCTTCCATTCGGGCCGCTTCGATCACTTCACTATTGATGCCGGTCAGCCCCGTCAGATACAGGATCATGCAGAACGGGATCTGCGGCCACAGCGCGGCAAAAATGATGCCGTAGGTGACATAGCGCGGATCGCCCAGCACCGGCACACCGTGTCCCACGATCAGTTTCAGCAGGCCGAAGGTTGGATCGTAAAACCATCCGAACACCAGCCCGACCACGACGCCTGGCAGGACGAACGGTGCGAAGAACAAGGATTTCGCGAGCCGGATACCACGCACGTTCTGATTCAGATACAACGCAAACGCGAGTCCGAACGGCGGCGCAAGCAGAAACAGCACGAGCCAGATAACGTTGTTCTTGAGCGCGGTGTAGAACGTATCGGAGTGCACCAGCTCCTGATAGTTGGCCAGACCGACGAAGGTTTTCGCCGTCATGCCATCCCAGTTATAAAAGCTCAGCACAATGCTGCTGAGCACCGGGTAGATCACATAGATCGCAAACAGCAGGCCACCCGGCAACAGAAACAACAGGGCCGTGCGATTGCGTCGGCGGCTAAGCGGCGCCGGCGCCTTCTTGCGCGCGCGGCTAACAGGTACTGCTTTGTCGGACATAGTCGTGGACACGTTCAGGTTCCTCGTCCAGATGCAGGTTGCCGGGTTGCGGCGCTCGCAAGCGACGTGCGAGGCGTCGCAACCCGTGCATTTCTTGCGTTACTGTCTGGCTTGATGCCTGGGCTACTTCTTGTAGATCCGCTGGCGGAACTGTTCAAGGTGATTCAGGATCGAGTCGATCTGGCTCGGGTCGCTATAGAACTGCTGCATACCCTTCATGCCTTCGTCGGCCATTTCCTTGGTCATGTCACGATCGTAGAACTGCGCGACACCGCCAGGCGTGCTCGACAGAATCTGGAAGCCGATCTTCGAAATCGGATCTTGCGGTTCCGGCGCCTGATTGTTCGACGGCAACTGACCCCAGCCCTTGGCGAGTTCGCCGTTGATCTGCGGCTGCGCGATAAACGCGAGCAGGCGATGCGCGTCCTTCTTGTTGCTGGCCTTCGCCGGAATCATCAGAATGTTGACCGGACCGTCTTCGGCCATTGCCACATTCGAATCGATCACAGGGAAGCGGAAATAGCCCATCTTGTCGCGCGTCGCGGCCGGCAGGCCCGCGGAGAAGAAGGTACCCATGAGCATCATCGATGCCTGGCCGTTGACGAGCAGCGGGCTCACCGAATCCACGTCGTAAGACAGCGCGTTGTCGACGAAGTACTTGTCGTCGATCAGCGTCTTCCACGTTGCATAGACCTTGCGAACGCGCGGGTCGGTATAGGCGATGTCGCCAGCCATCAATTGCTCATGAAACGCATAGCCGTTGATGCGCAGATCCAGATAGTCGAACCACGCCGCGAGCGTCCACGAGTCCTTGGCCGGCACGGCGATCGGCGCAATGCCCGCGGCTTTCAGTTTCTTGCAGTCTTCGAGGAACTCGTCCCACGTCTTCGGCTCGGTCGTGATGCCGGCTTTCTCGAACAGGTCCTTGCGGTAGAAGAAGCCGTATGAGTCGTAGCCGAGCGGCGCCGCGTACTGCTTGCCCGCATAGGTGGAAGGCGGTTTGACGGCCGCATAGGTCTGGTTCCAGCCGTTCTTCTGCCAGTCTGCGCTGAGGTCGTCCAGCAGGCCGCGTTTGGCGAAATACGCCATCCGTTCGCCGTTGTGCCAGCTCAGCACGTCAGGCGGATCTGTGGCGAGCCAACCCGACATCTGTACCTTATAGGCCTCTTCGCCCACGTAGGTCACTTTCAGATCCACGTCGGGGTTCGCTTTTTCGAACTGGTCGAATGCGCTTTGCCACACCTGGCGCTGATTGCCGCGCGCGGATACCGTCACGCGCAAGGTTGCGGCGTCGGCGTAGCTTGCGGCGGTCATCGCAAGACATGCGATCCCTGCCAGTAAAACCTTGCTTGCTTTGAACTTCATCGTCGTCTCCTATATTCACTTTATGTTGGCGGCTACTTGAGGCACTTCGAATGCCGAAGGGCCGGCCGCCCTCGTCGCTGCTAGTTCGCTAATGAAGCGAAACCTGGCGCGCCACGGCAACTGCATCGCCCCGTTCGTCGAACAGGTGCGACGAGGCGGCCGAGACGTAAAAGACCTGCCGTTCGCCCGTGCGAATCCGGCTCGTACCCGGCGCTTTCGCGATCAGCGGGCGCTGACCGGACTGATCGAAATGCACGTAGGTCACTTCGCCCAGTTGCTCCGTGAACGCCACTTCACGCGAGAGGGCGAGTCGTTCGCTGTCTGCTTGCGGTGCGCTCAGCGTGAGATGTTCAGGACGCACGCCAAGCGTGACAGGTGCGCCTGCCTGCAAAGTGGCTTCCACGAGGCGCTCCGTCAACGCCAGCGTCTCGCCGCTGTCGTCGAGCCTGATGTCGACGCGATTGGCCGTCGTCGAGACCACATGCGCGGGCAGAAAATTCATGCGTGGCGACCCAATGAAGCCTGCCGCAAACAGATTCGCGGGCCGGTGATACAGATCCAGTGGCGAGCCGATCTGGGCGACACTGCCGAGCCGCGCCATGTCTTCGCCGGCGCGCAGCAGCACGATCTTGTCCGCGAGCGTCATCGCTTCAACCTGATCGTGCGTGACATAGACGGAACTGGCCTGCTCGAAGCGGTTATGAAGCCGGCCGATCTCGATGCGCGTTTGCGCCCGCAATGTCGCGTCCAGGTTGGATAACGGTTCGTCGAAGAGAAATGCTTTGGGCTCCCGAACAATTGCGCGACCAATCGCAACACGTTGCCGTTGCCCGCCGGACAACGCGCGCGGCTTGCGTTCAAGCAATGCTTCAATCTGCAGAACGCGCGCGGCTTCGTTCACGCGGCGACGAATCTCATCGTTCGAGACCTTCGCAATCCGCAGACCAAACGCGATGTTTTCGAACACCGACATATGCGGAAACAGCGCATAGCTCTGGAACACCATTGCAACGCCGCGTGAAGCGGGCTGCACTTCGTTCATGCGCTCGCCGCCAATCTTCAGTTCACCGGCACTCAAGTCTTCGAGCCCTGCGATCAGACGCAACAGCGTGGATTTACCGCAGCCGGACGGTCCGAGGAACACGCAAAACTCGTGCTCGCCGATGTCGAGGTTAACATCGCGCAACACTGGCGGATGGTCACCGTACGACTTCGAAATGTTTCTAAGGGAGATCGCGGTCATGGTTTTCCCGAGTCGAATTTCTGGAAATTTAAGCGCTTAAATTTTTCGACGGAAAAACCGCTCTTTGATTTAACATGTCTTCCTCCTGTGTCTTGAACGTGAAAGTAGCTGAGCTGTTCGAGACACGCAAATCTTACTAGACCATCTCAATATATGGGTGATGTGCCCACCAAGTGGCGCGACACGACCACGACGCACTCGTTTACCCTCACGGCGGCCTATCGCCCATGGTGACGCTTGCCGAAGTCGCGCAACGCGCGCAGGTCACCGCCGCGACGGTATCGAACGTGCTGCGCAATCCGCAGAAGGTCAAGCCGACCACCGTGGAGCGTGTAATGGCCGCGGTGCGCGAGCTGGGCTATCGCCCTAACCTCACCGCACGCGCACTCGCAGAGGGACGCACCTCGACGCTCGCCTTGATGCTGTCGAACATCTCGAACCCGTTTTATCCGGAATTCGTTCTGGAGGCCGAAACAGCGGCGCGGCGGCGCGGCTATTTTTTGCTGGTGTGCAACACGGACGACAACCCATCGATTGCGCGCGCGTATCTCGACAAGATTGCCGGCACGCTTGCCGCCGGTGTGATTGTGATGAATACCGATGTCAGCGCGGCCGAACTTGCGGAGATTGCACAGCGCGGCTCGCCGCTCGTGCTGTGCATGTGGGAAGGCGCGCAGGCAAGCCGCGCGCTGCCCTGCGTGACCGTCGACTATGCACACGCGGGTGAGTTGGCTGCGGCGCATCTGCATGAACTCGGGCATCGCAAGATTGGCGCGTTGCTCGGCGAAGGCTCGGGCGGCCCGCAATCGGAGCGGCTCGCGGGTTTCATCGAGGCGCTGAACGCGCGTGGCATCGCCACTGATGCGATCAAGGTGCGCGCCTGTAGCGACGCGATCGAAGCGGGCTACGACGCGGCTCGCGCGCTATTGACCGAGCAGCCCAAACTCACCGCCTTGTTCGCGACCAACGACCTGATGGCAATTGGCGCGATTCAGGCGGCCGCGGATATCGGCAAACGCGTGCCACACGATCTGTCGGTGATCGGCCTCACTAACATCCATCTTGCCCACCAGTTTCGTCCGGCGCTCACTACGGTGAGTTTTCCGACTGCGTCCATCGCGTCGATTGCGGTCGCCTTGACGCTGGACCGGATCGAAGGCATCAAGCCCAGGCGCGACGCGTATAAGGTGCCGCTGTCGGAACTGGTCATCCGCGATACGACCGCGCCCGTGCCTAAGACCTCAACATCACGTCGAAAATAGCGCGCCTGGCGCATCAAAAGCAAAGGCCCCTCAATGAGGGGCCTTTTGCGTGCCGGCAGTGTGAATTGTGCGAGGCAGTCAGCACCGCCTCCCACGATCACGCCATGCGCTTAGCGCGACATCATGTTGATGCTGACGTTATGCATGATCCACAGCGAGCCGACGATCAGAATCACGGCCGTCAGCACGGTGAAGCCGAACGCCATGACGTTCCACCTCTGTTCCGACGATGTGTTCATGTGCAGGAAGCACACCAGGTGCACGATGATCTGCACGAACGCCAGACCAGCGATCAGCAGCACCGCATTCTGGCCTGAAACGGCACCGGTCAACACAATGCCGAATGCCGCAGCAGTCAGCACGACGGACAGGATGAAGCCAATCGCATAGCTGCCCAGACTGCCATGGCTCTCACCTGCGTGAGCGTTATGGCTATGGTCCATTAGATCACACTCGTAAGGTAGACAAAGGAGAAGACACCAATCCAGACGATGTCCAGAAAGTGCCAGAAAAGGCTCAGGCAGGTCAGGCGACGCACGGCCTGCTCGTCCAGTTTCGGGCTACGGATGACTTGCACCGACAGCACGAGCATCCACAGCAGGCCCAGCGTCACGTGCAAACCGTGCGTGCCGACCAGCGTGAAGAACGACGACCAGAACGCGCTGCGATCCGGACCCGCGCCCACCGAGATCAGGTGAGCGAACTCACGCAATTCGAGCACGAGGAACGAGGCGCCGAGCAGGAACGTCACCGCCAGCCAGAACAGCAGCGTACCCTTCTTGCCCTTGTACGCGCCGAGCATGGCGAAGCCGTAGGTGATCGAGCTCAGCAGCAGGGCTGCCGTTTCGAGTGCAACGCCGGGAATCTCGAACAGGTCCTTGCCGCTGGGGCCACCCGCAAACTGGTGGCTCATCACCGCGAACACTGCGAACAGCGACGCGAAGATGATGCAGTCCGTCATCAGGTACAGCCAGAAACCGAATACCGAATGCGACGGTACGTGGTCGTGGTCGTGCGCGTGTGACGGCGCCGCCATATTAGTTCTTTGAAGCATTAGTCGACCTCCGCCAACTCAAGCGCAGCGCCCGCGCCCGAACCAGAATTGCGTTCTTCGATCAGTTGGACCGTGTCCGCAGGAATGTAATAGTCGGTGTCGGTATCGAAGCTACGTGCAATAGCCGTACCAATCACGCCAACAATACCGACGATCGCCAGCCACCAGATGTGCCAGATTGCTGCGAAGCCGAGCACCAGGCTGAACATGCCGATGAAAAAGCCCGCGCTCGTGTTCGACGGCATGTGAATGTCGCGATACACCGGTTCGCTCGTGTGCTTCTTCGACTGTTCCTTCATGTGCGTGAACGCATCGAGTTCATGCACGGTCGGGATGATCGCGAAGTTATAAGCCGGCGGCGGCGAGCTGGTTGACCATTCGAGCGTGCGGCCATCCCACGGATCACCCGAAAAGTCGCGGTTTTCCGGCAGGTTGCGGTCACGAATGCTCACATACAGTTGCAGCAGTTGATGCGCGATACCGATCGCGATCAGCACAGCACCGACTTCAGCAAGCCACAGCCACGGACGCCATGCCGGATTGTCATAGTGATTCAGACGACGCGTCATGCCCATGAAGCCGAGCACGTAAAGTGGTGTGAACGCGACCCAGAAGCCGACTTGCCAAAACCAGAACGCGCGCTTGCCGAGCTTTTCGTTCAGCTTGAAACCGAACGCCTTCGGGAACCAGTAGTTGAAGCCGGCCAGATAACCGAACAGCACGCCGCCGATGATCACGTTGTGGAAGTGAGCAATCAGGAACAGGCTGTTGTGCAGCACGAAGTCCGCGCCCGGAATGGCCATCATCACGCCGGTCATACCGCCGATCGTGAACGTGATCATGAAGCCGAGCGTCCACAGTACCGGCGTCGTGAACTCGAGGCGGCCCTTGTAGATCGTGAACAGCCAGTTGAACACCTTCACGCCGGTCGGAATCGCAATGATCATGGTCGCGATGCCGAAGAAGGCATTCACGTCCGCGCCCGAACCCATCGTAAAGAAGTGGTGCAGCCAAACGAGGAACGACAGCACCATGATCGCGCAGGTCGCATAGACCATGGTCTTGTAGCCGAACAGCGGCTTCTTCGCGTACGTCGCGATGACTTCCGAAAAGATACCGAACGCCGGCAGGATCAGGATGTACACCTCCGGATGGCCCCACGCCCAGATCAGGTTCAGATACAGCATGGCGTTGCCGCCGCCTTCATTCGTGAAGAAGTGCATGCCGAGGTAACGGTCGAGGCCCAGCAGAGCCAGCGTGACCGTCAGGATCGGGAACGCAGCCATGATCAGCACGTTCGTGCAGAGCGCGGTCCACGTGAACACCGGCATCTTCATCAGCGTCATGCCCGGGGCACGCATCTTGATGATCGTGACGAAGAAGTTGATCCCGGTCAGCAAAGTACCGACACCGGAAAGCTGCAAGCTCCAGATGTAGTAATCTACTCCCACACCCGGACTAAACTTCAGCTCCGACAGCGGCGGGTAAGCCAGCCAGCCGGTCTGCGCGAATTCACCAATCACCAGCGAGACGTTGATCAGGATCGCGCTAACAGCTGTCATCCAGAAGCTGAGCGAGTTGAGGAACGGGTATGCCACGTCGCGTGCACCAATCTGCAGCGGCACGACCAGGTTCATCAGGCCCACCATGAACACCATCGCCATGAAGAAAATCATGATGACGCCGTGCGCGGAGAAGATCTGATCGTAGTGGTGCGGCGGCAGGTAGCCGGGGCTGAGATACGACAGTGCCAGCTGCGTACGCATCATGATGGCGTCGGCGAAGCCGCGCAGTAGCATGATGATGGCAACGATGATGTACATCACGCCGAGCTTCTTGTGGTCAACCGAGGTCAACCACTCGGTCCACAGATAGCGCCACTTGCCGAGATACGTCACGGTGCCCAGCACCGCGATCGCCGCAACGGCCATCATGGCAGCGGCGATCATGATAATCGGCTCGTGATACGGAATCGAGTCGAGGGTTAATTTACCGAACATGCTTTATCCCTTCGTCTTACAGTTGGCGTCATCTTTCATGTCCATGACATTGCCGTTGTTGTAGCGGGCGATGATGTTATGAAAGAGTTTGGGATCGACCGACGAGAAGTAGGTGACCGGTGCTTTTTCGCCAGGCTGCGACACGACGTTGTAGCGGTTCATGTCGAGGTTGTCCTGCGATGCACGCACCTTGGCGACCCACGCATTGAATTCTTCAGGCGACGAAGCAATGGCGCGGAACTTCATGTCCGAAAAGCCCTTGCCGCTGAAGTTGGCCGACTCGCCTGCATAGTCACCGGCTTCGTCCGCGATCAGGTGCAGACGGGTCTGCATGCCTGCCATCGCATAGATCTGGCCGCCAAGCTGCGGGATGAAGAACGAGTTCATCACCGAGTCAGACGTGATATTGAAGTTGACCGGCGTGCCGACAGGGAACTCGAGCTGATTGACCGTCGCAATACCGAGATCGGGGTAGATGAACAGCCACTTCCAGTCGAGTGCAACCACCTCGACATTGATAGGCTTCACCTGCGATTCAAGCGGACGATACGGATCGAGTTCATGCGTACTCTTCCAGGTGAGCACGGCGAGGAACAGAATGATCAGGCTCGGAATCAACCAGACGGCGATTTCAATGCCGGTCGAATGCGCCCACTTGGGACGGTATTCGGCGCTCTTGTTCGACGCACGATAACGCCAGGCAAATATCAGCGTCAGTGCAATAACCGGAATCACGACAATCAGCATGGCCCACGTCGACACGGCGATGAGCGAACGCTCTGCCATACCCACGCTGCCTTTCGGATCCAGCACATCCAGGTTACTGCAACCTGCCAGCAGCGAAACCAGACCGATTGAAGCAAGACTCATCGATCCTCGTAGAGTCATCCCTTTCATATCGATGGCCTGCTCTTAACGACTTTCACGAACATCATCCGACCATTCTCCTTAGTAAGCGGGTGCATAGTAAGGCCCCGTTATATCAACATAAACACTCAATTCTGCAACGAACTATTTCAACTCCAGGCGTGCGGCAAGTTGCCACACGTCATCGTGCGGATGACGTTGGGTTGCCTTGTATCAAGGGAAGAAGCGGGTGCCAGCGTTAAGAGCAGCCAGCGAGAAAGGTGACGGCGCAGCCGAACGGCTACACGCGCATAAAGCGACATAACGAGTAATTGTTAGAACGCCGCGCCCGATGAAAGGCGCGGCGCAAATACGTAATGTTTAGCCCGGCGCGTCGTGCCCGGTGCTTACTGCTGCACGAGCTTGTAAGCGCACGCCGTTTTCAGCAGATGCGGATTCTACCTGTTGTGGCTGCAACGAGCGATTGGTTTGTGCAAGCAAAGTTGCCGACGACGGATTGATTGCGTCAGTGAACGGTTTCGGATATACGCCGATTGCCAGAACAAGCACAGCCAACGCGCCGAGCAGGACGAACTCGCGCTTGCCCAGGTCGGTCAGCTTGGCGACACGCGCGTTCGCGATTGCACCGAAGATGACGCGCTTGTACATCCACAGCGTGTAGGCCGCACTCAAGATCAGTGTCAGCGCAGCGAGCGCGCCGATCCAGAAGTTGAAGCCGACTGCACCCATCAACACCATGAACTCGCCGACAAAACCCGCAGTGCCCGGCAGGCCCACGTTTGCCATGGAGAACAGCATCACGAAGACAGCGAACTTGGGCATGGTGTTGACCACACCACCGTAGGCGTCGATCGAGCCACTTTGCGTGCGGTCGTACAGCATGCCGGTGCACAACAGCAAGGCACCTGACACGATGCCGTACGAGATCATCTGCATGATCGCGCCGGACTGACCCAGCGGATTGAAGATGAACAGGCCGAGAGTGACGAGGCCCATGTGCGAAACCGACGAATAGGCGAGCAGCTTGCGGATGTCGGTTTGCACGAGCGCGAGCAGGCTTGAGTAGATCACCGCAACCAGCGACAGCGTGATCATGGCCGGCGCAAAGAAGTGCGCGGCATGCGGCGCGATCGGCAGTGCGAAACGCAGCAGACCATAACCACCGATCTTCAACATGCCGAGCATCACCGCTGCACCGGTCGGACCGTCGAGGTGGACGTCAGGCAACCAGGTGTGGACTGGCCACATTGGCACCTTCACCGAGAAGGCGGCGAGGAAACCGAGGAAGATCAGCACTTGCGGCACGAAGTCGAGCTGCGCCGAGCGCCACCGCTCGAGGTCGAAGCTATGTGTCTGCGCGAACAGGTACAGCATGGCGATCAGCATCAGCAGCGAGCCGATCAGCGAGAAGAAGAAGAACTTGACCGCGGCGTACGAACGATTCTGGTTGCCCCACGTGCCGATCAACAGGTACAGCGGAATCAGCGTCGCTTCAAAGAAGATGAAGAACAGCATGCCGTCCTGCGCGCTGAACACGCCTTGCATGAACCCCGACAGCATCAGGAACGAGCCGAAGTACTGCGCGCTGCGCATGGTGATCGACTCCCAGCCGGCGATCACGATGATCAACGTCGTGATCGCGGTCAGAACGATCAGCCAGAGGGATATGCCGTCCACGCCGAGGTGCCATGCGATGTCGAACGACGGCAACCACTTCACGTTCTCGACAAATTGGAGTGCCGGGAGGCCGTCCTGGAAACCGGCGACGAGCGGGATTGCGGGCAGGAGGCCGGCGATGGCCCCGATCAGCGCGAGCCAACGGGCACGTGCGGGAGAACCGGAACCTGCACGCAGAACGATGATGCCCGCCACAATGGGGATCCAGATCAGTAGGCTAAGAAGCGGTGGGGATTGCATTTGATCTTTAAAAGACTGAAGCTGAAAAAGCGTCCGGATCTAGGCGGTTAAACTGAAAGCATTGAAATTAAAATTACAATCTTCTTTCGCCAAACGGGCGCCACGCTCGAAACGAGGGCCGGGTCAACGCGGCTCAACGTCGCACATACCTCAAGGGTTAACGAGGATAACCCGAAATTAAAATTTTTGCAGCGCCGCAAACACTTAAGATGCGATTAATGCAGTAGTCGTAAGACTCTATTGCGGTCTTGGGTCTTGCGTACATGCGGCGAGATGTGCGATTGCACAAAAAATTGGGCGTTTTATATGGAAAACGTCCCTTTTTTGGTGCAGGTGGAGGGTGAATTGATTTGATTGACCAAATTGACTGGCGACAGAGCCCACGAGATCTTTTTATTACATCTAGAAAGATTCCGGGACTTGCCGTTCGCCAAGCTTACAGAATTCCGACTTAAAACTGACCCGCTAATATTTGGGCTTTTTAGCCCAAATATTGGTTAATCGTTGAAAATCAATTCCCGTAAACGCAGAAACCCCACCGTTGCGGGGTGGGGTTTCTGATGCTGCTGGGGAGCCTGACGATTACCTACTTTCACACGGGCAATCCGCACTATCATCGGCGTGGAGTCGTTTCACGGTCCTGTTCGGGATGGGAAGGGGT
>NZ_DASXHA010000001.1:0-14604 GCF_036488795.1 Paraburkholderia sp.
TTTACTCATAGCGTGCTCATTGCGTGTGATGTCCGTTTACTTCTTGCCCTTGTCGGGTTCGCTGATAAAGCGCATGCCAGCGGCACGAATCGCGAAACCGTTCGGATAGCGCAAGTCCGCATACTCGATATCCTTTCCCCAGCGTTGCGTCACCGCGCTCCACGCCGCCGTCAGACGCTTGCTGCGATCGAGCAGCGTGTCCTGATTGCGTTCGCGGCCAAGTTCCACCTGCGTGCCGTTCGACAGCTTCACCGTCCACGCATAACGCGGCGACAGCGTGACTTCTTCGGGCGTCGCGTTTAGCGGCGCAAACCACTTCTGGAAGTCGTGATAACGCGCGACCACCTCTTTTGCCGTACCGTCCGGACCGTCGAACGCGGGCAAGTCTTCTTCGAGCGCGCGCTGAATCGACTGCACGGTGGCCTCGATGTTCACCACCACGCCTTTTTTGAGCCCCTTCGATTCGCTCTGGCCGAGGCCGATCACTTCGTAGTGACCTTCGCCTTTCAGCTCGGCGACGATGGCCACGACCTTCGACGTCCCAATGTCGAGGGCGACCAGCAGATCTTTGTAGTCTTTACTCATAGCGTGCTCATTGCGTGTGATGTCCTGTTACTTCTTGCCCTTGTCGGGTTCGGTGATAAAGCGCATCCCTGCTGCGCGAATCGCGAAACCGTTCGGATAGCGCAAGTCCGCATACTCGATATCCTTCCCCCAACGTTGCGTCACTGCCGCCCACGCCGCCGTGAGGCGCCGGCTACGATCCAACAGCGTCTGCGGGTTACGCTCGCGCCCCAGTTCAACCTGCATGCCGTTCGACAACTTCACCGTCCAGGCGTAGCGCGGCGACAGCGTCACCTCTTCTGGCGTCGCACCCAGCGGCGCAAACCACTTCGTGAAGTCGCGGTAGCGCGCAACCACTTCCTTGGCGGTGCCGTCCGGACCATCGAAGGCCGGCAAGTCCGCTTCCAGTTCGCCCTGGTTCGCCGTGAACAGATCGCCGTCCACGCTCACCAGTTGATCACTGCCCCACGTACCCAGCGGTTTGTACTCTTCCAGCGTGACAGATAACGCATTCGGCCAGACGCGCCGCACACTCGCATGACGCACCCACGGCATCTGTTCGAAGGCCTGGCGCGCCGAATCCAGATCCACGGTGAAGAAGTTGCCCTTCAGGCGCCCCACCACGCTCGCACGTACCGTCGGCGAATTGATGTGCTCCGTGTCGCCGTCAATCAGAATTTCGCGCAACGCAAAGTTCGGCCGCTGAATCAGCCAGAGACCGCCAGCCGCCAGCAGCACGAGCACCAGCAACGCATGCAGCGCGTTGGTGGCGAAATTGAGCTGGCGAACGTTGTTCCACATAACCGTTGCGTCAGTCCTTCAGCGTGAGCGCCAACACGCTCACGACCAGATCCTTGTAGCTGATGCCGACCGCGCGTGCCGCTTTCGGCGGCAGCGAGTGATCGGTCATGCCGGGTGCCGTGTTCACTTCCAGGAAATACGGATTGCCCTGTGCGTCCAGCATGAAATCGGCACGGCCCCAATCGGTGCAGCCGAGCACGTCGAACGCACGGCGCGCCAGCTTCTTCAGACGCGCTTCCTCGGCCGGGGCCACGCCGCACGGAATCAGATACTGGGTGTCGTTCGCCACGTACTTCGCGTGATAGTCGTAGAACTCGCCGGCCGGCACGATGCGGATCACCGGCAGATCCAGATCGCCCGCGATGCACGCGGTGTATTCGCCACCGCCTTCGATGCTCTTTTCCACCACCACGATCGTGTCGAACTTCGCCGCTTCTTCGAGCGCGGCGGGCAACGCCTCGGCGCTCTTCACCTTGATCACCGCCACGCTCGAGCCTTCGCTTGCGGGCTTGACGAACAGCGGCAAGCCAAGCTTCGCGACGATGTCCGCTGCGCGCGCCGCATAGTCGTCGCCGCGCAGCACCGCCTCGAACGGCGGCGTGGGCACGCCGAGCTGCTGCCACACGAGCTTGGTGCGGAACTTGTCCAGCCCTAGCGCCGAGCCGAGCACGCCGCTGCCGGTATAGCGAATTCCGTAAAAGTCGAGGGCGCCCTGAATCTGGCCGTTCTCGCCGTAACCACCGTGCAGCGCGTTGAACGCGCGCACAAAGCCCTCTTCCTTCAACGCCGCGAGCGGACGCTCGGCGGGGTCGAACGGATGGGCGTCGATGCCCGCCTCGCGCAATCCTTGCAGCACGAGCCGACCGGAATTGAGCGACACTTCGCGCTCGGCGGACTCACCGCCGAGCAGCACTGCCACCTTGCCGAATTGCTTTGCGAGTTGCGCCGTATCAATACTGCTCATTTCACACCTTCGTTTTGCGCGAGGCGAACCGGCACGCCGCCGATCGAACCCGCGCCCATCGTGATCACCACATCGCCGTCGCGCACGACTGCTGCGAGCGCGTCCGGCACCTCATCCACCGTTTCCACAAACACCGGTTCGGTCTTGCCGGCCACGCGAATCGCGCGGGCGAGTGCGCGGCCGTCCGCTGCGACGATCGGCGCTTCGCCTGCCGAATAGACTTCGGTGAGCACGAGCGCGTCGACGGTCGACAGCACCTTCACAAAATCTTCGAAACAATCGCGCGTCCGCGTGAAGCGGTGCGGCTGAAAGGCCAGCACCAGACGCCGCTCAGGGAACGCACCGCGGGCCGCTGCGATGGTCGCCGCCATTTCGACCGGATGATGACCGTAGTCATCCACCAGCGTGTACGTACCGGCTGCTTTGCCTTCGGACACGACCGGCACTTCGCCGTAGCGTTGAAAACGCCGGCCTACGCCGTTGAAATCCGCGAGTGCCCGCTGGATATCGGCATCTTTCACTTCAAGTTCAGTCGCAATTGCGATGGCGGCCAGCGCGTTCTGCACGTTGTGCGTGCCGGGCAGGTTCAGCACGATGTCGATCGGCGCCGCGTCTTCGCGCATGGCCGTGAAATGCATCTTGCCGTCGCGCGCCACCACGTTCACCGCGCGCACCTGGGCATCCGGCGCAAAACCGTAGCGGATGATCGGCTTCGACACGAACGGCAGGATCTCTTTCACGTTCGGATCGTCGACGCACAATACGGCGATGCCATAGAAAGGCAGCCGATGCGTGAACTCGATGAACGCCTGCTTGAGCCGCGCGAAATCGTGGCCGTAGGTGTCCATGTGATCGGCATCGATGTTCGTGATGACTTCGATCACCGGGAACAGGTTCAGGAACGACGCATCCGATTCGTCCGCTTCCGCGACGATAAAGTCACCCGTACCAAGACGCGCATTCGCACCGGCGCTAATCAGCCGGCCGCCGATCACGAAAGTCGGATCCAGCCCGCCCGCCGCCAGCACGCTCGCCACCAGCGAGGTGGTCGTGGTCTTGCCGTGCGTGCCGGCAATCGCGATGCCCTGCTTCAGGCGCATCAGTTCCGCGAGCATCACCGCGCGCGGCACGATCGGAATGCGGCGATGACGCGCGGCCAGCACTTCCGGGTTGTCGCTGCGCACCGCCGTCGACACCACCACGGCATTCGCACCTTCGATGTTCTCCGCGTCGTGGCCAATCGCAATGCGTGCGCCGAGCGCGGCGAGGCGATCGGTCACCGCGTTCTTGCTCAGGTCCGAGCCGCTCACCTGATAACCGAGGTTGACCAGCACCTCGGCGATGCCGCTCATTCCTGCTCCGCCGATGCCGACGAAGTGAATATGTTTGACGATGTGTTTCATTGTTGCCTTCCTTCAGTGCTCGGGCTCGGGACCACGCCAGCGACGGCGGCGCAAATCTGCGCGACCTGTTCGGTGGCATCCGGTTTCGCGAGCGAGCGCGAACGCTCCGCCATCTCCGCGAGGGTCTCGCGCGTCTGGCTGCGCAACCAGGCGGCGAGGCCGTCCGCCGAAAGGTCGCGTTGCTGCACGAGCAGCGCCGCGCCGTGGTTGGCGAGAAACGCTGCGTTAGTTGTCTGGTGATCGTCCACCGCGAACGGGAACGGTACGAAATACGCCGCCACCCCTACTGCTGCAATCTCGGCGACCGTCATTGCGCCTGAACGGCAGATCACCAGATCCGCGTTCGCGTAGGCGGTCGTCATGTCGTCGATGAACGGCACGAGCTGCACATCCGCGCCGGCTTCCAGGCCCGCTTGCGCGTAGTTCGCCTGCAGCGCGTCGATATGCTTCGCACCTGCCTGATGCACGACCCGCGGACGCTCCTGCGGATTCAGCAAGGCCAGCGCGCGCGGCACGACCTCATTGAGCGCGGCCGCCCCCAGACTGCCGCCCACCACCAGCACATTCAGCGGACCGCTGCGTTGGGCGTAGCGTGCTTTGGGTGCCAATGTGCGCGCAAGTTCCTCACGAATCGGATTACCGGTCCATTCGGCGTGTGGCAATGCATTCGGGAACGCGACCAGCACGCGCCGCGCGACTTTCGCCAGCACCTTGTTCGCAAGTCCCGCAATCGAATTCTGTTCATGCAGTACGAGTGGCGTGCCGCTCAGCGCCGTCATCAAACCAGCCGGGAACGTGATGTAGCCGCCCATGCCGAGCACGACATCCGGCTTCACGCGACGCAGCACGCTCAGGCTCTGCGCGCAGGCGCGCAGCAGATTGACCGGCAGCATCAGCTTGGTTTTCATGCCCTTGCCGCGCAGACCGCCGAACCGCACGTACTCCATTGGAATGCCGTGTTTCGGCACGAGGGTCGCTTCCATGCCGGCCGGGTTGCCGAGCCACACGACTTTCCAGCCCCACGCCTGCATCAGATGAGCGACCGCCAGCCCCGGGAACACGTGTCCCCCGGTGCCGCCGGCCATCACCATCAGTGTGCGCTGCTGCATGGGGGTCATACCTTCCCCCCACGCATCAGCATGAATGAAAAACCGTTTTGCCTCCGGCCGCTGCGCTTAACTTCGCGCGCCTTGCGCGCGAAGTTAGCCTTCGCCGAAATCGTGCGCTGCTGCGTGGGGGTCATACCTTCCCCCCACGCATCAGCACACGATTTTCATAATCCACCCGCATCAGCACGGCCACCGCCACGCAGTTCAGCAAAATGCCGGAGCCGCCGTAGCTGACGAGCGGCAGCGTGAGACCCTTGGTGGGCAGCAAACCGAGGTTCACGCCCATGTTGATGAAGGTCTGCGCGCCAAACCACAGGCCCAAACCCTTTGCGACGAGACCCGCAAACGTGCGATCCAGCGCGAGCGCCTGACGGCCGATTTCGAACGAGCGGCGCACGATCCAGTAAAACATCAGGATCACCACCAGCACGCCGACAAAACCAAGCTCCTCGCCGATCACCGCAAGGATGAAGTCGGTGTGCGCTTCCGGCAGATAGTTGAGCTTTTCCACGCTGCCGCCAAGGCCCACGCCGAACCACTCGCCGCGACCGAACGCGATCAGCGAGTGCGTCAATTGATAAGCCTTGCCCTGCGCGTAACGGTCGTCCCACGGATCGAGGTAAGCAAAAATCCGCTCTCGACGCCACGGCGACGCCCACACCAGCAAAGTGAATGTGCCCACCGCGGTGGCAACCAGGCCGCCGAACAGCTTGCCGTTCACACCGCCGAGGAACAGCACGCCCATCGCAATCGCCGCGATCACCATGAATGCGCCCATGTCCGGCTCGAGCAGCAAGAGCGCGCCCACCACGCCCACCGCGAAGGCCATCGGCAAGAAGCCCTTGGCAAAGCTGTGCATGTATTCCTGCTTGCGCACCGTGTAGTTCGCCGCGTAGATCGTCACGGCCAGCTTCATGATTTCGGACGGCTGCATGTTCGTGATGCCGAGCGGAATCCAGCGGCGCGCACCGTTCACGCCCTTTCCGACGTGCGGAATCAGCACGATCACGAGACTCACCAGCGCCACCAGAAACAGCTTCGGTGCGTACTTGTCCCATGTGGAAACCGGAACCCGGAACGCGATCACGCCGATCACCGAGCCCAACACCACGAAGATGATCTGCCGCACCAGAAACGCCCAGTCGCGATACGACGAGTACTTCGGCGAATCAGGCATGGCGATCGACGCCGAGTACACCATCACGATACCGAGGCCGAGCAGCGCGATCACCACCCACAGCAGCGAGTGGTCGTAGTCGAGCATGCGCGAGCGCAGCGGACGCACGCCGTTGACTGCGCTCGCGAGACCACTCGCGCCGCGCCCCGCGCTCACGTCGCCGACTGAACCGCGCTGCCCCGCGAGGCGCGACCCGAAGCGTTCCGACCAGCTCATATCATCGTCCCCCGTTCGGCCGCGATGTCTTCCACCGTGCTGCGAAACACCGCGGCGCGATGGGCGTAACCCCTGAACATGTCGAAGCTCGCGCAGGCCGGCGACAGCAACACCGCGTCGCCCCGTTGGGCGAGTGCTGCTGCGGCGCGCGTCGCCTCTTCGAGCGTAGCGTGCTCCGTCATGGCAATGCCGGTGTCCTCGAGCGCGGCGCGAATCAGCGGTGCGTCGCGGCCAATCAGCATCACGCCGCGGCACCAGCGCGTCACCGGCGCGGCCAGCGGGTCGAACTCCTGCCCCTTGCCGTCGCCGCCGGCGATCAGCACGACCCGTTGCGCGAGACCGTCGAGCGCCGCAACCGTCGCGCCGACATTGGTGCCCTTGCTGTCGTCCACATAGTCCACGCCTTCAATCGACGCGATCAACTCCACCCGATGCGGCTCACCACGGTATTCGCGCAAGCCGTGCAACAGCGGCGCGCCAGGCAGGTCGATCGCGCGCGCCAGCGCATAAGCCGCCAGCGCATTGGCTGCGTTGTGCAGACCGCGGATGCGCAGTGCGTCGGCCGGCATCAGGCGCTTGAGTACGACGTCCGGCGCGGCGGTGGTTTCGTTCTTGCGACGGCGCGTCGGCGTGGGTTCGTCGGTGGCGTCGCGGTCGTGCGCTTCGACCAGCCAGACGATGCCGTTATCGCGCATCAAACCGTAGTCGCCCGGCCGCGTCGGCTCGCCGACGCCGAACGTGATCACGGACGCGCCGCTCTGCGCTGCGGGCGCCAGCGCCATCACGCGTGCGTCCTCGCGATTCAGCACGCGCACCGTTTGCGCGGCGAAGATGCGGCCCTTCGCGGCAGCATAGGCATCGAGGCCGCCGTGCCAGTCGAGGTGGTCCTGCGTAATGTTGAGCACGACTGCTGCGTCCGGCGCAAACGAATGCGCGGTTTCCAGCTGGAAGCTCGACAGTTCGAGCACCCAGACGTCCGGCAGCGCGGTGTTGTCGATCGCTTCGGTGAGCTTGTCGAGTGCCGCCGGACTGATGTTGCCGGCCACCGCAACCTTCTTGCCCGCGCGTTCGCACAGCAAGCCCGTGAGGCTCGTGGTGGTGGTCTTGCCGTTGGTGCCGGTGATTGCAATCACCTTCGGCGCATAGCCGCTCTCGCCGAGCGTCTTCAGCGCTTGCGCGAAGAATTCGAGCTCGCCCCACACGGGGATCTCGTTCTCGCGCGCTTGCGTGATCAGCGGCAACAGGTCCGCGGCGAGCGGCGACAGACCGGGGCTGATCGCCACCAGTTCGACGCCTTCGAGCAGTACAGGCGAAAACGGCCCGCCGACAAACTCAGCGTCGATTCCGTGCGCTTCGAGCCCGGACAGATTCGGCGGTACTTCGCGCGTATCAGCCACGCGCAGCCGACACCCGTGCCGCGCGCACCAGCGCGCCATCGCGAGACCCGATTCACCGAGTCCCAGCACGAGCACCATCGGCTTTTGCCGATCCCGAAACTTCTCGCCAAACATCGCCTGCTTCCCTTTATTTGCTGCTTAACGCAACTTGAGCGTGGACAAACCGAACAGACACAGCATCAACGTGACGATCCAGAAACGCACGACAACTTGCGTCTCTTTCCAGCCGGACAATTCGAAGTGGTGATGCAGCGGCGCCATCTTGAACAGACGCCGGCCCTCGCCATAACGGCGCTTCGTAAATTTGAACCACGTGACCTGCAACATCACGGAGAGCGTCTCCGCCACGAAGATGCCGCCCATGATGAACAGCACGATTTCCTGACGCACGATCACCGCGACCGTGCCGAGCGCGCCGCCCAGTGCCAGCGCGCCGACGTCGCCCATGAACATCTGCGCGGGGTGCGTGTTGTACCAGAGGAACGCGAGACCGGCGCCGCCCATCGCGGAACAGAAAATCAGCAGCTCGCCGGCGCCGGCGATATGCGGAAAGAGCAGGTACTTCGAATAGACCGAGCTACCCATTACATAAGCGAACACGCCGAGCGATGCCCCCACCAGCACCACCGGCATGATCACGAGACCGTCCAGACCGTCGGTCAGATTCACCGCGTTGCTCGCGCCGACGATCACCAGATACGTCAGCACGATGAAGCCCCATACGCCGAGCGGATAGCTGATCGACTTGAAGAACGGCAGCATCAGGTCGGCGTGCGACGGCAAGCCCATCGACAGGCCGCTGCGCACCCATGCCATGAACAGATCGAACACGCGCACGTTGCTCGCTTCGGACACGCTGAAGGCGAGATACACCGCGGCGAACAGACCAATCACCGATTGCCAGAAATACTTCTCGCGCGACGACATACCGCGCGGGTCCTTATAGACCACCTTGCGGTAGTCGTCGACCCAGCCGATCACGCCGAAACCGAACGTGACGAGAATCACGATCCAGATGAAGCGATTGGTCAGATCGGCCCACAGCAGCGTCGAGACGGCGATGCCGAGCAGGATCAGCACGCCGCCCATGGTGGGCGTGCCGGATTTGACGAGATGCGTTTGCGGGCCGTCTTTACGGACGGCCTGACCGACCTTCATGGCGGTCAGCTTGCGAATTACCGCCGGCCCGCAGACGAGCCCGATCAACAGCGCGGTGATGGTCGCCGCCACCGCACGAAAAGTCAGATAACTGAACACGCGCAAGAAGCTTGCGTCATTCTGCAGCCATTGCGCCAGCGCCAGTAGCATGCTTCGGTCCTTCCAGTTCAATGTGCACCGGGCGCTGCGCCCGGTGCGATGGGTTGTGGACTCGTTACGGCGTCCACCACGCGCTCCATTTGCATGAAACGCGAGCCTTTCACGAGAAACGTGGCCGCTGCGCCGTTTCCGGCTGACTGCGCGGCCTGCAGCAGTTGAGCGACGAGCGTGGCGACCTCGTCGACGTGATGCGCGTTCGCGCCGAACGCCGTGCAGGCGTCACGCGAGGCGTCGCCCAATGCGTAGAGCGCGTCGATGCCGCGCTCCTTTGCGTATGCACCGATTTCGCGGTGAAACGCAGGACCGTTATCGCCGACTTCACCCATGTCGCCCATGACCAGCACGCGCGGTGACGCGCGAGACGCAAGCACGTCGATGGCGGCGCGCATGGAATCGGGATTGGCGTTGTAGGTGTCGTCGATCACCGTTGCGCCGGCAAGCGCGCCGAGCGCCGCGCGCTTGACCTGCAGACGTCCCTTCACGGCCCCGAACGACTCGAGTCCGCGCTTGATCGCATCCAGCGACACGCCCGCGGCGAGCGCCGCGGAGGTTGCCGCGAGCGCGTTGTGCGCGTTGTGGTCGCCGAGCACTTGCAGCGTCACCTCGACGTGGCCTTCGGGCGTGTCGATGCTCAGCAGATTGCCAGTGAAAGTGCCTTTGACCGCCGCTTCCGTGGTGCGGCCCGCCTCGCCCCGCGCAGCGAGTCCCGCTGGGGAATTGAGCGCGAAATCGACGATGCGGTTGCCGGTCGCCGCCACGCGCCAGATGCTCGCGTAGGCGTCGTCAGCGGGAAACACGGCGACGCCGTCCGGCGACAGCGCGTGAATCACGCTCGCATGTTCGAGTGCCACCGCTTCAACGGTTGCCATGAATTCCTGGTGCTCGCGCTGCGCATTGTTGACGACCGCCACCGTGGGCTCCGCGAGCTTCGCCAACACCGACGTCTCACCCGGGTGATTCATCCCCAGTTCAACCACCGCCAGCCGATGCGCGGCGGTGAGGCGGAACAGCGTCAGGGGTAAACCAATGTCGTTGTTGAAGTTGCCGGCAGTCGCAAGCCGAGCCTCCGCGCCAACGGCCGCGGCGAAGATCGACGCGATCATTTCCTTCACCGTCGTCTTGCCGTTTCTGCCCGTGACCGCCACGAGCGGCGCGTTGAAGCGGCGCCGCCAGCCGCGTGCGAGCGCGCCCAGCGCGACGCGCGTGTCGGCCACCTGCAAGGCGGGTACGGTCCAGTCGGCCGGCGCGCGCGTCAACAACGCCGCCGCGATCTTGCGTGCCGCGACGTCCGGCAAGAAGTCGTGCGCGTCGAAGCGCTCACCCTTGAGCGCGACAAACAGATCGCCCGGGCCGGCCGTGCGGCTATCGGTCGACACGCGTTCGAACATAACGCTGTCGTCGCCCAGGACGGAGGCGCCTGGAATCAGCGCGGCGGCCTCGCGCAGCGAGAACATGGTCATTCGCCACCTCCACGAGCTTGCGTTGCGCGTGCGGCAAGCGCCAGACGTGCGTGATCCTGATCGGAGAAGGCGCGCTTCTTCCCCATGATTTCCTGGGTTGCTTCGTGCCCCTTGCCCGCCAGCACGATGACGTCTTCACGCGCCGCGCTGCGGATGGCCTGCAAGATGGCGCTGGCGCGATCTTCGATGCGGCGCGCCTGCGACGCGTCTTTCATCCCGGCAGCAATCTGGTCGATGATCTTCTGCGGGTCTTCGCTGCGCGGGTTGTCGCTCGTGACGACCACGCCGTCCGCCAGCTTTTCCGCGATTGCACCCATCAACGGCCGCTTGGTCGCATCACGGTCGCCGCCGCAGCCGAACATGCAGATCAGTTCACCGCCGCGCGCCGCTGCCATCGGGCGCAGCGCCTCAAGCGTCTTCTCCAGCGCGTCGGGGGTGTGCGCGTAGTCGATCACGACGAGCGGCTCGTCGTTTTGCAAGCGGCCGCCGAGCCGCTGCATGCGGCCGTTGACGGGCTCCAGCTTCGCCAGTTCGGCGAGTGCGGCGTCGAACGGCACCTCGGCTGCGAGCAGTGCGCCCAGCACGCCCAGCAGATTGCTGACGTTGAAAGCGCCGAGCGTCTGCACTTCCACCTCGGCGTCGCTCCAGTCCGAGGTGCTCAGATGGAACGCCGTGCCGGTTGCTGTCGCCCGCACGTTCGATGCCGTCAGGAACGCGTCGGCTTGCGGCGCGTCGCTGCGCGCTTCCAGCCCGTAGGCGAGCGTGCGTGCGTGACCTTGCGTGCTGGCCAGCAGGCGGCGACCCGCTTCGTCGTCACGATTGATCACCGCGCAACGCAGTTCCGGCCACGCAAACAGACGCGCCTTCGCGGCCTCGTAAGCGTCGAAGGTGCGGTGGTAGTCGAGATGGTCCTGCGTGAGATTGGTGAACACGGCGATGTCGAAAGCCGTGCCGTTCACCCGCCCCTGATGCAGCGCATGTGACGACACTTCCATCGCGACCGCCTGCGCGCCCGCGTCGCGCAGCTGCGCGAGCGTGCGTTGCAGTTGCGGCGCGTCGGGCGTGGTGAAGCCGGTATGCACCAGTTGGCCGGGCATGCCGCTACCCAACGTGCCGATGATCGCGCAGCGCGTGCCGAGCGCCGTCAGCGCCGCCGAAATCCACTGGCTGCAAGAGGTCTTGCCGTTGGTGCCTGTCACGCCGATCACCGTCATTGCGTCGCTCGGGTCGCCATACCAGGCGCTCGCGATCGAACCTGCCAGCTCGTTTAGCAGGGGCACCGCCAGCGCCTGCTTCGGATCAGGCTTGCCGGCGAAGCCTTCGGGCTGAAACAGCACTGCGGTCGCGCCATGTTCGATGGCGTTATCGATAAACGGGCGGTTGTCGGCACCTTCGACGGCGTATGCGAGGAACACGTCGCCCGCGGCAAGCGACCGCGTGTCGGCGTGCAGATGCGCGGCGGGCTGCACATGAGCGTGCAGCCACGAGAGGGCGTCGGCGATCTGCCGGTGCGCTGGATGTTGCTTACGTAGCGCACTCATCGAACTACTCCTGGATGGCTTTTCGCGTTAGCGGAAATCGTCATTTTCCTGGCGGCGCCTCCCGTGGCGAGTTTTTTCGCCGCGGCGGGAGGCAGGGTCGGCGCAGCAGGCGCGGCCGGCGCCGAGTCGTCCTCCACCACCATCTGTTTGACCGGCATGTCCGGCGGAATGTTGAGCGAGCGCAGCGTGTCGCCGGCAATCGCCGAGAACACCGGACCCGACACCTGGCCGCCGAAGTGGCTGCCGGCCGTCGGTTCGTCCACGGACACAGCCACGACGATGCGCGGATTCGGCATCGGCGCCATGCCGACAAACGACGCGCGATACTTCGATTTGTCGTAGCCGTGCGCGCCGTGCTTATACGCGGTGCCGCTCTTGCCGCCGACGCGGTAACCCGGCACCTGGGCATCCGGCGACGTGCCGCCTGGCGCGACCACGGTTTCGAGCATCGCGCGGACCTCGCGGGCCGTGACCGGCGAGAAAATCTGCGGGCCGGTGGCCGGCAGGTCGCCTGGCGTGCGGAAAATCGTCACCGGCATGATCTGGCCGTCGTGAGCGATGGCGGTATAAGCGCGCGCCAGCTGAAACAGCGACGCCGACAAACCGTAGCCGTACGACATGGTCGCCTGCTCGATGCGGCGCCAGCTCTTCCACGGGCGCAGATGGCCCGCCGTCGCGCCAGGGAAGCCGATTTTCGGCGCCTGGCCAAGACCGATGCTGGTATACATATTCCACATCTCTTCGGGCTTGAGCGTCATCGCGATCTTGGTCGCGCCGATATTGCTCGACTTCTGGATCACACCGCCGACCGTCAGCACGCCGAACGCGCTGTCGTCGGTGATCGTCGCGCCGTCAAGAGTAAAGCGGCCCGGCCCCGTATCCACCAGTGTAGTCGGCGCCACGCGATGCAGATCGAGCGCGAGCGACACCGTGAACGGCTTCATGATCGAACCCGGTTCGAATTCGTCGGTCAGCACGCGGTTGCGCAACTGGTCGCCGGTCAGGTGCGTGCGGTCGTTCGGGTTGAAGGTCGGGTAGTTGACGAGCGCGAGCACTTCGCCCGTGCGCACGTCGATCACCATGGCGGCGCCCGCCTTGGCCTTGAACTTTTCGACTGCGGCTTTCAGGTTCGTATAGGCGATGTACTGGATCTTGCTGTCAATGGACAGATCCACGTCCTGGCCGTTGTGCGGCACGACCTGTTCATCGACATCCTCGATGATGTGCCCCATCCGGTCCTTGATGACACGGCGAATCCCGGGCATGCCCACGAGCTGCTTCTGGTCGCCGAGCTCGACGCCTTCCTGACCTTCGTCTTCGACATTGGTGAAGCCGATCAGGTGCGCCGCAATCTCACCTTCGGGATAGAACCGCTTGTATTCGTCACGCTGATAAATACCGGGAATCTCCAGCGCCGCCACTTGAGCGGCGACGTCGACCGGCACCTGACGTTTGACGTAGACAAAGTTCTTGTCTTCGGACAGCTTGGTGCGCAATTCGGTATTCGTCATGCCCAGCAGCTTGCCGAGCGCGGCCAGCTTGTCCGCGCCGAGGTCGTCCGGCACGGCTTCGGGAATCGCCCAGATGGCGCGCACCGGCAGACTCGTGGCAAGCACGAGGCCGTTGCGGTCAAGAATCTTGCCGCGTGTGGCCGGCAGTTCCAGCGTGCGCTGATAGCGGCTTTCGCCCTGCTTCTGATAGAAGGCGTTACCGGGACCCTGGATCCAGAAGGCGCGGCCGGCGAGCGCGACGAAGGCCATGAACAGCATGAACACGACGAGCTTCGAGCGCCACATGGGCAGGCGCACGGAGAGGATCGGGTTCGACGAGAAAGCGACGCTCTTGCGGCTGGACGATTTTTTCATCGCGCGCCCCCGCTGCGGGTGGCCTGCGGTGCGGAAGCGGACGCCGGCGTCGAGGTCGGCACAGGCGCGTCTTCAGCGGTGGCTGCGCCCGGCGCAAGCGTCAGGTATTGGGTGCGACCGGTGGTGCCCGACTGCATTTTCAGCGAGTCAGTGGCGATTTCTTCGATGCGCGAAGTCTTCGACAGCGCACTCTGCTGATACTGAAGCTGCGAGTAGTCCTGCTGCAACTGGCGTTCTTGCGCCTGTGCGCGCTGCAACTGGATGAAAATCTGACGCTGCTGGTTCGTCGCGTTGACGACAGACAATGCACAACCCATCACGACAATCAGCAGGAAGATGTTGAGGCGGCTCATGGCGCAATCCGCTCCGCCACGCGCATCACAGCAGAACGGGCGCGCGGGTTCGCGGCGACTTCAGCTTCGCTTGCGAACACGCGGCCAATGACTTTCAGCGGCGGGCTGGGCAGGTCGACGGCGCGGATCGGCAGGCGGCGATCCAGCGCAGGCGTACTGGCGTGCGCCTGCATGAATCGCTTGACGATCCGGTCCTCGAGCGAATGAAAGCTGATGACCACCAGCCGCCCCCCTTGCTCCAACAGCGACAACGCCGCCTCTAAAACGACTTGCAGCTCCGCAAGCTCTTGATTGATGTGAATCCGTATAGCCTGAAAGGTGCGGGTTGCCGGATCCTTGCCCTTCTCACGGGTTTTGACGACGTTAGCCACGATTTGGGCAAGCTCGCCCGTGCTGACGAGAGGCCCAAGACGGTCGGACTCTGCCCGGCGAGCAAC
>NZ_DASXHA010000005.1:0-28134 GCF_036488795.1 Paraburkholderia sp.
GAGCCTATGATCATCAGCCCGCCGTTTCTGCCCGCATCGGGCCAGACGTCCAACGACCCGTCAAAGGCGGACCCAATGATGGATGTCGTCGATCAGTTCGAGATCGGCCATCACGGAGTCTGGCCGGTCACCTTCGATCGGCGTTCTCATTTTGCCGTCCATCTGAACCCGGGCGAGCAGTCGGAGCCTGTCCGCGCAATCGCCGATGGGGACGTTCTCGTGTACCGGGTTTGTAAGAACGCAATCTCGGATGGCACGATCGATTCAACGACCGGGCAACCTACGCTGAATTCGAATGCCGGGTTCGTTCTGCTGCGGCACAAGACCGATACGGGCGACGGGCGGACCATCACGTACTACTCGCTCTATATGCATCTGCTGGACATGACGAACCAGGAGCACATTGTCCCTCAGTCAGACACCCAACCGGAGACCGGCTCGCCGAATGCGCTGCCCGCGTGGCTGCTCGATACGGGAGGAGGGAAGGATGGGGTCGTTCAGAAGGGCGGCACGAAAAAGCTGTATCGCAAGGACATACTCGGGTACGTCGGCCAGCATCAGGGCGTGGCACATCTGCACTTCGAAATATTCATGTCGCGCGAGGACTTTACGACCTGGTTTGATCAGGCTGGGCACAAGGTTCAGCTAGGTGAGAAGAACCCAGTCCAGCCTACATCGAATAACTATTGGGGGCATACCTATTTCGTCATTCAAGGGCCCCTGATTTTTGTACAGCGGCCGACAGGTATGCCTGAAGCATGGTTTCCCCAGGTGCCGGGCGGGTCAATGGCGACGGGCGACACACTTTATGTCGAGGCGTGGTTTAACCAAGGGCGACGCTATACGCGTGCGTGGATCGATCGCGGTAACAGCGGTAAGGTGACACTGCTCACACGCAATGCCATCGCGGACCCCTATGACAACCTAACCGACAGCCACCACAGGCCAAAGCGCTATGAATACGATTTGTGTGATCGTGCGATGGCACTCTATCCAACGTCCCCGAGCGACGGCTATGAAATGCTGCGGTTTGGCCGCATCCTCTCGAGTAACCCAACGTTGGCGGGCGCGGCCCGCGCTACTTGGGTTGCTGTACCGTTCGACGAGAACGGCACGCTGGGTTACGTCAACATTGCGCCGGACGCGATCAAAAAATTGTCCGACGCGGATTTCCCGTTCATTACGGGGTGGCAAAAAGTGGATGACGACAACACACCGTTTACCGACGCCGGAAGATGCGATTACGCCAGTCTTTGCGGGTTGACCGGCATTCAAGATTCGCTGCCATCGGCACAGCCGCTCGAAGCTGATCCAAACAATAACAACGACGTCAATCTACAGCTAGCCAGCTACATACAGAATACGAATGGCGTCGACGAGAAGCTCCGGGGGATGGTGTTCAAGGCGCGCAGCGAGTGGGACCCGTTGAGCAACAAGGAGCGGTACCAGGACCTGAACGACACGTACGGGTTCTTTGCTCAGCAGAAGGATACGAACCCCGACGCGTATACCAAGTTCACCGATTTTCTGAGCAAGTTTCAATTTCTGGACCAGACTTCGCTTGCCGGGCAGGAGCTATGGTTTTTCCATCCGCTGGCGTTTATCCGCCATTTCAGGAAGTGCGAGTGGCTATCCGCAACCGAAATTGCGCAATGTGTTCCCCGTGGGATGCTTTCGCTGCACGGTACGGAATTTCGTTCGTCCAGCAATCCCTGGCGGGATGCGGTTCAACAAGGAAATGCTTGGGAATCGGATCTCAACGCGGCGCTACGGAAGTACAGAATCAGCTCAACAAAAGAAAGGGCAACTCATTTTCTCGCTCAACTGATGGAGGAATCTGGATGGCTTAAGGCCGTTCGTGAATATCATGGAGAGGATAGACCGTATAATCCGTGGTATGGGCGTGGATTGATTCAGCTCACGAAAAAACCAAATTACGATAAATATGGAGATTTTAAAAAATTTCCAGCCGATCCAGCTGTTCCTGCAAGATTTGAAGGTCTCAGGTGGAATCCCGATGTGTAGTTGGCGAACACAAATTCGGTATTCAATCGGCACAACTGTGCCGATAGCGCAGGTTTGTATTGGACGTGCAGGGCGATGACGGCTATAGGGGCGAATACTCTTAAAACGACCGACGAAGGTGGATTGCGAGTTGAGACAGCAACGCAGGCATCTAAATCTACTAATGGCAACGTTGCCGATCAAAACATAAATGGACTTGAGCACCGGTTGCAGTCATTTGTATATATCAAATATATTTTGCTTGATTTGATTGAAAAGGGCTGCTCGGAACAACTTTCCTTTGTTTGGCGGAGAAATACGGCGCAAGAGCCAGTGCTTGATGCAAGCGGTCAACCCGCATTGAATCCTCATACACATCATCCCAAAATGGCTTATATGCCGACGACTCACATCATTCAGGTATCGTTGAAGAAGCAACGCCCATGAAAAAAAACTTGATTTTTTTGTACTGTTCATTTTATCCGGACTGGTATTCGCTTGCGGGACTGATGCTCAGCGGGAGAGAATGGCTGGGAAGCTATATGCGGACTCCGATATGCAAAAATTTGTTTGCGCGAGTGATTCGTGTTCAAAACAGGAATTCGAGAAGGCATTACATTTTAAGTGGTATGAGCGATCGTTCCGTGGAAAGAAATTACAGGTGTGCCTGGTCGAGCCGATTTTGAGTGCTACCAATTCGTATACCGGAATATTTGTGGCTCAGGGTGGCGACTTTGAATTCCAGTTTATTTCCTATGGAACGGGCATCAAGGTCGGCGTTGACAAGACCGGGGCTCCCATGATTATCGAATACAGTGTTAATGATCCGGATAACCCGGATAATTCCATAGATCAATATGTGTGGAATGGATCGGCATTTGTTTTTTCTCGAAACGTGCCGCAGCGCAATTGAGAATTACTGAGAGTTTTGGCCAATTTATGCAATCTCCCATTCGCAAAGGTGACAAACTGGAGCATAGTGGCGAAGTCACCGGCGGCTCACTCTGGACCGAATTCATGGGCAGGCCGCTCGCCCGCAAGGGCGACAACGCGATCTGCGATTTGCACGGACCGACCACGATTGACGAGGGCTACGACAGATTCCCCGACCGTGATGGCACGCCCGTCGCCATGCATCATTACCACTGCACTTGCGGTTGCCGGCTGATCTCGTCGCTTGAAAACGTCGACATCGCATAATGCCGGTCGATCTTTCTCCCGCAGGACGCCCCAGTGCGTATCCCCAACGGATGCGCTTCTGGCCGTGGGCGTTGACCTGGTTCGTCTGCAATGTGTTTGGTCCAGTGATCGTTCTGCTTGCGTGGCCGAAAGGCGAGGCAGCGAGCGGCCTCATGTTCTGGAGCTGGATTGTCGGGGCGCCGAACGGGCTGTTCCTGGTCCTGCTCGGGTTTGCCCGCGCGGGCTACGAGGGACTGTGGTATCGCGCGTATTGGCGTAACCATCATCGTGACCGCTGGCTCGCGGAAAAAGTCCGGTTTGCACAGCGACCGTTGCACGTACTCGGAGCAGGCTACTGTCTGCCGCTTGGCGGTAAATCCCTGGCCGAGGTTCTGGCCGGGAAAAGGTCGATCCTGAAGGCGCAACCACTGAGGCACGGCCCGGGAAAGGTTCTGTGCAACCGCTTTGAGGACAACGACCCGCTGCTGGCAGCGTTGCCCGTGGCCGGTGAAATGGAAAGCGAAGGCAACGACGCTGACGGGCTGACGGAGGCCGCTCCCGCTGTCCAGATGATCCGTGTTGCGCTTGAACCGCTGGCCGGAACTATTCAGGCGCTGACCCGATATGAAAAGACGTACTGGCCGCAGGTGCGAGTACTCGTCGAAGCGGAAGCTTCGGACCTGCGTGTTGCGCAGGTGAGGGAGGCGTTGCAAGTGGCGGCGTTGCCGCCACTCGAGGTGCAGGCCGTCCCCGCAGCCGAGGGGCTGCTAGTGGTCGACGGCTGGCTCGATGCACGCGAGCACCGTCCGCTACTCGCCGTCGCCGCAGCGTGGTACGACAATGCCATCGACGAAGGCGGTACTGAAGGATGCGCCGCCGTGCTGTTCGATGCGGGCTACTTCAAGCTCCCGCAGGAAGTCAGCCCCAAGGCTGCGCTGCACCGTCCCGTCCAGGGGAACGGCGGTGAGGCCGAATACGGCTTCGCGAATGCTGCGGTCTGGGGCAAGGTCAAAGCCGCCGCGGTGACGCGCGCGTGGATCACTCGCCCCGTCGAACACTGCGACCGCGCTTTGGCTGCCGCCGGCTTTCAGGCCGCGTCGAAGGACGCCGCACAGTGCCGGCTCGATCGTACCGTCGGTAACGCGGGCGTGGCAAACGGCCTGCTGGTGATTGCCGCCGCCATCGAAGCCGGTGCAGCGAACGGTCCGCAACTGTTTGTCGATGGCCTGCAATCGGCCATCTTCCATGTCATACCCGCAAAACAGACAAACGCCTCCACGCATGACGATTCCCAAAGATAATCTGCAAAACATGGCGCCAGGAGCCGTCGCCAGTAAGCCGGCTCCGGGCCACGCGGCGATCTGGGGCATGCCCCTTGCCGCGTTCGTCCTTGCCACTGCCGCACTCCTGCTGGTCTGGTTCGGGAACAATCGTCTCGGTATCCCGGATGGCGCACCCCGGACGCAGCTATTGATCTGCATCCCGATCGTGCTTGTCATCGTCGTGATCGCTCACCTGTTCGCGGTATCGACAGGCGCCTATGCCGGTGCAGCGAGACTGTTCCGTTTCGAAACCGGCGACCGCACAAACGCGGCGAAACCACTCAAACGCGACGCCCGTCTGCAACGCATCTACGAGGAACTGCGCGTCTCACACGGCTGGTTCTGGCGTCGCCGCCTGCGCTGGCTACTGGTGAACGGCACGGACGAGCGCGTCGATCAGGTCGTGCCCGGTCTCAAGCAGATGGCCGTCATGCATGTAGACGAAACCATTCTCGTGCATGTGTCGCCGGACGGGATCGAGGCGCAGAAGTGGCTCGGCCAGCTCCGCCAGTTACGCCGCCGCTGCCCGGTTGATGGCGTCGTTCACGTCGCGCGCGCAGATGATACGGATACCGAGCTACCCCGCACACTCTCGGGTATCGCCACCGCGCTCGGCTGGGCCGCGCCCGTCACGTTTCTGCATCCGGTCGAGACGAAGGGTAGCCCGTCGGAGCGCTTCGACGCCGTCGGCGCGTTCATGCCGAACAATTCGCGCAGGCAGGCGCAGGAGGGCGTCGCGAGACTACCGGATCTGCTAAACGAGGTTGAGCTGAAGTCCGCGGACGCGGGCTTATGCCTTTGCACCCGGAACAACCTTCGGGTGACCTGGCTGATGGACGTCTCGAAGTATGTCGGCGCTCATTGCGAGCGCATCGTCGATGGTCTTCGGGGACTGGCCGCGTCGAACTGGCTGCGCGCGCCGCTCGCGAGCGTCATGTTCACGCCGGTTTTTCCAGGAGCAACCGTCTCGCCGGTACCCGTAGTCAGCGGCAACGGGACACCCGCCGAGCCTGTCGGCACGCCGGCGGCAGCGGCGGTCTCGCGCGAGCAGCCCGCCGCACTGCTGCCGGTGTGGCGCGAGATCGCGGCGAGGTCCCCCGACTACCGGGGCCGGCGCATCGGCTTCTACTGGCGCAACGCGCTCGCGACGCTCGTCACCGCCGCAGCGATCGCCTGGTGCGTGTGGATGACGGTCTCCTTCATCGGCAACCAGGATCTGACACGCGAAGCAAAGCAGACAGCGCAAACAGCCATCGACGCAAAACCGCAAACCACCGAATCCTGGCGCGCTCAGCTCGCGCTCCAGCAGTTGATGGAACAACTTGAATACCGCCAGCAGCGCGGCGCGCCGTGGTATCTGCGCGCGGGTCTTTCGCGCAACGACGCCATCCTTGCGGCGCTCTGGCAGCCATACCGGATCGCCGCGACAAAAAACCTGCAAGCGCCCGTCGTGCAAACGATCACGGATCTGCTCAAGGCCGCAGGCGAGGCCCGCGCCGATGCACTGCAATCGCAGGACACGCGCGGGAGCACCTACAGCGCCCTCAAAACCTATCTCATGCTGGGCGATCCGGCCCACGCCGATGCGGCGTTCCTCCGACGCACGCTCGTCGCCCTGTGGCGACGTCCGGTGGACATGCCCGAAGGCGAGCGCGACGATACGGGCCGGCGACTGGCAGCCTTCTACGCGGATCATCTGAAGGCCCATCCCGAATGGCGCATCACGCCCGACAGCAGCCTCGTCAGCGCAAACCGCAACATGCTGGTCACGCAGATCGGCCTCGCGTCCGCCGACGACACCGTCTATCAGCGCGTCCTCGACGACGTCAAAGGCAAGTACGCCGACGCATCGCTCCAGACGCTGCTCAACGGCGCGGATGCGCAGGGGCTGTTCACGACCTCGCAGGTGGTGCCTGGCATCTACACGCGGGCCGCATGGGACGGCATGATCGCGGAGGCGATCGATCGGGCCGCAAGCGAACGACGTGTCAGCGGCGACTGGGTGCTGACCGGCGCGCAGCCGTCGCAGACAATGGGTAACACGCTCGCACGGGGGGCGATCCGCACCAGCGTCGCGCTCGACGAGAAGCAGGCCACCGAAGAACTGAAGCAGCGACTGACAGCACGCTACTTCGCGGAGTACACCGCAGCCTGGCAGACCATGCTCGACAGTCTCCAGTGGCAATCGGCATCGAACCTGAACGGCGCGATCGATCAGCTCACCCGACTCGCCGACGCGCAGACCTCGCCGTTGATCGCGCTGATGAAGTCGGTGCAGTATCAGGCGCAGGCGGGAGGCCCCTCGCAGGCGCTGACCGACACGCTGGTCCGCAAGGCGCAAAGCCTGATTGGCAACAGCGACGACGCAAATGCACCGGCCATCAATCCGCTGGACAAATCATTCGGCCCGCTGCTCGCATTGATGGGAGAGCGTGGCTTTGCCGCGACGAACGGCGGAAACGACAAGGCTGGTGCATCGGCGAACGTCGCACTGAGCGGCGTCAGCCTGTCGCGCTATCTGACGGCGGTGACGACGATGCGTCTGAAACTCCAGCAGATCGCGAGTAGTCCCGACGCACAGGCGATGGCGCGCTCGCTCGCGCAGGCGGTATTCCAGGGCAAGCTCTCCGAGTTGTCGCAGGCGCGCGACGACGCGGCGCTGGCAGCCGCAAGTCTCGGTTCCGCATGGGCGGGCTTCGGTAATGCCGCTTTCGCGCGGCCGCTCGAAGCCGCGTGGCAGACGATCCTGCAACCGGCCGCGGCCAGCCTGAACGAGGCGTGGCGCGCGAGCGTCGCCACACCGTTCAATGCGGCAATGAGCGGACGCTATCCGTTCTTCGACACCCAGGCCGATGCGTCTTTCGCCGAACTCGGGCGCTTCGTGCGTCCCGACACTGGGCTGATCGCGCGTTTCATAACGACGCAACTCGCGGGCGTACTCAAGCTCGAAGGCGATCACTGGACGCCAAACGAGCTGGCGCCGCAGGCACTCCAATTCGATCCGAAGTTCCTCGCAGGCCTGCGCCAGTTATCGACACTCGGCGCGCAGCTCTACGTGAGGGGCGACGCGAACGAACGATTCGAGATGATGGCGTTGCCGACACCGAACGTGACGCGCTCGGAACTGTCGGTCGACGGCAAACAGATCGTCTACTTCAACCAGCAGGAAAGCTGGACGCCGCTCGCCTGGCCCGGTGATGGCCTTAACGGACATGCGGGCCTGACGTGGCAGACACTCGACGCGGGCCTGCGGCAGGCCTTCGATTCGACGGGCGACTGGGCATTTCTTCGGCTGCTCGCGAAAGCCGACGCGAAGCCGCTCGACAGTACCCGCTACCAGCTTACGTGGAATGTAGAGAACGGCGATCCGCTGCGCTACATCCTGCGAAGCCAGGTCGGAGCGGGGCCGCTCGAACTGCTGATGCTGCGCGGCTTTCAGATGCCCGAGAGGATTTTTGTGGTCGGCAAGGCTGGCGCCGCACCGTTGCTTCCTCCTCTCCCGCCGGAATTGCAGCCATGACAGCACCCTGGAAGAAAAACCCGGCCGAGCACGAGAATCCGTTCCTCACGTATTACGACGCGGAGATGCGCTATCTGCGCGAGGCTGGCGGCGAGTTTGCACAGTCGCGGCCCGTGTATCCGCGCATCGATTTCGAGGGAGCAGCTTTCTGATGAGTATGCGGATTTTGCGGGGTGCGCTCGGCGTGTGCCTCGCGCTTGCCGTTTCGGCGTGCGGGACGTGGCAGTCGGTGAAGGACGGGACCGTGCACGCAACGAAGGCGGTGTTCGAGACGAAGGTGAAGGAGATGAACCTCTTAGTCATCGCGCGCGCTGCGCTGAACCAGACTGGAGAAGGAGCATCGCTGCCGGTAGTGTTGCGAATCTATCAGCTCAGGGATGACAAACCCTTTGTGACAGCAAGCTACGCACAACTGCTCGCCGGCAACGACGCGCTAAAGGCTGCCACGCTCTGGAGTCGGGACATAACGCTCGGACCAGGCCAGACACTGAAGGTATCCGAACTGATGGACGAGGCGACGAACTATGTAGGTGTAGTGGCGTTCTTTCGCGATACGGCTGGCGCGGAGTGGTCGGTCCTGATCCCGAAAGCGCAATGGAAAAAGACCGACCCGGTCAGGCTGGTGGCTGCGGAGCGCAATCTTCAGTTCGATACGGAGCGACAGATGGATTGATGCTGACCCAAAATGCCTGTACGGTGCCTGCACCGAATCCAGAAAGCAAAAAGCCCAGCCGAGTAAGGCTGGGCTTTTTGCTTGATTTATTTGGTGGGGCGTGAGTGACTCGAACACTCGACCTACGGATTAAGAGTCCGCTGCTCTACCAACTGAGCTAACGCCCCCAACAGACTGCGAATTATGCAGGACTTTTTAGAACTTGCCTAGTCCCCTTTAGCAGATTTCTTAAAAATTTTGCGACGACGGCGACGAGGTCAGCGGCGCGCGGCCCGACTCACCTCAAAGGCGTATTTCTCATCGTCCCGGTATGATGTCGCGACACCATGCTGCGCTAAGGCGATGCGCTAAGGCGACGAACGTCGCGCGGCTCAAACGGGGGCGAACGATGGATGACAAAGCAATAGCCGAGCTGCTCGACCGCGTACTGGCGCCATGGGTGCGCACGCTCGCGCTTACCCCGGTGAAAGTCGATGAGGAAAGCGCCACCATGCGCCTGCCGTTTTCCGGTGAATTTCGGCATTCGGGCGGCGTGATTTGCGGCCAGGTATTCATGGCGGCGGCCGATACGGCGATGATCGTCGCCATTTCCGCCGCCCTCGACGGCTTCAAGCCCATGACCACCGTCTCGCTCAACATCAACTTCATGCGCGCCGTGCGCAAGGGCGACGTGCTGATCACCGCCCGAGTGCTGCGCATGGGCCGCAATCTGGTGTTCGGTGAAGTCGAACTGTTCGACGAAGACGGCAAAATGGCCGTCCACGCCACCACCACTTACGCACTGCAGTCGTAAGCGCCGCGCCGCGTATTCCGGGGAAGGGAAAAGCAACAATGTTCGATCAGGTCGTGTTCGCGGGCGGCGGCAATCGCTGCTGGTGGCAAGCGGGCTTCTGGGATGTCGTCCAGCCGGAGTTGCAGATCCGGCCGCGCGTGATCGCCGGCATCTCCGCGGGGGCAGCCACCGCGTGCATGCTGTACACCAGCAATTCCGACTGGGTCATGCGTTATTACGCAGAGGCGCTGCGTCACAATACGAAAAACGCGTACTGGGGCAATCTGCTGCGCGGCGAGTCAGTGTTTCCTCACTATCGTATCTATCGTCAGGCGCTGCTCGATATCTACGGCGACAGGTTTGCCAGTCTCGCGAAGGCGCCGGAAATCCGTATCGGCGTGTCGCATCTGCCGCGCTGGCTAGGTGCGCGCAGCGCCGTTGCGGCCGGGCTGATTGCCTACAACATCGAAAAATACGTCCGCAAAACGCTGCATCCGACCTTGGGTCAGACGCTCGGTTTCCATCCGGAATTCGTGCGGGCGCAAGATTGCGCGACGGTCGAAGATCTCGCCGATCTGATCCTGCAATCGTCCTCCACGCCGCCCTTCACGCCGGTCTTGCGGCGCAACGGCAGGCCGGTGCTCGACGGCGGCATGGTCGACAATGTGCCGGTGGGTGCGCTGGATGAATCGCCCGGCACCGTGCTCGTGATGGTCACGCGTCTCTATCCGCGGCCGCAGATGTTCGTCGTGCCGCACGGCGCGCAGCAGCGGCTGTATGTCCAGCCGTCGCGTAAAGTGCCGATCTCAAGCTGGGACTACACCAGCCCCTCGCAGATGCAGCACGCATACAACCTCGGCCGCGCGGATGGCGAGCAGTTCCTCGAACGGATGCCGGATCTGGTCGAAGTCGCGGCGCACGGCTAGCGAGGCCGCCGCGCCGCTCAGCGCCTAGCGCCGCCGTCCGCCCTGCAGCGCCTCAGGATTCGCCACGCTCGACGTATCGCCCGCATCGAACGCCAGGATGTTCTTGAACGCCGCGGTGAAATACAGCTCGTAGCTCTCGCGCTCCACATAACCGATGTGCGGCGTGCAGATCACGTTTTCCATTCGCAGCAGGCTGTAGCCCTGCAGGATCGGTTCGCTCTCGTACACGTCGATTGCGACCATCCCCGGCCGGTTGCGCGCCAGCGCGTTGACCAGTGCATTTTCTTCCAGCAGCTCGGCCCGGCTCGTGTTGACGAGCAGCGCGGTCGGCTTCATGCGCATCAGGTCTTCCTGCTTGACGATGCCGCGTGTGTCGTCGTGCATGCGCAGATGCAGCGACAGCACGTCGCTCTGCTCGAACAGCGCTTCACGGCTCTCCGCCACGCCATAGCCGTCTGCGCGCGCGGCTTCCAGCGAATGTTCGCGCCCCCAGATCAGCACGTTCATGCCGAACGCCTTGCCATAGCCCGCCACGAGGCGGCCAATCTTGCCGTAACCCCAGATGCCGAGCGTCTGGCCGCGCAATACCTGTCCCAAACCAAAGTTGGGCGGCAGGGCCGAAGTCTTGAGCCCCGACTGCTGCCAGGCCCCTTGCTTAAGGTTTGCTACGTATTGCGGAATGCGCCGCTGCGCCGCCATGATCAGGGACCAGGTCAGTTCGGCAGGGGCGATCGGCGAGCCGCTGCCCTCCAGCACGGCAATGCCGCGCTCGGTACAGGCAGCCAGGTCGATATGGCTCGAGACCTTGCCGGTCTGGCTGATCATGCGCAGATGCGGGAGTTTGTCGAGCAGTTGCAAGTTGATGCGGGTACGTTCGCGTATCAGTACCAGCGCATCGACTTCCGACAGACGGCTAGCCAGTTGCCCAAGTCCGCGGACGGTATTGTTGAACACCTTGACCTCGTGGTCGGCAAGCAGCTGGAAGCAATCGAGCTTGCGGACGGCGTCCTGGTAATCGTCGAGGATGGCAATCTTCATAAGTATTCGGTGTTTGCGGCGCACCCTGGCGGTGCGGAACGGAGTGATAAGCTGGCTGTCCCACCATGTGAGGTAGATCACACGCCGGTTTCGATGGATGCCTTAACGTAGATGATGCCGCACAGATGGCATCACGACGCATAGGCAGAGTGACATCGTTTTTAACAGTTTGTTGCGTGTCGATGCAAGCCGCTTTACAGACGGTTGCAGAGCGCCGCTCGCAAAGGGCTGCTTGCGTATCGTCGGCGGTGGCGCATTCGGGCCGTTTGGGCATCAGGCACGCAACAGGCTGAGCAGTCCATCACGACCTGCGCAATCACGCGCCATCTGGCGCAACTGGATTGTCGCCTCTCGCTCGCAGCGTGATTGGGCTCGTACCGTTTTTCTTTTGCTTATGAACGAAACGGAGACAGCTCGATGAATCATCTCGCCTTTGCAGGACTTTCCGCCCTTGAGGCGCCCGGCTGGGTCAAACACCGCAAGCTGATCGACTGGGTGGAGCGCGTCGCGGCGCTGACCAGGCCCGATCAGATCGTGTGGTGCGACGGTTCGCAGGAGGAATACGACCGGCTATGTACGCAAATGGTCGAAGCCGGCACCCTGAAAAAACTCAATCCCGCCAAACGCCCCAACTCGTATCTGGCCTGGTCCGACCCATCGGACGTCGCCCGGGTCGAAGATCGCACTTTCATCTGCTCGCAACGTCCGGAAGATGCTGGCCCCACTAATAACTGGATCGCGCCGGCCGAGATGCGTACGACGCTCGACAGCCTGTTCGACGGTGCGATGCGGGGCCGCACCATGTACGTCGTGCCTTTCTCGATGGGGCCGCTCGGCTCACCGATCGCCCATATCGGCGTTGAACTGAGCGACAGCCCGTACGTGGTGACGAACATGCGCATCATGACGCGCATGGGCCGTCATGTGTACGACGTGCTGGGTGCCGACGGCGACTTCGTGCCGTGCGTGCATTCCGTGGGCGCGCCGCTCGCCGCGGGCGCGCAGGACGTGCCGTGGCCCTGCAACGACACCAAGTACATCGTCCATTTTCCCGAACAGCGCGAGATCTGGAGCTACGGCTCGGGCTACGGCGGCAATGCGTTGCTCGGCAAGAAGTGCTTCGCGCTGCGCATTGCCTCCACCATGGGTCGCGACGAGGGCTGGCTCGCCGAACACATGCTGATTCTCGGCGTCACGTCGCCGGAAGGGCGCAAGCATCACGTGGCGGCGGCGTTTCCGTCGGCGTGCGGCAAAACCAACTTCGCGATGCTGATTCCGCCGGAGGGTCTCAAAGGCTGGAAGATCTCGACGATCGGCGACGATATTGCCTGGATCAAGCCAGGCAAGGACGGCCGCCTGTACGCAATCAATCCGGAGGCGGGCTACTTCGGCGTCGCGCCCGGCACGAGCGAGAGGACCAATTTCAACGCCATGGCGACGCTGAAGGAAAACGTCATCTTCACCAACGTCGCGCTGACCGACGACGGCGACGTCTGGTGGGAGGGCATGACCGACGAGCCGCCGGCCCACCTCACCGACTGGCAGGGCCAGGACTGGACGCCCGCTATCGCCCGGGAAAGCGGCCGCAAGGCGGCGCATCCGAATGCGCGGTTTACAGCCCCGGCAGCGCAGTGCCCGTCGATCGACCCGGACTGGGAGAATCCGGCCGGCGTGCCGCTCGATGCGTTTATCTTCGGCGGACGCCGTTCGACGACGGTGCCGCTCGTCACCGAGGCGCGCAACTGGGTCGAGGGCGTCTACATGGCGGCGACCATGGGCTCGGAGACCACGGCGGCAGCCGCTGGCCAGCAGGGCGTGGTGCGGCGCGACCCGTTTGCGATGCTGCCCTTCTGCGGCTACAACATGAGCGACTACTTCGGTCACTGGCTGCAAACCGGGGAACGCCTCGAACAGCTGCAGGCCGGGTTGCCGAAGATTTTTTGCGTCAACTGGTTCCGCAAGGGGGCGGACGGCAAGTTCGTATGGCCGGGCTTTGGCGAGAACATGCGGGTGCTGGGCTGGATGGTCGGCCGCATCGAAGGGACCGCGCAGGGTGAAGAGCATGCTTTCGGCGTGTCGCCGCATTATGAGGACATCGACTGGAGCGGTCTGGATTTCACTCAGGCGCAGTTTGACGAGGTGATTTCCGTCGACGATGCCGCGTGGCGGGCCGAACTCTGCCTGCACGCGGAGCTTTTCGATACGCTGCGGCAAAATTTGCCCGCGGCCTTGTCGGACACCAGCACGGCTTTGCAAAGCCGGCTTTCCGCATGATCATGTGAGTGGTCACTTCCCGCAAAGACCGCCTTCGGGCGGTCTTTTTTATGTGCATCCATGGTGACGGCGATGCCCGGTTTTTCGAATGATTAATCAGGGGAATTCGCTGTTCCATCAAGCAATACAGCACTAGCTGCAGTGCAGCATATTGTTTCCTGATCCGGAACAATGCATGGTCATGCACTACGCTGGGGAGTACGGTGATACGAAACCAGGTGAAAAATCTGCCTTCTTGAGCAACTTCTGCACGATTTTGCGAGTCGTAGGAGAATTCCAAATTCGCTTCGCTGGCCAAACTGTTTCGCCAGGAAGCCGTCGTATTACGGCAGGAGTTGTCTCATGGATCATTTGCAGTCGATGCGAGTATTCGTCAGAGTGGCGGATCTCGGCAGTTTTGCCCGCGCGGCCAGCGCAATGGATATTTCCAACGCAGTGGCCACGCGCCACGTAGCCGATCTCGAAGGCCGTCTGGGCACCCGTCTGCTCAACCGTACCACCCGCAGCCTTTCGCTGACGGAGTCCGGCCAGGTGTATCTGGAGCGCGCCCGTCAGATTCTCGACGAACTGGAAGATGTCGAGCAGATGGTCGTGGCCCGCAATCACGAACCCGTCGGCACCTTGCGCATCGTCGCGCCGGTGGTGTTCGGCCTGCACAACCTTGCGCCAGTGCTGCAGACCTACGCCGAGCGTTATCCGAAGGTCATCCCCGACGTCACGCTGGTCGACCGTCAGGTGGATCTGGTCGAAGAGGGTTTCGACGTCGGCGTGGTCATCGCGCGCCAGATGCGCAGTGCGAGCATCGTCACGCGCCGCCTGACGACGGGCTGCATGACCGTGTGCGCGACTCCCGCTTATCTCGAGAAGCACGGCATACCGACGCGTCCCGAGCATCTGCTGGAACATCCGTGTCTTTCGCTGCCCTCCGAGTATTGGGGCGACGAGCGCGTCTTCACCGGCCCCGACGGTGAAGTGCGGGTGCGCCCGACCAACGTGATCGTGGCGAACAACACGGAAATGCTGCGCCAGTTCGCGCTGCTGGGTATGGGCATCGCGATTCTGCCGAGCTACCTGATTGGCCGCGACATGACCCGCGGTCGCCTTGTGCGACTGCTGGGCGACTACCGTCTGCCGCAGGTCGAGATCAATATTGCGTACCCGAGCCGTCGGCACCTGCCGGCTAAGGTGCGGACGTTCATCGACCATCTGGTCGAGCATTTCAGCCAGACGCCGAATAGCCTGCTGGGCGAGCAATGGATCAAGGACGGCCAGGAGCGGCCGGCCTCAGCGGCCAGTGTCGATTCTTCGGCGATCGTGCCGCCGGAAGCCTTCGATGGCGCCGAGCCTCTGTCCCGACTGCTCGACAGCGAGATTTCGCCGAAGCTGCCGGCGAAGTCGCCGTCGCGTAGCCGGCCGGCTGCGTTGTCACCGCTGTAAGGCTCCAGGCGGGGCGCAGCGAGTAAGCGCTCCGCCTCTTTGAAATAGCGGCGCTCAAAAAGAAAAAGGCGCGGCCACGTTGAGTGGCTGCGCCTTTTTTGCTTTCGGGCTTCGTGGCTTTGCCGGCCGGCGCGCCTCAAGAACGGCGCCACCGGCGGCTGACGCCGCCATTCGCTCTAGCCGTTACGAACCCGTCTTACGGGCCGCAGTTTTTTTGGCCGGAGCTTTCTTGGCCGCTGCCGTTTTGGTTGTAGCCGCCTTGGTTGCTGCCGTCTTGGTTGCCGGCGCCTTCTTTGCCGCAGCCTTGCGAGCAGGTGCAGCTTTCTCCACGGTGGTCACTTCGTCGTCGTCGGTCTCCGGCTGCTCAGCCTTGGCAGCCGACTTGGCCGCGGCAGTCTTCGCAGCGGTTTTCGCCGACGGCTCCTTCTTCTCGAACTCGAAGCCGATCTTGCCGTCGCTCTGTTTGACGAGGAATGCTTTGAAGTTGCGCCCGGTGCGCGACGATTTGAAATTCGTCAGCAAGTCGGTGCGTCCTTCCTCCAGCAGCTTGGCCATCTGCTCGCGGGAGATTTCCTGCTGCAGAATCACCTTGCCTGAGCGGAAATCGCAGGTCTTCGGATTGGCCACCGAGTTCTCGCAGACATAGCTCATACCGTGTTCGAAGACGTGAGCCTTGCACTTCGGGCACGCGCCGACCGGCTGCTGCTCGGAGAAGTCCGGCACTTCGCCGTCTTCGCCGCCCGAATCCTGGCCGAAATCGAATTCGAGCTTGTAATTCTTGATCTCGTCGTCGAGCGAGAGCTTCAGAATGGCGGAGAACGGCCGGCCCATCTTGCTGCGGAAGCCCGACAGCGGCCCGATGGTCTTGTTCTTCAGCAACTCTTCGACTTCCTCGATTTCGAATTGCCGGCCACCCGGGATCTTCGAGATCGAGAACTCGCACTTCGAGCATGCGAAGCGACGGTAGTTTTCCTTCACCTGACCGCCGCAATTCGGACACGGCGTCTCCAGCGTCGCGTAGTCGCCGGGGATGGTGTCCGAGTCGTATTCCTTCGCGCGCTTGACGATGGTCTGCGTCATGCGGGCAATTTCCTGCATGAACGCGTCACGCGGCAAGTTGCCGCGCTCCATCTGCGAGAGCTTGTATTCCCATTCGCCGGTGAGCTCCGGCGCGGTCAGTTCCTTGACGCCCAGGCCGCGCAACAGCGTCATCAGCTGGAACGCCTTGGCGGTCGGGATCAGGTCGCGGCCTTCGCGGATCAGATACTTTTCGCCGAGCAGACCTTCGATGATGGCCGCGCGGGTAGCCGGCGTGCCGAGCCCCTTGGCCGCCATCGCCTCGCGCAGCTCGTCGTCTTCGACCAGTTTGCCGGCGCCTTCCATGGCGGAGAGCAAGGTCGCTTCGTTGTAGCGTGCGGGCGGCTTCGTCACCAGTTGCTGTGCCGCGATCTTGTCCGTCTTGACCTTTTCGTCCTTCTGCACCGGCACGAGGTTGGCGTCTTCACCACTGATTTCGCGGCCATAGATCTGCAACCAGCCCGGTTCGACCAGCACCTTGCCTTCCGTTTTGAAGTGATGGCCGACCACTTCCGTGATCCGCGTTGTCACCTTGTACTCGGCAGCCGGGAAGAACACCGACAGGAAGCGCTTCACGACGAGGTCGTACAGCTTCTGTTCCGGTTCGGAGAGGTTCTTCGGCGCTTGCAGCGTGGGGATGATTGCGAAGTGATCGCTGATCTTCGAGTTGTCGAAGATGCGTTTGTTCGGTTTCACCCAACCCTTGTCGAGCACCTGCTTGGCAAACGGCAGATAGTTGTTGCTCTCCTTGAGCATGCCCAAGGTCTGCTTGACCGTCTCCATATAGTCTTCCGGCAGCGCGCGCGCGTCGGTACGGGGATAGGTCAGGACCTTGTGCCTTTCGTACAGCGCCTGAGCGAGGCCCAGCGTGTTCTTCGCCGAGAAGCCGAAGCGGCCGTTGGCCTCGCGCTGCAGGCTGGTCAGGTCGAAGAGCGCCGGCGACAGCTGCGTCGACGGCTTCGATTCTTCCGTCACCGTGCCGATCTGGCCGCGACAGGCGGCAACGATCGTTTCAGCCGCGGGCAGTGCCCACAGGCGCGAGTCGCGCTTTTCCGGGTCGAACTCGTCGCGCCTGAATTTCGGGTCGAACCAGCGGCCTTCATAGAAGCCGGCGGCACAGACGAACTCGGCTTTCACCTCCCAGTAATCGCGTGGCACGAAGCGGCGAATCTTTTCTTCGCGCTCCACGACGATCGACAGCGTCGGCGTTTGCACCCGGCCCACCGTGGTCAGGAAGAAGCCGCCGCCCTTGCTGTTGAACGCGGTCATGGCCCGCGTGCCGTTGATGCCGACCAGCCAGTCGGCTTCCGAGCGGCATCGCGCGGCGTCGGCGAGGGGCTGCATTTCTTCGTCGCTGCGCAGGCGCGCAAAGCCGTCGCGGATCGCGGCCGGCGTCATCGATTGCAGCCACAGGCGCTGGACCGGTTGCTTTGCTTTCGCGTGTTGCGCGATCAGGCGGAAAATCAGCTCGCCTTCGCGCCCGGCGTCACAGGCGTTGATCAGACGATCGACGTCCTTGCGCTTGAGCAGCTTGGTCAGCACCTTCAGGCGCGACTCGCTTTTTGCGATCGGGTTAAGGTCGAAATGCGGGGGGATGACGGGCAGATTGGCGAAGCTCCACTTGCCTCGCTTGACTTCGTATTCTTCGGGCGCAGCGATTTCCAGCAGGTGGCCGACTGCCGAGGAAATGACGTAATCGTCACTTTCGTAGTATTCGTCATGCTTGGTAAAACCGCCCAAAGCCCGCGCGATGTCGTTCGCGACAGAAGGCTTTTCGGCGATGATCAGTGCTTTGGACATGACTGGATGTGAGTTGGTAGATTCGGGTTCAGGCCCTGGGTTCGCGACGCCAGGTTTGCGACCCATTAACGACCGCTTTATAGCACACGGCGCTGCTGCGGCGTGTCAAGCGTCAGAAAAAGCGGCTCGTCATCATTGCGCATTCAACACTTGAACAAGCGGCCGATGGTGCGCCGCAGGCGGTCTGCAACGCCTGTGCCGCAGGTCCGGTGGCGGCGCAAACTGTCGCTTTCAAGCAACCGCGAGCGCCGGCCGAAGCTTGGGCGCGCCGGTCACGCCCGGCAACGCGGTCAGGTCGGCAAGCATCCGGTCGACGATTGCCGCCTGCGGCAATACGGTGCCGAAAAACCGTGTGGTCACGCCGTCTTCTATCAGGATGGTAGGAAAATTTTCTACGTCCAGGTCGTCGAAGCGGTCTGCATGCGTTTCGATGTCGATCCACGCAAAACAAATATCCGGATGCTTGTCGGCCAGCCGGTCAAAGGCCTCGCGATACTCCCGGCAGGTGCCGCACCACTGCGCGCACAGGCAGGCCACGAACAGCATTTCGTGGTCATTGACGCACTCGGCGATCCGGTCCTGGTCGGTGTCGAGGTTCAGCGCGGGCATGTGGATTCCTTGCGTACTTGTTCAGGTGCTTTGGCGCGAATGTAGCATGGCGGCTCGCAAGCTGTGACCAGCCGCGCTCAACTGCGGCTGGCGCGCGCAAAGCGGCCACCGGGCAGAACCGTCAGATGGCCCGCCAGTTCGAGCTGCAACAGCGTGCTTTGTAACGCCGCGTCCCCCATGTCGGTGCGCGCGGCAAGAATTTCAAGCGTGGCCGGGGCGTGGCCGAGCGCGTCGAGCAGCTTTTGCGCGTCTGGGTCGAGAGCGGATGCGGCGGCTGGTATCGGCGCCTCGCCGGGCCTCTGCGACAAGTGGTTGGCGAGCAGCCGCGCAATCGAGCCGGCCGCCTGTGGCGACGCAAAGCCCAGCTCTTCGAGGATCTCCTCGGGCGTTTCGACCAGCTTTGCACCCTGCTTGAGCATCCGGTGGCAGCCGCGCGACAACGGCGCGTGGATCGAGCCAGGCAGCGCGAACACGTCCCGTCCCATTTCGTTGGCAAGACGGGCGGTGATCAGTGAACCGGAGCGCATAGCCGCTTCGACCACGAGGACGCCGCCGGCAAGGCCCGCAATCAACCGGTTGCGCTGAGGGAAATTGGCGGCGCGCGCGGGCGTGCCGAGCGGCCACTCCGAGATGATCGCGCCGACTGCCGCGATCTGGCGCGCGAGCGGCCGATGTGCCGCCGGATAGACAAGATCCGCGCCGGTCCCGATCACCGCGATGGTGCCGCCGCGGCCAGCCAGCGCGCCGCGATGCGCCGCACCGTCGATGCCGAGCGCCAGGCCTGACACGACCACCAGACCCGCGTTGGACATTGCCCGCGAAAAGCGCTCGGCATCTTCGATGCCTTGTGGTGTCGCACTACGGCTGCCGACTACGGCCACACCCTTCGCGTGCAGCAGATCCAGCCGGCCCTTCACATATAGCAAGGCGGGCGGATCGGGCATGGTCAGCAGGGCGGGCGGATAGACCGGATCGTCCAGCGTCACGATGGCGTTGCCTTCCAGCTCGCGCCATGCCAGTACCTCATCCAGATACTGTGCGAATTCGGCGCCCGGCGGCGCCAGCGCGGCGCGGGCGGAGGCCTCGTCGGTCGCGGCCGCCAGTCGCGCAAACGGCTGTGCAAGGATCGCAGCCGGCAAGCCGAAGGCGTTGAGCATGGCGCGTAATGCGCCCGGTCGCAGCCCCGGCGCCATGGAGAGTCGCAGCCATGCGACAAGTTCGTCGTCGGTCGTGGGCAGGGTGTGCATTGCGTATTCATCCTTTCACATGGCCAGCGGGCAGGCAGGCGCCATGCTAAAATTTTCATCATCCGAAATAACTGCAGCGCCGCGCCCACCCGCGCGGGCTCGTCGTTTGCGCACATTGGGCGCGTTGAATCGAACGTGTTCGACACCACCTATCCTCTGCGTAACGCGACGACCTCACAAGCTGGCCGGATGGCCAGTCATGCGACTCTCCGCCTGTGAGCGGCGCCTGAAACCCACCACGAGATCATGGCTTTACTGAACATCCTCAATTACCCGGACAAGCGGCTGCACAAGATTGCCAAGCCAGTGGAAGCCGTCAACGACCGCATCCGCAGGCTCGTCTCGGACATGGCCGAGACCATGTATGCCGCACCCGGCGTGGGCCTTGCGGCCACCCAGGTGGACGTGCATGAGCGCGTTATCGTGATTGACGTGTCGGACACACACGACGAGTTGCATGCCTTCATCAACCCCGAGATCGTCTGGTCGAGCGACGAAAAGAAGATCAACGAAGAGGGTTGCCTGTCGGTGCCGGGCATCTATGACAACGTCGAACGCTCCGAGAAAGTGCGCGTGCGCGCGCTGAACGAGAAAGGCGAGACCTTCGAGCTGGATTGCGAAGGGCTGCTGGCCGTGTGCATTCAGCACGAAATGGATCACCTGATGGGCCGCGTGTTCGTCGAGTACCTGTCTTCGCTGAAGCAGACGCGCATCAAGAACAAGATGAAGAAGCTCGCCCACGCAATGTAATGCGCGTCCATTTCGTCCGGTACCTCCGTTCATGAGTCATTCATTACGCGTCATCTTTGCCGGCACGCCGGAGTTCGCCGCGGCGGCACTCGCCGCGATTCACGAGGCGGGCTTTCCGGTGCCGCTCGTGCTGACGCAGCCCGACCGCCCGGCCGGCCGCGGCATGAAGCTGCAGGCCAGTCCCGTGAAGCGTTACGCCGGGGAGCACGGTTTGGCGGTGGCGCAGCCGCCGTCGTTACGTCGTAACGGCAAGTTCCCCGCCGAGGCAACGGCTGCGATCGACCTGCTGCGCGCCACCCCGCACGACGTGATGGTGGTTGCCGCCTACGGCCTGCTTCTGCCGCAAGAAGTGCTGGATATCCCGCCGCATGGCTGCATCAACATTCACGCTTCGTTGCTGCCGCGCTGGCGCGGCGCCGCGCCGATCCACCGCGCGCTGGAAGCAGGTGACAGCGAGACCGGCATCACGCTGATGCAGATGGACGTGGGCCTCGACACCGGCGCGATGATCTCGGAAGCACGCACGCCGATTCACGACGACGACACCACCGCCACATTGCACGACCGTCTGGCGCAAGCCGGTGCGCGTCTCGTCGTCGAGGCGCTGGTCGAACTCGAACGCAGCGGCAAGCTGGTTGCCACGCCGCAGCCGGCGGAGGGTTCGACGTATGCGGAGAAAATCGGCAAGCACGAAGCCGCACTCGACTGGCGGCGCCCCGCGGCCGTGCTGGCGCGTCAGGTGCGCGCCTTCGACCCGTTCCCAGGCGGCGTGGCGACACTCGACGGCACGGCCCTGAAGATCTGGTCCGCAGTCCCGGTAGATGTATCTTCGGACGCCGGGCCCGGCACGATCCTCGACGTGTCGCCGGAGGGCGTGATCGTGGCGTGCGGTGAAGGCTCGCTGCGGCTTACGCAACTGCAGAAACCGGGCGGCAAGCGCCTTCCGGTGCGCGAATTCCTGGCAGGCTCGACGCTTGCCGCCGGCCAGCGTTTTCAGCTTCCGGAAGCACAATAACAGGCGTGCGGACGAGGTCGCCATAGGCCATTCGGCCGACTCCCGCTGCATGCTTGCAGCGCGTTAGAATCATTGATGCAACGTCTGCGCTTCCCAGTGCTTTCCAATGCTTCCGCACCTGCCGCTTCGCGCCGGGTCCGCGCGGAGGCGCGAAAACCGCAGGCGCCCCGACGTTTTCTTGCGAGGAACCCATGTTCGGCATCACCCATTTCGGATTTTTCGTCGTCGCTGTGTTTCTGCTGAACGTGACGCCTGGGCCGGATACGGCCTATATCGTCGGGCGCAGCGTGGCGCAGGGGCGCGGTGCGGGTTTGATGTCGGCGTTCGGCATCTCGGCGGGTTGCTGCGTGCATTCGCTTGCCTGCGCGTTCGGTTTGACCGCGTTGCTCGCCGCGTCCGCAACCGCCTTCACCGTCATCAAGTTCGTGGGTGCGCTGTACCTGATGTACCTCGGCGTCCGGCTGATTTTCGCGCGACCTGCGCCGGCTGAGGCTTCTCCCACGGTACGCGTGGCCGGCGCGCCGAAGTCGTTGCGGCAGTTGTTCCTGCAGGGCTTCTGGACCAACGTCCTCAATCCCAAGGTCGTGCTGTTCTTCGTGTCCTTTTTCCCGCAGTTCGTCACCACCGGCAGCGATCACAAGGCGCTGGCTTTTCTGACGCTCGGCGTCGTGTTTGTCGTCATGAGCATGATGTGGAACAGCTTTGTCGCGTGGGTCGCGGGCAGCGTCACGCGGCGTTTTTCCGGCAAACCGGGCGTGAAGCGGTGGCTGGATCGCGGCGTCGGCGGCGCGTTCGTCGGACTGGGCATCAAGCTGGCCACGGCATCACACTGAAAGTCTGAACGCAGCAATTGAATTTTCCTTGCCTGCCCATATCTAACAAAATGCTTACGGTGTGTCGCTGCCAGCGGGCAGTAGCGGATATGAACCCGTCATTCGGGGCAAGGAGCATGGAACATGTTTAACTGGGTCAAAACCGCGATGTTGATGGCCGCGATCACGGCCCTTTTCATCGTGATCGGCGGTGTGATCGGCGGTTCGCGCGGCATCATGTTCGCGTTCGTCATCGCGCTGGCCATGAATTTTTTCTCGTACTGGTTCTCGGACAAGATGGTCCTGCGCATGTACAACGCGCAGGAAGTCGACGAAACCAGCGCGCCGCAGTTCTACCGGATGGTGCGTGAACTCGCCACGCGCGCCGGCCTGCCGATGCCGCGCGTCTATCTGATCAACGAAGACGCGCCGAACGCGTTCGCTACCGGCCGCAATCCTGAGCATGCCGCGGTTGCGGCGACCACGGGCATTCTGCGTGTGCTGTCCGAGCGCGAAATGCGTGGCGTGATGGCCCACGAACTGGCGCACGTCAAACACCGCGACATTCTGATCTCGACCGTCTCGGCGACCATGGCGGGCGCGATCTCGGCGCTGGCGAACTTCGCGATGTTCTTCGGCGGCCGCGACGAAAACGGCCGTCCGGCCAACCCGATCGCGAGCATTGCGGTTGCCCTGCTCGCGCCTGTTGCGGGCGCGTTGATCCAGATGGCCATCTCCCGCGCCCGCGAATTCGAAGCGGACCGCGGTGGTGCGCAGATCTCGGGCGACCCGCAGGCGTTGGCGTCGGCGCTGGACAAGATCCACCGCTACGCGAGCGGCATTCCGTTCCCGACCGCTGAGGCTCATCCGGCCACCGCGCAGATGATGATCATGAATCCGTTGAGCGGGGGCGGGATCGCCAGTCTCTTCAGTACTCACCCGGCCACTGAGGAGCGCATCTCACGGCTGATGGAAATGGCGCGCACCGGCCGTTTCGAATAACCGCTGCTGCCGGCGCTCGCCGGCTCCATGCGAAAAAAGGGTGAGCCAGTCTGCTCACCCTTTTTCATTGGCGCCGGGTTCACCGCCCGCAGCGGACGCCCGGCGCAGCAGCGCCGGCGGCCCACGGTCCGCCCGGCGCTCCAAGCTACAATGTGCAGTCTGCGTCGCGCGCACCGCGCGGCGCGCTTTTGCCTTCTTCATGACTTCAAAGCCTTCCACGCGTCCTGTTTCGCCTTCGCCGCGGCCGCGCGAATCACGTCTGTCGACGCTGCATCTTGCGCCCGAATCGCTCGGTTTCGCGCTGGATTGCGCGGCGCAAGCGGTGGGTGCGGTGCGCTTTGGTTCGGCACTGCCTGCCGCGTTGACGTCGGTTTTCGTGTCCGCGCCCGAAGGCAGCGCAGCTGCCGCGCGGGGCGCCGTGCAGGATATCTCGTACCGCACCATGCGGCGCCTCGCCAGCGCAGACTGGCTGATCGCGAAGCTGGTGCGCAAGGCGCCGCCGCCGCACGTCGGCAACGTGCTGGCCTGCGCGCTCGCGCTGCTGATTGATTCCGAAGAGACTGCGGCTTACGCGCCGTTCACCGTCGTCGATCAGGCAGTCAACGCCATCGCTGCGCGCCGCGAGTTCGCATTCGCGAAGGGCCTCGTCAACGCTGTGCTGCGCAATTTCCTGCGCGAACGTGAGGCGCTGTTGAGCGACTTGCAGACCGACGAAGTCGCGCGCTGGAATTACCCGGCATGGTGGATCGACGCCGTGCGACGTGCGTGGCCCGACAACTGGCAAGACATTCTCACGTCCGGCAATACGCAAGGGCCACTGACGCTGCGCGTCAACGCGCGCCGCTCGACGGTCGACGCATATCTGCAGGTATTGCGCGACCACCATATCGAAGCGACCCGCGCGGGCGAGGACGGCGTGCGGCTCGCCACACCCATGCCTGTAGATCGCATTCCCGGCTTCAACGACGGCGTGGTGTCGGTGCAGGATGCCGGCGCGCAACTCGCCGCACAGCTGCTCGGCGCGCGCGACGGCATGCGCGTGCTCGACGCGTGCGCCGCGCCCGGCGGCAAGACGGGTCATCTGCTCGAACTGGCCAAGCTCGAACTCGTCGCGCTCGAAAGCGACGCGGCGCGGGCGCGGCGCATCGGCGAAAATCTGCAGCGGCTGGGTCTGAGCGCCGAGGTTCGGATCGGCGACGCGGGCGATCCGGTCAAGTGGCACGACGACATCGACCGTCCCTTCGACCGCATTCTTGCCGACGTGCCGTGTTCCGCCTCGGGCATCGTGCGGCGTCATCCGGACATCCGCTGGTTGCGCCGCGCCTCGGATATTCCGGCACTTGTGGCCGAACAACAACGCATTCTGGCGGCGCTCTGGCCGCTCGTGAAGCCCGGCGGGGAGTTGCTCTACGTGACGTGCTCGATCTTTCCTGAAGAGGGCGAATTGCAGGCGCAGTGGTTTGGAAACAAGTACCAGGATGCGGTACGATTGGACGCGCCGGGGCAACTGCTGCCCACCGCGGCCCGCGCGCCTGCCGACGCCCCGGAGGGTTCCAGTGCAGGACCAGGCACCGGCTCGAACCCCGATCACGACGGATTCTTCTACGCGCGCTTTCAGAAACGGTGACCATCAAACGCTTCTTTTCGCTTCGGCTCGCCGCCGTGCTCTGGATCGCGCTGGCCTTTTGGCTGAGTGCACCGGGCGCGGCGCATGCTGATTCGATTGCGGTGCAGCGCGCTTCGCTGCAGTCGGACGGCAACGGCTGGAATCTGGATGCGCGGTTTGACTTTGACCTGAACAGCAATCTCGAAGATGCCGTCAACAAAGGCATCCCGCTCTACTTCACCACCGATTTCGAACTCAGCCGGCCGCGCTGGTACTGGTTCGACGAGCAGCCGGTGAGCGTGTCGCAGAGCATCCGACTGTCGTTCCAGCCGCTTACACGCGAATACCGCGTGTCCACGGGCGGCCTGCAGCTCGGCTTCGGCACCTTGAAGGAAGCGCTTGCGGTCATCCAGCATGTCACGTCGTGGCATGTGATCGATCGCAATCAGGTGCAAAACGGCGAGACCTATACCGCATCAGTGCGCATGCAGCTCGACATCGCATTGATGCCCAAGCCATTCCAGATCGACGCGGTGAACAACCGCGACTGGAATCTCTCTTCCGACTGGAAGCGTTTTACTTTCACGGTGACCGAACGTGCTAAATAAAGTACGCGGGACCACCAGCGTCAGCAGCATCGTCGTGCGCGTGCTGGTGTCGACAGTGGCGGTCACGGCCGTTTTGCTGCTGGTGTTGCTCGCCGCCGCAAGCGCGAACACCGAGTTCTTCGACCGTTACTATCAATGGCTGTACGCAGCCAACGTCGTAGTCGCGCTGATCTTCCTGATGGTCGTGACGGCGCTCGTCCTCATCATCATTTACCGGCTGCGCAAGGGTAAATTCGGCACGCGGCTACTGGCGAAGCTCGCGTTCTTCATGGCGCTGGTGGGTGTGGTGCCGGGCGGCATCATCTACATCGTGTCGTATCAGTTCGTTTCGCGCAGTATCGAGTCGTGGTTCGACGTGAACGTCGAAACCGCGCTCACGTCAGGGCTGAACCTGGGGCGCGGCATGCTCGACGCATCGTTGTCGGACCTGCAGACCAAGGGTCGTCTGATGGCCGAGCAGCTCGCCAGTGCGGATGCCGCTGGAACCACGCTGACGCTGTTGCGTCTGCGCGATCAGTTCGGCGTGCAGGATGCAACGATCGTCGAGCCGGTGCGCAGCATGTCCGGCGCCGCGCCTGATATGCACGTGGTGGCGCAGGCATCGGGCAACTATGTGACGCTCGTGCCGAACGACCTGCCCACGCCCATCATGATCGAACAGGCGCGCGGCCGCGGCTTTGCAGCGATTGAAGGCGAAGTGGACGGCGACCCGAACGCGAACGGCGGCAAGGGCGTGCTGAGACTGCGTATCGTGCAGCGCATTCCGGATTCGAACGCGTCGCTGCTGCAGCCAACAGAGCGCTTCCTGCAACTCACGCAGCCGGTGTCGCCCACGCTCGCCCGCAATGCGGACGCGGTGCAGCGGGCGTATCGCGAGTATCAGGAGAAGGCGCTCGGCCGCACGGGTCTGCGCAAGATGTACATCGGCACGCTGACGCTGGCGCTCTTTCTCGCCACCTTCATTGCGATGATGCTCGCGCTCGCGCTCGGCAATCAGCTCGCGCGTCCGTTGTTCCTGCTCGCGCAGGGCACCAAGGAAGTGACCGAAGGCGACTACACGCCCAAGCGCGAGATCAAGTCGCGCGACGAACTGGGCTTCCTCACGCAGTCGTTCAACGCCATGACGCGGCAGCTTTCGGAGGCGCGCGCGGCGGTCGAAAACAACCGCATCGCGCTCGAGCATTCGAAGGCGTACCTCGAGAGTATTCTTGCGAATCTGACCGCCGGCGTGTTCGTGTTCGACCGGCAGTTCCGGCTCACCACGGCGAACCGCGGCGCCGAGCGGATTTTCCGCCAGCCGTTCCACTCCGAGCTCGGTTCGCCGCTGGATCACATCAGCGTGCTGAGCGATTTCGGCGCGATGGTACGCAAGGCATTTGCCGATCGCGAGGCCGCGAGCGGTGACGGTCACGACGACCGGGGCCACTGGCAGCAGCAATTTTCGGTGCAGGTGCCGGGCGAAGGCGAACCGCTCACGCTGCTGGTACGCGGCGCACGCCTCGTGTCCGCCACGGACCGCGAGTCCGAAGACATGCAGACGTCCGGCTACGTGGTCGTGTTCGACGATATCTCCGACGTCATCTCGGCGCAGCGCTCGATCGCCTGGGGTGAAGTGGCGCGCCGTCTGGCGCATGAAATCAAGAATCCGCTCACGCCGATCCAGTTGTCGGCCGAGCGCTTGCAGATGAAACTTGCGGACAAGCTCGCACCGTCCGACGCCGACGTGCTCAAGCGCGGCGCGACAACCATCGTCAATCAGGTGGCGGCGATGAAGCAGATGGTGGACAGCTTCCGCGACTACGCACGTACGCCGCCGGCGGTGCTCGCCAACCTGCAGCTCAACGAACTGGTGAGCGAAGTGCTCACGCTGTACGGCATTGAAGAGGGCAAGAGCGCGATTCGCGTCGAGCTGGCGACACTGCCGGTGATTCGCGGCGATGCGACGCAGTTGCGTCAGGTGGTCCATAACCTGCTGCAGAATGCGCAAGATGCAGTGGCCGAGGTCGAGAGCCCTCGTGTGCTGCTCGAGACGAGGACAGTAGAATATGGCGATCCCGACGCAGAAGGTAAAGTGCGCGTTGCGGTGCGTCTGACAGTGTCGGACAACGGGCCGGGCTTCCCAGCACGCATCCTGACGCGTGCATTCGAACCTTACGTGACGACCAAGGCCAAAGGGACAGGGCTTGGGCTGGCGATGGTCAAGAAGATCGTCGACGAGCACGGGGCGCGGATCGACATTCGTAATCGTCTGAAAGCAGGCGATGTGATTGAAGGCGCGCAGATTTCGATCCTCTTTCTTCAATTGGCAGACGATGCTGCGGCACCTGGAGCAGGGCCGCAGGCGGCGCATGGCAGCGCGTCGCAGGGAACGACAAAAGCAACAGTGCAGACAAGGGCAGCGTAAATGGCAACCATCCTGGTGGTAGATGATGAAATGGGCATCCGGGAATTGCTCTCGGAGAT
>NZ_DASXHA010000016.1:0-33591 GCF_036488795.1 Paraburkholderia sp.
GGAGTATCTGGCGGCGTTCGAGAACTGAACGGTGCGCGTCCGTTCAATCCAGTTCCAGCAACACCGGCTGATGATCTGACGCGCGCGTCGCACCGTCGATTTCACAGCTTCGCAGGCGGTCGCGCAAATCCTCCGTAATGAAGACGAAATCGCAGGTGAGCGGGCCTGATGACCATTGCTCGGTGTCATACACGCCGGCAGTGGGGGGCGGCGTAACCCCGGGATGGAGCGTCGTCCAGGCGTCGATGAAAGCGGGGCTGCCTGCGAGCGGTTCCAGCATCCGCCGATACGCCTCGCTACCGAAGCTGCTATTGAAATCGCCGCAGACGATCGCGCTGACAGGGCGTGCCGTCAAGGTGAACGGCCCTTCGGTGGTCTCCGCTTTGGCTGGGTGTGCGGCGTGGTCAACCGCTTCCAGTTGCAGACGTCGCAGCGCGTCGACCTGCGCGAGCCGTTGTGTGACCGAATAGAACTCCAGGTGCGTCGTCAGCACCCGCAACGCACCGCCTGGGGCCTGCAGTTCGGCTTCGAGTGCGACACGCTGCATCGACGGGGCGACAGGATCCGCCGGCCACGGCAGCGCGTGACGGGTGACGCGCCCCACCGGCCAGCGCGTGGCCAGCGCATTGCCGAACTGCCGGCGTTGCACACCCGGCCCGAGTGGCCCGAGTGGCGCAAGGTCGGCGCCGATTGCCTCGACGATCGTGAAGTCCGGCAGCGCCGCGGCCAGTTCGGCGAACTGATCGTCGCCCGGATGGCCGGGCAGTGCAGCAAAACCACGCGTGATTTCCTGCAGGCACAGCACGTCGAAATCGGCGAGCCGCCGTGCTTCCGCGAGCGTGCGCGCCAGGTCCACGCCGCCTGCCGCGTTGCGTCCCCACTGGACATTCCAGCTGATCAGTCGCATCGTCAAATCTCCGTCGCCGGTTGCGGTTCGTCTACAATCTCGCCTTCGCCCAACTGTTTGTCAGGAAGCCGCAGGTGTCTCAGATCGCCCCTCATCGCGCCCCCAATCGAACCTCCAACCGCTCGTCGCGAGGCAAGAAAAAAGCGTCCGCCGAGGCGGGTGCGCCCCTTGTGCCCGTTAATGCCCCAGTTCTGGAAGTCGAATCGCTCGACATGGAAGCACGCGGCGTGGGCCGCACCGTCAATGAAGACGGCACGCCGGGCAAGGTGATTTTCGTCGAGGGCGCGCTGCCCGGCGAACGGGTTAGCTATTTGAGTTATCGCAGGAAGCCGAGTTTCGAACAGGCGGAAGTGGTCGATGTACTGAGCGAAAGCGTAATGCGCACCAAGCCGCAGTGTCAGTTCTTCGGCACCTGCGGCGGCTGCTCGATGCAGCATCTGGACGTGCGGGCGCAGATCGCCGTCAAGCAGCGCGTACTGGAAGACAATCTCGCGCATCTGGCCAGGCTGCGGCCCGAGACGATGTTCCGTCCGATTCACGGCCCGTCCTGGGGATACCGCTACCGGGCGCGTCTGACCGTGCGCAATGTCGCGAAAAAGGGCGGCGTGCTGGTGGGGTTCCACGAACGCAAGAGCAGCTTTATCGCCGATATGACAAGCTGCGAAGTGTTGCCGCCGCACGTCTCGGCGATGCTGGTGCCGCTGCGCCGACTGGTCGAAGGGCTGTCGATTCGCGAGCGCATGCCGCAGATCGAACTGGCAGTGGGCTCGTCAGTGACGGCGCTGGTGCTGCGCATTCTCGAGCCGATCAACGCCGCCGACGAGCAATTGCTGCGCGACTTCGCCGATCAGCATCAGGTGCAGTTCTGGCTGCAGCCGAAGGGGCCGGAAACGGTGGCGCCGTTCTATCCGCTCGACGCGCGGCTTGACTACACGCTGCCGGAATTCAACATCCGCATGCCGTTCAAGCCGACCGATTTCACCCAGGTCAATCACCAGATCAATCGTGTGCTGGTGGGCCGTGCGCTGCGGCTGCTGGCGCCCTCGCGAACCGATCGCGTGCTCGATCTGTTTTGCGGGATCGGCAATTTCACGCTGCCGCTCGCGCGGATTTCGAAGGAAGTGGTGGGCATCGAAGGCAGCGAGGTGCTGACCACGCGTGCTCTGGCCAATGCCGAGGGAAATGGCGTGGCGGGTCATACGTCGTTCGCGTGCCGCAATCTGTTCGAGGTCACCGCCGACGACATGCGCGCGCTCGGTCACTTCGACAAATTCCTCATCGATCCGCCGCGTGAGGGCGCGCTGGCGGTATCGAAGGCGCTGGCGGAGATTGCGCAAAGCGGTGAAGGTCCGCTGCCCAGCCGGATTGTCTACGTGTCCTGCAACCCGTCGACCCTCGCTCGCGACGCCGGTCTGCTGGTCCACGAGGCCGGCTACCGGCTGAAGGGCGCGGGCGTGGTGAACATGTTCCCGCACACGTCGCACGTGGAGTCGATTGCGCTGTTCGAACGCGACTAGGTTCGCGCGGCGGCTCGCCATGGGCGCGGCCGCTGTCCGAGGTGCCGCAATCACCGCGACTAACCGGAAAGCCGCAATGAGCCTGAACCCGGACCGCCAATAAAAAACGCCACGACTTCGTGGCGTTTTTTCATTAAGCGCGGCTGCAGACCAACTACATCACCCGCAGCCGCGCTCGAATGGCACGTGGCTTAGAACTGCCACCACGATTTTTCCGTACCCGGGCGCGCGTGCCCGGTGATGTACGGGCTGTCCGGGAAGGTGCCGGCCAGCACGCGGCGGGTGTCGTCGGCCATTTGCGGCTGATCCAGCTTCTGATACGACAGGATCATGATATGCAGCGCGTCTTCAATAGCCGGTGCATTCTTGTATTCCTTGATGGTCAGCTGTGCGCGATTGATGGCCGCTACATAAGCGCCCCGACGGTAGTAGTAGTCCGCCGCATGCACTTCGTGCGAGGCCAGCGCATTCACGATGTAGCGCATGCGTTGCGCTGCGTCCGGCGCATACTTGCTGTTCGGATACTTGTCGACCACGACCTTGAACGCGTCATACGACTCGCGCAGCGACTTCGGATCACGCTCGCTCATGTCCTGGCCGGAGAAGCGGCCGAACAGACCGAGGTCGTCGTTGAAGTTGATCATGCCCTTCAGGTAGTACGCGTAGGCAATATCAGGATGACCCGGATGCAGCTGGATGAAGCGGTCGACAGCCGTGTTGGCGGCGTCGGGTTCGCTGTCTTTCCAGTTGCAGTAAGCGACGTTGATTTGCGCCTGCTGGGCAAAGTGGCCAAACGGATCACGACCCTGAAGCATCTCGAAGTATTTCGCGCACTTGGCCCAGTCGCCGCCGGACAAGGCGTCGTTCGCCTCCGTATATAATTTGTTGTTGGCCCAGGTGGCCGTTTCATCGGTCTTTTCCGGCAGGCCGTGGCAAGCCGCCACGAGAGCAATGGCCGCAAGGCATGCAAAATATCTGGCCACTTTCGCGGCCGTCTTGTGGGCCGCTATCTTCAGGGCTGCCGTTTTGGCCGTTTCAGTATTGATGTTCAAGGCTCGCATTTTCCAGTCTAGCTTTACGTCCAGGTGACCCAGACTCAATGACCCGTTCAAATAATCCGGTTCCCGCTACTGGCACCCGGAATAGCAACAAAGATTATAGCCCAAGCGCTGACCCCTCCGACGCGTTGGCTGGGGATTCGTTAGATGACGATCTCGACAGTGAAGCGCTGACGCCCGCAGGGGCCCCGGCCGATGTGCCGACGGTGGCCGGCCGCGATGTGGACAATAGCCCGCGGGTCGTCGCGGTGCCGGACGAACTGGCCGGCGAACGGCTCGACAAGGTGCTCGCCAAAGTCTTTCCAGAGTTCTCCCGCAACCGGCTGCAAAGCTGGATCGAAGCAGAACGCGTGCGGGTGGACGGCAAACCCGCCAGGATTCGTCAGCCGGTGCCGTTGGGCGCGCACATCGAGCTGGTGCCCGACCTGCTGCCCGAGCAGCTCGCCTTCACGCCCGAGCCGGTGCCGCTCGAGATCGTCTACGAGGACGACACGCTGGTCGTCATCAACAAGCCCGCCGGCATGGTGGTGCATCCTGCCGCCGGCAACTGGAGCGGCACGGTGCTCAATGGGCTCTTGCATCGTTACGGGGAGTCGGCGGCGGGCTTGCCGCGCGCGGGTATCGTGCATCGGCTCGATAAGGAAACCTCGGGCCTGATGGTGGTCGCGCGCACGCTCGAGGCGCAGACGGATCTCGTGCGCCAGCTGCAGGCGCGCACCGTGAAGCGCCGCTATCTGGCGCTCGTGTGGGGCAACATGCCGGACGAAGGCACCATCGACGCACCGATTGGCCGTGACCCGCGCGAACGCACGCGCATGGCCGTGGTGACGAGCGCGGCGGGCAAACCCGCGCGCACGCACTTTCGCCGCGTCGACTCGGCAATCTGGCAGCGGCAACCGGTGTCGGCAATTCACTGTGATCTGGAGACTGGCCGTACGCATCAGATTCGCGTGCATTGCGCTCACATTGGCCATCCGTTGCTCGGCGATCCGGTCTATGGCCGCGCCCGCGGCAAGCGTTCGGTTACGCCATTGCCGGACGGCTTCGCGCGTCAGGCTCTGCACGCGTGGCGCCTTGGTCTGATTCATCCGCAGACCGGCCGGGAGATGCAATGGCGCGCGGAGGTGCCTGAGGATATGGCGGTGCTGTCGGCGGCGCTCGGACTCGGCCGTGACGAAGAGGGCGAATTCGACGAAGCGTATTACGAAGGTGAGGAAGGTGAAGGCTACGAAGCTTCCTTCGATGACGAAGACTACGACGATGAAGATGACGACCATGAGGACGATCGCGCATGACGCAGCCTGAGGTGCCCGTGGAGCCGCCATCGGGGTCGCTGCCCGGGCTGTCGCTTGCCGACGTGCGGCAACCCGGGTGGGACGTGTCGCCGCGCGTGCGCGCACTTGTCACCACGCGCAACGGCGGCGTGAGCTTGCCGCCTTATGGCCGCTGGCTGGATGGCGTCGATCGCCCCGGTGGCCTGAACCTTGGGCGTCTGGCCGGCGACGATCCGGCGTGCGTCGCCGAAAATCGCGCACGGCTGATGACGCTCACGGGCGTGCAAGACGCGGCCTGGCTCGAACAGATCCACGGCGCTGAAGTGGTCCGCGCTGAGGATGTGCTCGCGCAAGCACGCGAGAGCGCGTCCATCACACGCGCCGACGCGAGCGTAACGAATCAGCCGGGGACGATCTGCGTCGTGATGGTTGCCGATTGCATGCCGGTGCTGTTGTGCGATGCTTCCGGCCGCGCGGTGGGTGCGGCTCACGCGGGCTGGCGCGGACTCGCCGCGGGCATCGTCGAAAAGACCGCACAGCGTGTCGCCGGGCTTGCCGGCGTGCCATTGCAATCCCTGCATGCCTATCTGGGCCCTTCGATCGGGCCGGATGCCTTCGAGGTGGGGGCAGACGTGCGTGACGCCTTCATGAACGGTGTCGACGACGCACAACGTGAAGCGACCGCCCGGGCATTCGTGCCGCGCGCCGCTGCGCCGGGGAAATATCTTGCAGATCTTCCCGCGCTCGCACGTTTGCGTCTGCAACGACTCGGCGTGACGCAGATTACCGGTGGCGATACCTGTACCGTCACTGAACGCGAACGCTTCTACTCGTACCGGCGTGATCGTGTCACCGGCCGTATGGCCGCGATGATCTGGCTGGCCGATTGACGCGAGCATCTCGCGCGGCCCTCTGGAAGCCATGACGGGCGGGACGCGCCAGGGTTTGTGCGGGGGCGTCCGGGTATTTTTGTTGCGCTGCGGCAGGTTGCGCGGCGGTCGCCGGAGGTGGCCCGCAAACCCGCTGAATTCAATCATTCAAGTCCTAAAAAGGCCCGGTAATACGGGCCTTTTTCATGTGTTCAGGATATTTCCCGGTGTGCTGCAATAGCATGATGAAATACATGGGGAAAACGATAATTAAAAAAATATCGCACTGCGGCAAAATCGGGAACAAGCATTGACATGCCTTGCGATGGGGAGCAAGAATGTTCCTGATACACGGGACAGGGCGTGACGAGGTCGCGAGCAATCGCCCACGTGCGCAATAAACCTGCCTCTCAACCGTCCGCGAGGACTCACCGGTCAAAAGCAGGTATGGCAGCATCACAACATTCCTCGACTTCCTCAAGCACGGACTCCGCGACGCAGCGTACCCAGCAGGCCGGTGCCAATGCCGCCGGTCCGCAACAGCTATTCGACGCGTGGATGAATGCATGGCGCGCGCTCGGTGTGCCGCCCGCGGGCAACAGTGCGCCATTCGCGATGCCGCAAATGCCGGCCATGCCCGACTTCAGCAACGCAGCCGCCGCAATGTCGCCATTTGCGAATTTCAAGTTACCCACGGCCGCGATACCCGCCGAGCGTCTGCAGAAACTGCAGACCGACTATTCGCGCGACGCGCTGCAACTGATTCAGCAAGCGGCCGACGCGAAGCCGAAAATCCCCGAACTTAAAGACCGTCGTTTTAGCGCTGAAGCATGGAGCGCAACGCCGGCGTATGCATTTACCGCCGCGTGGTATTTATTGAACGCGCGCTATCTGCAGGAACTCGTCGAAGCGCTCGACGCCGAGCCGAAAGTGCGCGAACGGATTCGTTTCGCTGTGCAGCAGTGGACTGCTGCCGCATCGCCGAGCAACTTCTTCGCGTTGAATCCCGAAGCGCAAAAGACCTTGCTCGAGAGCCGCGGTGAAAGCCTGCGCCAGGGCGTTGCGAACCTGCTTGGCGACATGCAGCGCGGCAAGATTTCGCAAACGGACGAATCGCGCTTTGTGGTCGGCAAGAATCTCGCGAACACGGAAGGTTCGGTCGTGTTTGAAAACGACCTGATCCAGGTAATCCAGTACAAGCCACGCACGGCGACCGTGCGCGAGCGGCCGCTGCTGATCGTGCCGCCGTGCATCAACAAGTTCTACATCCTCGATCTGCAGCCGGAGAACTCGCTCGTCGCGCACGGGCTCGAGTCGGGGCATCAGGTGTTCCTGATTTCGTGGCGCAATGCCGATGCGTCGCTCGCGCACAAGACGTGGGACGACTACGTGGACGAAGGCGTGCTTGCTGCGATCGACACGGTGCGTCAGATCAGCGGACGCGAGCAGATCAACACGCTCGGCTTTTGCGTCGGCGGCACGATGCTCGCCACGGCGCTAGCGGTGGCTGCGGCACGCGGCGAACATCCGGCGGCGTCGATGACCCTGCTCACCGCCATGCTCGATTTTTCGGACACGGGTGTGCTCGATGTCTTTGTCGACGAAGCGCATGTGCAAATGCGCGAGCAGACTATCGGCGGCAAGAACGGCACGCAGCCGGGTCTGATGCGCGGCATCGAATTTGCCAATGCGTTCTCGTTCCTTCGTCCGAACGACCTGGTGTGGAACTATGTCGTCGACAATTATCTAAAAGGTCGCACGCCGACACCGTTCGACCTGCTGTACTGGAACAGCGATTCGACCAGTCTGCCAGGTCCGATGTACGTGTGGTACCTGCGCAATACCTATCTCGAGAACCGGCTGCGTGAACCGGATGCGTTGACGGTGTGCGGCGAGAAGGTGGACCTGTCGCGTATCGACGTGCCCACTTTCATCTACGGGTCGCGTGAAGACCATATCGTGCCGTGGCAAACGGCTTATGCTTCCGTGCCGTTGCTGACCGGTCCGCTGGAATTCGTGCTCGGCGCGTCGGGCCACATTGCCGGCGTGATCAATCCGCCGGCCAAGAACAAGCGCAATTACTGGGTGCTGAAGGGCGAAGACAGGGCCTTGCCGGAGCATCCGGACGACTGGTTCGAAGCGGCCGCCGAAGTGCCCGGCAGCTGGTGGCCCGAATGGATCCGCTGGCTCGACCAGTATGGCGGCAAGAAGGTCAAGCCGCGCGCGCAGGCGGGCTCGGCTGATTTCCCGGTCATCGAGCCGGCCCCGGGGCGCTATGTGATGCAACGCGAGTAGTCGGCAGCGCGGCAACGTGCAGGTGAATGGGTTTTTTAACTTGACTGGGCGGCGGCGCGAGTGGCCGCGATGTCCCGGAGGAAATTGAAATGACTGATGTAGTGATCGTATCGGCCGCGCGTACGGCAGTCGGCAAATTCGGTGGGTCGCTGGCGAAAACCGCCGCGCCTGATCTCGGCGCGCTCGTGATTCGCGCCGCACTCGAACGCGCGGGCGTGAAGCCCGAACAGGTCAGCGAAGTCATCATGGGTCAGGTGCTGACGGCGGGCTCCGGACAGAACCCGGCGCGCCAGGCGCTGATCAAGGCGGGGCTGCCGGCCGCGGTGCCCGGCATGACCATCAACAAGGTCTGCGGCTCGGGCCTGAAGGCCGTGATGCTGGCCGCCAACGCGATCATCGCAGGCGACGCGGACATCATCGTCGCCGGTGGCCAGGAGAACATGAGCGCGGCCCCGCATGTGCTGCCGGGCTCGCGTGACGGCTTCCGCATGGGCGACGCCAAGCTGATCGACAGCATGATCGTCGACGGTCTTTGGGACGTCTACAACCAGTACCACATGGGCGTGACCGCTGAGAACGTCGCGAAGGAATACGGCATTACGCGCGAGCAGCAGGACGCGTTCGCGGCTCTTTCGCAAAATAAGGCGGAAGCCGCACAGAAGGCCGGCCGTTTCGATGATGAGATCGTCCCGGTTGAAATCCCGCAACGCAAAGGCGAGCCGCTGCGTTTCGCCACTGACGAGTTCGTGCGACATGGTGTCACAGCCGAATCGCTGGCCGGACTGAAGCCGGCCTTCTCGAAGGAAGGCACGGTGACGGCGGCGAACGCGTCGGGCTTGAACGACGGCGCGGCCGCGGTGCTGGTGATGTCTGCGAAGAAGGCCGAAGCGCTTGGCCTCACGCCGCTCGCACGCATCAAGGCGTATGCCAATGCGGGGGTCGATCCGAAGGTGATGGGCATGGGCCCGGTGCCGGCGTCGCGCCGCTGTCTGGAGCGCGCGGGCTGGAGCCCGTCGGATCTCGACCTGATGGAGATCAACGAAGCATTTGCCGCGCAGGCGCTTGCCGTGCATCAGCAAATGGGCTGGGACACCTCGAAGGTCAACGTGAACGGCGGTGCAATCGCCATCGGCCATCCGATCGGCGCGTCCGGCTGCCGGATTCTCGTCACGCTGCTGCACGAAATGCAGAAGCGCGACGCGAAGAAGGGTCTGGCGTCGCTGTGTATCGGCGGCGGCATGGGCGTCGCGCTCGCGGTCGAGCGCGCCTGAAGAGGAGTCTGACGGGCGCTGGTCTTGCAGCCGCAGTGAGGGCCGCAAGCAGGCGCGCGGTGTAGGGTAGGCCTCGCCAGCCGGTCGCCCGGCGGCAATGGAGATGCAGCACCAGGCGAGGGAAGGGGCTGCCGGTCGGCGCCTCGAAAAACGATAATGGAGTGTGATTTATGGCACAGCGAATTGCGTATGTAACGGGCGGGATGGGCGGCATCGGCACGAGCATTTGCCAGCGTCTGCATAAGGAAGGCTTCAAGGTCGTCGCCGGCTGTGGCCCGAACTCCCCACGCCGGGTCAAGTGGCTCGACGAGCAGAAGGCACTCGGCTTCGATTTCATCGCCTCGGAAGGCAACGTCGGTGACTGGGATTCGACCAAAGCGGCCTTCGACAAGGTCAAAGCCGAAGTCGGCGAGATCGACGTGCTGGTCAACAACGCGGGTATCACGCGGGACGTCGTGTTCCGCAAGATGACGCATGAAGACTGGACGGCGGTGATCGACACCAACCTGACGAGCCTCTTCAACGTCACCAAGCAGGTCATCGACGGAATGGTCGAGCGCGGCTGGGGGCGGGTGATCAACATCTCGTCGGTCAACGGGCAGAAGGGCCAGTTCGGTCAAACGAATTACTCCACCGCAAAGGCCGGCATTCACGGCTTTACCATGTCGCTGGCTCAGGAAGTCGCTACCAAGGGCGTCACGGTGAATACGGTGTCGCCCGGCTATATCGGCACGGATATGGTTAAATCCATCCGCCCCGACGTGCTGGAAAAGATCGTCGCGACGATTCCGGTGCGCCGTCTTGGCCATCCGGATGAAATCGGCTCGATCGTTGCATGGCTCGCGTCGGACGAATCGGGATTTTCCACGGGAGCCGATTTCTCGTTGAACGGTGGGTTGCATATGGGCTGATCCGTGAGGCGTTCCGTCACGAGACGGAGCACTGCATGGTTCAGGTGTTTCCGGCGGCGTCTCGCACGCGCAATCATGGCCCGATTGCGTGTGCGACAGGACGCCGTTTCTGCGCTTTCAATGGCGCTCAAAGGCGTTAAATGACCACTACTACAAAGAAAACTGCCGAACGACTCATCAAGAAATATCCGAACCGTCGGCTCTATGACACCGAGACAAGCACCTACATCACGCTTACCGATGTCAAACAGCTCGTGCTGGATCAGGAGGATTTCAAGGTTATCGATGCGAAGAGCAACGAGGACCTGACGCGCGCCATTTTGTTGCAGATCATCCTGGAAGAAGAGAGCGGCGGCCTGCCGATGTTCTCGTCGTCGATGCTCTCGCAGATCATCCGTTTTTATGGGCACGCGATGCAGGGGATGATGGGCACGTATCTCGAGAAGAACATTCAGGCGTTCATCGACATTCAGGCAAAGCTCGCCGACCAGTCGAAGAACCTGTACGAAGGCAAGGCCATGAACCCCGAAGTCTGGTCGCAGTTCATGAACATGCAGGCGCCGATGATGCAAGGCATGATGACCAGCTATATCGAACAGTCGAAGAACATGTTCGTGCAGATGCAGGAACAGATGCAGAACCAGGCCAAGTCGATGTTCAGCACGTTCCCGTTCACGCCGGCCAATCCGCAGACGAATCCGGAGCCGGAGAAGAAGTAAGCGCAAGGCAGCCGGGTGGAATGGGGCAAACGCTGCCGGACGGGTATGAGTGGGAGTGTGAGCGAGCACGGCGGGCGGGGTCGGCCCGCCGCGCGGTACAATGGCGGGTTGCGTGCGCAGGGCGTAGTTTGGTCATGTCGCCGTCGCGCGCCGTACGGCGGCCGTCGAGGCCGCCAGTCGCGGTCGAGCACACCTGCTATCGCCCGTCTTTGCTACAGCCATCGCCATTCTTCGCCGGACCACAATTTTTATGTCGCAGACCCCCACTTCCGCCGCGCCCACGCCTTCGCCTGTCCAGATAGCCCCGAAGGTCGGTTTCGTCTCGCTTGGCTGTCCCAAAGCCCTGGTCGACTCCGAGCAGATCATCACGCAACTGCGCGCCGAAGGCTATGAGATCTCCGGCACGTACGATGGCGCCGACCTCGTCGTCGTCAACACCTGCGGCTTCATCGACGAAGCGGTGCAGGAAAGCCTCGACGCAATCGGCGAGGCGCTGACGGAAAACGGCAAGGTGATCGTCACCGGCTGCCTCGGCGCGAAGAAGAGCGCGAGCGGCTCGGGTCTGATCGAAGAAGTGCACCCGAAGGTACTGGCCGTGACCGGCCCGCACGCGGTCGGCGAAGTCATGCAGGCGGTGCATAGTCATCTGCCGAAGCCGCACGATCCGTTCGTCGATCTGGTGCCCGCCGCGGGCGTGAAGCTCACGCCGCGTCACTATGCGTATCTGAAGATTTCTGAAGGCTGTAACCACCGCTGCACGTTCTGCATCATCCCCTCCATGCGCGGCGACCTCGTCTCGCGCCCGGTGGCCGAAGTGATGCTCGAGGCGGAAAACCTGTTCAAGTCCGGCGTCAAGGAGCTACTCGTCATTTCGCAAGATACGAGCGCTTACGGCGTGGATGTGAAATACCGGACGGGATTCTGGAACGGCAAGCCCATCAAGACGCGCATGACGGACCTCGTCGCGGCGCTCGGCGAACTGGCCGCGCAATATGGCGCGTGGGTGCGCCTGCATTACGTCTATCCGTACCCGAGCGTCGACGAAGTCATTCCGATGATGGCGGAAGGCCCGTTCAAGGGCCATATCCTGCCGTACCTCGACGTGCCGTTCCAGCACGCTCATCCGGAAGTGCTAAAGCGCATGAAACGACCAGCCAACGCGGAGAAGGTGCTGGAGCGCGTGCGCGCCTGGCGTGAGGTGTGTCCGGACCTGACTATTCGCAGCACGTTTATCGCCGGTTTTCCTGGCGAGACCAAAGAGCAGTTCCAGACACTGCTCGACTTCATTCGCGAAGCAGAACTGGATCGCGTGGGCTGCTTCGCTTACTCGCCGGTGGAAGGTGCGACGGCCAACGAACTCGACGGCGCATTGCCCGATGAAGTGCGCGAGGAACGCCGCGCCCGTTTCATGGAAGTAGCCGAGGAAGTATCGGCGAAGCGGATTGCCCGCAAGGTCGGCAAGACGCTCAAGGTGCTGGTCGACGAGATCAATACCGACGGCGGCGTGGGCCGCACGGCCGCCGACGCGCCGGAGATCGACGGCGTCGTGTATATCGCGCCGACCAGCAAGGCGTCGAAGCGCTACAAGGTAGGCGATTTCGTGTCGGTGAAGATCACCGGTGCCGACGGCCACGATCTGTGGGGCGAGGTCTGATTCAATGACAAACCCGTCGAACGCAGCGGCACCCGCCATCCTCGCGCTCGGCGAGGCGATGGTCGAATTCAACCAGTCGTCGAAAGACCAGCCGAACTATCTGCAAGGGTTCGGCGGCGACACCTCGAACTTCTGCTTTGCGGCCGCCCGCCAGGGGGCGACGACGGGCTTCATATCCGCCGTGGGCGACGATCATTTCGGGCGTCTCCTGCTCGATCAATGGCAGTGCGAGTCGGTCGACACGTCGCTCGTCAAGATCGATCCGCGCGCGCCCACTGGCGTCTACTTCGTTTCGCACGGACCGGAGGGACATCAGTTCGACTATCTGCGCGCGGGTTCGGCCGCGAGCCGCTACGCGCCTCATGATTTGCCGCTCGAGGCGATTGCGGCGGCTCAGGCGCTACATCTGTCCGGCATCAGCCTCGCGATCAGCACGAGTGCCTGCGACGCCGCGCTGGCCGCCATCGCGCATGCACGAGCAAATAACGTGAAGGTCAGTTTCGACACGAATCTGCGTCTTAAACTGTGGCCGCTGGCGCGGGCCCGCGCAGTGATGTTCGATGCGATCCGCCACACCGATATCTGCTTGCCCAGCTGGGACGACGTGACTGTGTTGACGGGGCTCACGGGCTGTGACGAGATCCTCGATTTTCTGCTGGCGCTCGGACCGCGCGTGGTCGCGCTCAAGCTCGGCAAGCAAGGCGCGTATGTGGCGACGCCGGATGAACGCCGCATGGTGCCAGGCCACGTCGTGAACGCGGTGGATGCGACCGGCGCCGGCGACTGCTTCGGCGGCGCGTTCATGGCGCGCATCGTGGCCGGTGACGACCCGTTTGCCGCGGCGCGCTATGCGAATGCTGCGGCGGCGCTGTCGACGCAAGGATTCGGGGCGGTTGCGCCGATTCCCCACCGCACTGTGGTCGAACAGGCGCTGGCCGGCTGAACGCGCGCAGCGTTACGTTATGTAAGCCGCGGACGCTCCAGGGGCGCCGCATGCAGACCGGCGATCGAAGCATCAGGCGGTCATCGAAGCAGCCGCCGTGCAGGCTGCGAAAATGCATATTGGAGAAGAGGAGCGAGTGATGCAACGAGACGTAGTGGTGGTAAGCGGTGTGCGTACCGCAATCGGCGATTTCGGCGGCAGCCTGAAGGACTTTTCTCCGACCGCGCTAGGTGCGCGCGTCGTCCGCGAAGTGCTGGCACGGGCGAACGTGAATGGCGACGAAGTCGGTCAGGTGGTGTTCGGCAACGTGGTTCACACCGAACCTAAAGATATGTATCTGGCCCGCGTGGCCGCGCTCGACGGCGGCGTCGCGCAACACGCGCCCGCGCTGACGGTCAACCGGCTGTGCGGCTCCGGCTTGCAGGCCATCGTCTCGGCGGCGCAAAGCGTGCTGCTCGGCGACGCGGACATCGCAATCGGCGGGGGCGCGGAAAACATGAGCCGGGCGCCGTACATCATGCCCGCGGCGCGCTTCGGGCAGCGCATGGGCGACGCCCGACTCGTCGACATGATGCTCGGCGCGCTGAACGATCCGTTCCAGTCCATCCACATGGGTGTGACCGCCGAGAACGTCGCGAAGAAATATGACATTTCGCGCGAGGCGCAGGACGCGCTTGCGCTGGAATCGCATCGTCGTGCGGCCCATGCGATTGCGAGCGGCTATTTCAAGGAACAGATCCTGCCGATCGCGATCCCGTCGAAGAAGGGTGATGTCGTCTTCGAACAGGACGAACATGTGCGCTTGAATGCGTCGGTGGAAGATTTTTCGAAGTTGAAGCCGGTGTTCGCGAAGGAGAACGGCACGGTGACGGCGGGCAACGCGTCCGGCATCAACGACGCAGCGGCAGCCGTCGTGCTGATGGAGCGCAGCGTCGCGCAACAACGCGGCATCAAGCCGCTGGCGCGCCTCGTCGCCTATGCGCATGCAGGCGTCGATCCGGCCTATATGGGAATCGGCCCGGTGCCGGCCACGCGCAAGGTGCTCGAACGGGCCGGCCTGAGCGTCGCGGATCTCGATGTCATCGAAGCCAACGAGGCGTTCGCGGCACAGGCCTGCGCGGTCAGCAAGGAACTCGGGCTCGATCCCGCGAAGGTCAATCCGAACGGCTCAGGCATCTCGCTTGGCCACCCGATCGGCGCGACCGGCGCCTTGATCACCGTGAAGGCGCTGTACGAACTGCAACGCATTGGCGGGCGTTACGCACTCGTGACGATGTGCATTGGCGGCGGCCAGGGCATCGCGGCGATTTTCGAGCGGATTTGAAGGATCTGAAGCCAGGTGCGACTTGCCTGGCTTCTTGCAATCAGGAAGGAACGAATGCAGGCATTGAAAGCGATGAATGGGGCCGCGCGCCGGCGTGGCTGGACGACAGCCACGCTACGCGGCGCGGCGGCGTTGCTGCTGGTCATGGGCGCGGCTGCTGTGATGCCTGCGCAGGCCTGGGCGCAAAGCGATGCGGTCAAGGAACTGGCCGCGCCGCCGCCAATCCAGCTGCCGCTTAAGCCAAGCCCGGAATTCGCGAAGTTTCCGCGGTTCGCGGGTATGCTCGGCAAGCGTCAGATCGTCTTGCGGCTGGGTCCGAAGTCCGATGATCCCGCCGGCGTACACGGCGAGTATCAGTTCACCGACACGGGCGAAGTGATCCTGATTGCCGGCGACCGTGACGGCGACACGCTCGAAGTCGAAGAGTCGAACGACGGCACGCACATCACCGGCAACTGGGTGGGCAAGTTTGCCGCGGACGGCACGCTCGGGGGCGACCGCATGAACGTCGACGATTCTGATCCGCAGCCCTTCGATCTGCGTCCATTGGCGCCCGGGCAGCCGGTGCCGGCGGCCAGCGCGCAAAGTGCTGCGCCTTCCGCTGCGACCGCGCCTGCGCCGGCGACACCCGCGGTCGCCGCGAGTGGCGGCCACGCGGTAAACGGTGTCAGCAATTTGAGTATCGGTGACTAAGCGTATCCATGACCCAATCCAAATCCAAACGCGGCTTGCAGACGCGCATCGTACGCGCTGAAGACCAGCTCACGCCGGGCTTCGAATCTTTCGCGGTGCCGGTGGCGCGCGCCTCGACCGTGGTGTTCCCTGATCTCGCGACGATGCGTTCACTCGACTGGCGCAACGACGCTCAGTGGCGTTATGGGTTACACGCCACGCCCACTTCGTCGACGCTCGCGCAGCGGCTCGCCGCGATCGAAGGCGGTAATCAGGCGCTGCTGCAACCGTCGGGCCTGTCGGCGATTTCCAACGTGTACTTCGGTCTGGTCAAAGCCGGCGACGACGTGCTGATTCCCGACAACGTCTATTCGCCGAACCGCGAGCATGGCGAGTGGCTCGCCAAAGACTTCGGCATTACGGTGCGGTATTACGATCCGCTGATCGGTGCGGGGATTGCCGATCTGCTTCAGCCGAACACCCGGCTGATCTGGCTCGAAGCACCCGGCTCGGTGACGATGGAAGTGCCCGATGTGGACGCGATCACCGCGGCGGCGCGGGCTCGCAACATCATTACCGCCATCGACAACACATGGTCCGCCGGGCTCGCGTTTCGTCCATTCGAGCATGGCGTCGATATCTCGGTGCAGGCGCTGACCAAGTACCAGTCCGGCGGCGGCGACGTGCTGATGGGCGCAACCATTACCGTCGAGCGCGAGCTGCATCTGAAACTGAAGGCGGCGCGGATGCGCATGGGCATTGGCGTTTCGGCAGACGACTGCTCGCTGATCCTGCGCAGCTTGCCGAGCATGAAGGTGCGCTTCGAGCAGCACGATCGTAGTGCACTGGCTATTGCAAAGTGGCTGAAGACGCGCCCCGAGATTGCCGCGGTGCTGCATCCCGCGTTGCCTGATTGCCCGGGTCACGAGATCTATCGACGCGACTTCACGGGTGCCGGTGGCCTGTTTTCGGTGGTGTTCGACGGACGTTACAGTCCGGCGCAAATCGATACGTTCTGCGAGTCGCTCGAGCTGTTTTCGATCGGCTGGAGCTGGGGCGGGGCGCATAGTCTTGTTATGCCGTACGACATTGCATCCATGCGAACCGCAGCACAGTGGCCGCATCGCGGCACGCTGGTGCGTTTCTATATTGGCCTCGAAGAAGAGGCGGATCTGCAGGCGGATATGGAACGCTGTCTGAATGCCTTGGGGTAGAGGCTTCGCGGGTTGACGGAGTGGGGCAAAGCCCGTCGAGAGTGTCTCTCGATGGGCTTTTTCTTTGCTTCACGACAACGCGTGGCGGCGCGACCTGGCCATTCGGCCGAATGGTCTCGAGCGAGACTGGCCGATACGATAAAGCAGATCTGATCAACGGCCGCCGCTGCGGGCTCAACCTCAATGAATTTTTTCTTCTGGCTGCTGCTGAATCTCGTTGTACCGATCGTCGTGCCTGTTTTTACGTTGGCGCTCACGGTCGTCACACACGGATATGGAGTCGCGCGGCAACTCGTTATCGGGTCGGTCAGAGACGGTCAGTTGTTGTGGTCTGCGACCGCGCTGTCAGCCTCAGCCATTTACGATGCTGTGATCGCGCTAGAGGCCCGAGGTGCAACGCCTGTGCTGGAGCTTGCGGTTGCGGGGTTTTGCGTCTTTGCCTTTGTCAGTTCGGTCATCGTCATGATGGCGACCACGAAGACGTGCAACGACGAACGGGGCGACCAAAGAAGATCAAGGCGCTTGCGGCCGCCAATTGGGCCGCCGGGCACGCGGATAACTGGATTTTCGATTGGACTGGTGAGCGCCGTCTCAATCTGTTTCGCCGCACTACACCTTTATTTAAGATAGTTAAAATTAGCCTGTTTGAGATAAAATTCAGGCTCAATCAGGAGGGGGCATGTTCGACTACATTCGTTATATCCAGACGGGTGACAACGCCGACAGGATGATCAAGTGGGCGGCTTACGTCGGTATCGCGGCAATGGGGATATCTACCACTGCCATGGGCATTGCGATTGTTCTCCGGCATATCCAATGAAACCAGGCGGCCTTCGAGTTGATCTCACGCATCAAAACAGCCGCAGCAACCCGTCCAGCCCGACGTAGTTAAACCCGACGCTCGCCGCTTCGCGCACCACCGGCTTCGCCCTGAATGCGACGGATAGTCCAGCTGCGGCCATCATCTTCAGATCGTTCGAACCGTCGCCCATCGCGATGGCGCGCGCGGGGTCGATGCCCAGTTGCGCGCAGGTTTCGCGCAACGTGCGTGCCTTGACGTCGGCGTTGACGATCTCGCCGCTCACCTGACCGGTCAGCTTGCCATCGACGATTTCGAGCGTATTGGCATGCGTGAAATCCAGGCCAAGACGCGTCTTCAGCTTTTCCGTGAAGAACGTGAAGCCGCCCGACACCAGTAGCGTCTTCAGGCCCGCAGCCTTGGCGCCCGCCAGCATTTGTTCCGCACCCGGCGACAGGCGCAGCCGCTCTTCATAGACACGTTCCAGCGCGCTCGCGTCGAGGCCTTTGAGCAATGCCACGCGGCGCGTGAGACTTTCGTTGAAATCCTGGATTTCGCCGCGCATGGCCGCTTCGGTGATTGCAGCGACCTCAGCCTTCAGGCCGCAATAATCGGCGATCTCGTCGATGCATTCGATCGTGATCAGCGTTGAATCCATATCCATCGCGACGAGGCCGAAGTCACGCAAGTGCCGGCCCGCCTCGACGAACGCGTAATCGAGCGCGTGCGTGCCGCAGTAGACGTCCAGATCGGCGCGCTGGCCTTCGTCCACATCGGCAATGCGAATCGCGTGCGCGTCGACGATCTGCGCGTGCGAGCCGCGCGAGAGCGCGACGAGCGTCTTGTGGTGGTCGGCGGACAGCGGTGCAGGGCTTTGAATAACGAGGTTCATGACAACGCAGAAGAAAAGAGCGCACGGCGCGCGGAAAATCGCATCATTGTAACGGGTCGGCGCAATGCGACGTTCAGCATGTTTTCGAGGCTTCGCGGCCGTACCTTGCGGGTTGCGCCAGGTAGGTCGGCAGGCCGTATCTTTTGCCGCGCCGGCGCAAGAGTTACAACACGGCATCCATGTTCGCGGGCGCGCGCATCGTGGGCGCGGCGCGGTACGGCGCAAACATCGGTGGCACGCTTGCTGCTTCTCTTCCAGGTCCCGGCCTTTGGGAGTGCACAATGTCTCACATGATCTGGAAAGGCGCGATCAGCTTCGGCCTCGTGCACGTGCCGGTACAACTCTATCCGGCCACCCAATCCGAGAAAGTCGGCTTCAATCTGCTCGACAAGCGCTCGATCGATCCGATCGGTTACCGCCAGATCAACAAGCGCACCGGCAAGGAAGTCACCCGCGACAACATCGTGCGCGGCTTCGAGTACGAGAAGGACAAGTATGTCGTCCTATCTGATGACGAGATCCGCTCGGCGAATCCGGAATCCACGCAGACCGTCGACATTCTCGCTTTCGTGGATGCGCCCGACATCTCGTTTCTGTATCTGGATACGCCTTATTACCTCGCTCCGGATCGCAAGGGCGAGAAAGTCTACGCGTTGCTGCGCGAGGCGTTGAAGGCGTCCGGCAAGATCGGCGTGGCGAACGTCGTGTTGCACAACAAGCAGCATCTGGCGGCGTTGATTCCGGTCGGACCGGTGCTGGCGTTGAATACCCTGCGCTGGGGGGACGAAGTGCGCGACTTCAACGAATTGAAGTTGCCGGCAGAAGATACGAAAAAGGCCGGCGTCACGGCGCGCGAACTCGACATGGCGAAGAAGCTGATCGACGATATGAGCGACAGGTGGGATCCCTCCGCGTATCACGATACCTTCCGCGACGACATCATGGCGCTGGTGGATCGCAAGGTCCGCGCGGGGAAGACCGCAGAGATCACCGATGTCGAAACGCCGCGCGAAGCGCGTCAGTCTGCCGAGATTCTCGATCTCTCCGATCTGCTCAAACGCAGCCTTGGGCGCGGCAAGGGTAAGGCAGGTGGCCGCGCCCAAAACCAGGCCGCTTTAAAGGCAGCGGCGCAAGACGAGAGCGACGCAGACGAAACCCCTGCGCCGCCGCGCCGCAAGACGGCTTCGGTCAAACGCGCCAGCAGTAGTGGCGCGCGCGCAGCCGCTTCCCGTAAAGAGACGACGCATCGCAAACGCACGGCGGCCTAGCCATGAGCGAGCGTCTCGAGCCTTACCATCGCAAGCGCCGCTTTGACGAAACGCCTGAGCCGTCGGGCAAAGCGACGCGCAAACCCGCCGGCGCCAAAGTCGCGCCGCGCAAGTCTGCGCAGGCGCTTTCCTATGTCATCCAGGAACATGATGCGCGCCGCCTGCATTACGATTTCCGGCTCGAACTCGACGGCACGCTGAAGTCGTGGGCGGTGCCCAAGGGACCGAGTCTGGATCCGTCGGTAAAGAGGTTAGCCGTCCATGTCGAAGATCACCCGGTGGAATACGGCACCTTTGAAGGCGAGATTCCGCCCGGCAACTACGGCGCGGGTTCGGTGATCGTCTGGGATCGCGGCACGTGGCAGCCTGAGGGCGGGGTCGCCCACGCCCGCGAAGCCTATCAGGCGGGCAAGCTTAAGTTCACGCTGGATGGAGACAAACTGCACGGCGGCTGGATGCTGGTGCGCAGCCACATGCGCGGCAGCGGCGACAAGGAACAGTGGCTGCTGATCAAGGAACGTGACGATGAAGCGCGCAGCGAAGCCGAATTCGATGTGCTCGCCGAACGGCCCGGCAGCGTGCTTGACGATGGCGCTGCCGCGCCGCGCGCACGCAAACCCGCCGCGCCGCGCACTGCGGCACAACATTCGGCGCGCAGCAGCAAGAGCGCCAAACCGAAAACCAGTGGCCGCGCGCGCACGGCCGCGCCCCAAAAAACCGACATCGTGGCGAACCGCAGCACGGAATCACTGCGTACGTTAGCCGCGTCGCCCGCGATCGAAGGTGCAAGGAAGGCTGCGTTGCCCGCCACCTTCAAGCCGCAACTGGCGACGCTGGTCGACGCCGCCCCGCCGGGCGACGCATGGTCGTACGAGATCAAGTTCGACGGCTACCGCGTGCTTGCGCGTATCGATCATCACGCGAAGAAGCAGCCCGTGAGCGTCTTCACGCGCGCGGGCAACGACTGGACCGCGAAGTTCAGCAAGCAGGTGGAGGCGCTCGCGGACCTCGGTCTCGACAGCGCGTGGCTGGATGGCGAGGCGGTGGTGTTAAACGGAAAAGGCGTGCCCAATTTTCAGGCGCTGCAAAACGCGTTCGATGCCGACCGTCCGCAAGACATCGTGATCTACCTGTTCGACATTCCGTTCCTGAACGGCTACGACTTGCGCGGTGTGCCGCTCGTACAGCGAAGGGCGATTCTGCAGGCGCTGCTTGAAGAGGTCGACGATCCTATCCTGCGTTTTTCGGAAGATTTCGGCTTCGGTGCCGACGATCTGTTGAGGAGCGCCTGCGACATGGCGCTCGAAGGCATCATCGGCAAGCGGCGCGACAGTCATTACACGTCGGGCCGAACCGCCACGTGGATCAAGCTGAAATGCCGGCGGCGGCAGGAGTTCGTGATCGGCGGGTATACGGAGCCGACTGGCAGCCGCGCGGCTTTCGGTGCGCTGCTGCTTGGCGTCCATGACGGCAAGGGCAAGCTGCAATATGCCGGCCGGGTAGGCACGGGCTTCGACGCGGCACTGTTGCGCTCCGTGAAGAAAGAACTCGACTCGCTCGCGACTTCGCGCATGCCGTTCGCCGGCGCGCCGCGCGAGCGCAGCCGCACGCCGGTGCATTGGGTCAAGCCGGAGCTTGTCTGCGAATGCAATTTCGCGGAATGGACCGACGAGCGGATCGTGCGCCAGGCGTCGTTTGTCAGCTTGAGGCGCGACAAACCGGCGCGGCAGATCGTCATGGAAACGCCACGCAAAGGAGTGGACGTGCAACGACATGCAACCGACACAGGCGGCGATGCGCCCGCGAAAAAACGCACCGCGTCGAAGAGCGCCGCGAAACCTGCTGTGAAAAAGCCGCGGGTGGCCACGGCCGGTTCCAGTGCCGATCCCGACGCCAATCTCAATGCCGCGGCCGACACCGACACACCCCGCCGCACAAAAGCCTCTGCCGGCGCGACAACCACGATCGCCGGCGTGCGCATCTCGCATCCGGATCGCGTGATCGACAAGCATGGCGGCGCGCGCAAGATCGATCTCGTGCAGTACTACGAATCAGTGGCGCACTGGATACTGCCGCATCTGAAAGACCGGCCGGTTTCGCTGGTGAGGGCGCCGGAGGACATCGGAGGCGAACTGTTTTTTCAGAAGCACAGCCAGAAGCTGTCTATCCCGAATGTCACGCAGCATCCGGATCTGGACCCGGGCCATCCGCCGCTGATCACGATCGATACGCTGAAGGCGCTGATCGGCGCCGCACAGATGGGCACCGTCGAGCTGCACACATGGAACGCCGTGGCGTCGAACATCGAGAAGCCCGACCGGGTCGTGTTCGATCTCGACCCGGACCCGGCGCTGGGGTGGGAAAAGATGATCGAAGCGGCGCAGTTGACGCGTACGCTGCTGGAGGAACTCGGTCTCGTGTCGTTCTGCAAGACGAGTGGCGGCAAGGGACTGCATGTGGTCGTGCCGCTGGCGAAACAGGCGGGCTGGGACGACGTGAAGGCGTTTTCGCAGGCCGTCGCCCAGCATATGGCCGCAACGCTGCCCAAACATTTCTCCGCGAAGATGGGCGCGCAGAATCGCAAGCGCAAGATCTTCGTCGACTATCTGCGCAACAACCGCGGCTCGAGCACGGTCGCCGCGTATTCGGCGCGGGCGCGCGCTGGTCTCGGCGTATCGGTGCCGCTTGCATGGGATGAGGTTGCCGGCACCACGGCGGGCGATCAATGGACCATCGCCAACCTGCATGAACGGCTCGAATCGCTGCGGCAAGACCCGTGGGCCGACTACGCAAAGACGCGGCAACGCATCACCGCGGCCATGAAGAAGCGGCTGGATGATGCCGAAGCGGGGTGAGTACGCCATTGCGCACGCGCCTTGGGCGCTTGTGCAAAGTGAGCTCAAATGCAATGAAAACCGGAGGACGCAATGAAGACATCACCGCAGGTATCGACTGGCAGCGGCAAGCAGCCGGCCAAGGGCAAGAGCGCTCAGGCGAACGCGCATCCGCAGAAGCGTACCTTGCAGGACGAAACGGTGCCGTTGCCGCACGAGACGGATCAGAGTCCCGAATCGCAGCATGAGGACGATCCGCGTGGCGTTGGCAAACAGGCCCATCGCGATCTCGAACGCGGCCTGAAAGATACGGACCGGCGCGGCGGCGACGAGTATCAGGAGCGTACCCAAAACGACGCTCACAGCAATAGCAATTCCGCCGGCAAGGCGCAACGGGGCCGCAAACACTGACTGCACAACTGGGTACGCGATCGGGCGGCCATCGCATGAGGCCGGTTTCGGCGGAGCCGCCGTCGGACGACCTCAGCCCGGCTCGACGTCCCAATACGGCGGATCGCCGAAATGCGCGGCAAGAAAGTCGATGAACGCCAGCGTCTTCGGCGGCACGAATGCGCGGCTCGGATAGACGGCCCAGATCGCGACCGTTTCCGCGAGCGGATAGCTGTCCAGCACACTGACCAGTTCGCCGCTGCGCAAGTAGGGCGCCACATCCCACGTCGACTTGAGCGCGATGCCGAAACCGGCCAGCAGCGCGTCGCGGATCACTTCACCATTATCCGTGGCGAGCCGGCCGCCGACCCGCACGTCGAGGCGCCCGGCCGGGGTGTCGAATGCCCACGTATTCTGGTCTGACAGAATCACGCACTCGTGTTGCGCGAGCTCGGCCGGGTGATGCGGGGTGCCGTGCGCCTCCAGATAGGCGGGCGCGCAGCAGATCACGCGCCGGTTGGCGGCGAGGCGTCGCGCTACCAGCGTCGAATCCTTGAGTGCTCCGAGCCTGATCGCCAGATCGATCCCGGCGTCCACGAGATCCACCATCTGATCGGACAGCCGCAAGTCGACGCTCACGCCCGGATAGCGGCGCAAAAACTCGGGGATCACGGGCGACACGTGCTGGCGTCCGAACGACGAGGTCATCGATACGCGTAGCCGCCCCTGCGGTTCGGTCTGCGCGCGTCCGACCGAGGCGCGCGCCGCAGCGGCCGTCTCGAGCAGCCGCTGGGCATGCGCCATGAAAACTTCACCGTCCTGCGTGAGGCTGATGCGGCGGGTGGTCCGGTGCAGCAGGCGGGCGCCGAGCAGGCGTTCCAGTTGCGCCAGCCGGGCGCTCGCAACCGCGGCCGACAGCCCGAATTCACGACCCGCCGCCGACACGTTGGCGAGCAGCGCGGCCCGCACGAACAGCGCGACATCGAGCAGGTCGAGCCGCTCACGGTCGTGGACGAAGAAAGTCGGAGCGGACGCGGCAGGAGTCGTCATTCTTCGCATTTTCAAGAAGATGTTTAAGCCATTATGCCGGTTCTGAAAGAGGGAGGATCGCCCTATCATGACGGCACCGCGTTTGACTCAAGGCCACGAGAGATCTTTCAGGCCGGAACGCACGCGTGCAAGCGCATCTCTCACGCAGTCATGAACCCGCAAACTTTTCAGGAGCCGTTATGAAAGCTGTCGGTCTTTATCGTTATTTGCCTGTCGACCAGCCGGAAGCCCTCGTCGACGTGGAGCTTCCCAAGCCCGAGGCCACCGGCCGCGACTTGCTGGTGAAGGTCGAGGCGATCTCCGTGAACCCGGTTGACTACAAGGTTCGCTCGCCCAAAGACACGGTGGAGAAGGCGCCGCGCGTGCTCGGCTGGGACGCCGCGGGCACGGTGGCCGCGGTCGGCCCCGAGGTCACGCTGTTCAAGGTCGGAGATCCTGTGTTCTATGCCGGCAGCATCACGCGGCCAGGCGCGAATAGCGAATATCACCTGGTGGACGAGCGCATCGTCGGACGCAAGCCGGCTTCACTCGATTTCACGCATGCGGCGGCGCTGCCGCTGACCGCGATCACCGCATGGGAAGCGCTGTTCGACCGGCTCGGCGTGTCGCCGCAAGGCGCGGATCGCGGGCGTTCGGTGCTGATCATCGGCGGGGCGGGTGGGGTCGGCTCGATCGGCATCCAGTTGGCCAGGCAGTTGGCCGGGCTCACGGTGATCGCTACGGCGTCGCGTCCCGCATCGGCGAAGTGGGCGACCGAACTCGGCGCGGATCACATCATCGATCACTTCGGCGACATGCCGGCGCAACTGAAACAGATCGGCTTCGACAATGTCGACTTTGTTCTCATGTTCAACGACACCGACAAGCATTTCCCCGCCGCGGCAGCGATGATCAAGCCGCAGGGGGGCATCTGCTCGATCGTCGAAAACGACAAGCCGGTTCCGGTGGAACTGCTCAAGGCAAAAAGCGCGGCGTTTCACTGGGAGTTCATGTTCACGCGCTCAATGTTCGGCACACCGGACATGATCGAGCAGCACAAGCTGTTGACCGAAGTGGGGCGCCTGATCGACGCGGGCACGCTGCGCACGACAGTCGGCGAGCATCTCGGCAAGATCAATGCGCAGAACGTGCGGCGCGCGCATCAGTTGCTGGAGGAAGGACGTGCCATCGGCAAGCTCGTGTTAACCGGCTTTTAAGGTGCCGATTCGAGCGCGCCATTAGGTTGTTCGACGCTCAAACGCAAGCGGGTTAACACCCGATCCGCGCGAGGCGCGCTCGGGTCCGCTTGGCGTTAGACTGACGGGGCTTCATGCGCAAATAGCTGCGTGGCTCGTCACCCGGGTGCGCAGCGGCACAACGAGGAGGTGACAGTATGAGCCCGTGCTTCAGACTCTCCGCCGTTTCTGTTGTTGCTCCTCTGACATACGCGCTGGTTGCGTGCCTGTTCGTGACGGCGGCCCGCGCGGCCACGCCCATTACGGTCACCTCGCAGGCCGCTCCGGACGGACCGATTCGCTACACGGTCAAGGTCACCTCCAAACAGTTCGGCAATGCGCAGGAAACGCGCACTATCCGCTCCGGCGAGTCCGATGATTTCACCTGGAAGACGGTACCGCCCGGCGGTCCGGTCGCCGCCACGGAAGACTGCCCGGACTACACCTCGCTGCCGGTCGATACCAACGGCGCGATGATCCGTCAGACGCAGATCCGCTTCGCGCCGGTCGTAGCCGCGAATGGCACGGCGAGCGTGCAAATGAGTTTCCAGGCACAGACGCCGCACGGCACCAGAACGGTCACGAACGCAGGCAAGACGCTTACTTGTCCAAACCAGGTCAAGGTCAGCCAGATCCTGCGCTTTTCGATGCCGACCAATGGCAGCACGAAGACCCTGAGCCTGAGCGACGGCACGCAGGTCTCGGTGACGGCGAAACGCTGAGCGGCCCGGATCACCCGCGTGCGCCGCTTGCGCGTTCCACCAGCCGTGACGCCAGAAAACGATGCTCGGCGGAGAACAGGCGCCGGTAAGTCAGCAGCACGGCGCCCACCGTGCCGAGCGCCGATGACGCAGCAATCAGAAACATGATCACGATCTGATAGCGCACCGCCTGGAGCGGCGACTGGCCGGCCAGCACCTGGCCCGTCATCATGCCGGGCAGACTGACCACACCGACCACCGCCATCTGGTTCAGGGTCGGAATCATGCCGGCGCGCACCGCCTGGCGAGCCGGCCCTTGCGCAGCTTCCCAACGCGTCGCGCCGAGCGCGAGTGCCATATCCACGCGGTCGCGCCGCGCGGTCAGTTCCTCGGTCATCCGTTCGATGCCGAGCGACACGCCGGTCAGCGTGTTGCCGAGGATCATGCCGAGAATCGGAATCGCGTACTGCGGCTCGTACCAGGGGTGGATGCGGATCACGACGAAGAGGCCTACCGCCGCGACCAGCCACGAACTGAACCAGATCGACACCACGCTGTCCGCGCGCTGACCGGCGTACGTGCGCGCGCCGCGTTGAGCGCCGGCGAAACCGGCAATCAGCGTCATGATCACCATCAGCGGCAAGACGACGTACCAGCGGTTGTACTGGAAGACCCAACCGAGCACATAGCCGATCGCGAGCAACTGGACAACCGTACGGACTGCGGCCCACGCCAGCTTGCGTTCGAGGTCGAGCTTGAGCGCCACCGACAACGCGCCGTTCACGACGATCAGCAGCGCGGCGATGCCGACGTCCCACAAGCTCAGGTTTTGCAGCATCATGGAGCGCGCTCCTCGTGGTCGGTGCCCGATGCGGAGGCGCTGGCCGACCGCTCCGCTGGCGCGTCATGTGCAACTGTCACGTTGTCTTCATGCGGCGCTTCATCCAGCACGCCCGCGCGCATGGTCAGATGACGTTCGCTCATGCGTTTTGCTTGCGCCGGATCGTGCGAGACCCAAATCCAGGCGCGCGGTTTGTCGTCCGCCACGAACCACGCCTTGACGAGACCTTCTATTGCGTGAGACGACTCCGGGTCCAGTGACGCAGTGGGCTCATCGAGCAGCAACACTTCCGGTGCGAGTTGCAGCACGCGAATCAACGCTGCGATCTGCGCTTCGCCGCCTGACAGATCGCTTGCTCGCTTGTCGAGAAAGTGTTCGCCGCGGCCCGCCTGGGCGGCCAGCGACGCTGCCCGCGCGCGATCGAAGCGCACGTCGCGATAAGCCTTGAGCGTGAACGGATAGCGCAGGTTGTCCTCGACGGTGCCGTCCAGAATCGCCGGACGCTGCCGGATATACGCCACGTTGCGGCGATAGCGCGGGATCGTCGCGCGCTCGACGGGTTGGCCGTGCCAGGCAATGCGCCCGCCATCGAGCGGATCGAGTAGCGCGAACGCGCGCAGGAACACGCTCTTGCCCGACCCCGAGGGCCCGCTGATGGCGACGCGGTCGCCGGCGTGAAGCGCAAAGCGGGTGGGCTGCAGCAACATCTGTCCGCTCACAGGATCGCGCCGGGCGATGTCCTCGGCGTCGACAAGGGAAGTATCCGTCATGGTGGGGGATGTGTTTATACGTACAGTGCACCGCCTCATGGGGCAGCGGCGCGGACGCCGCAGCGGACGACACCGCGCCGGCTTCGCCGCGCGCCACGCGAGGCATACTGAACCAGGCATGCGAACTGCTGTCGGATACCCAACAAGAAATGAGCGGAGTTCCTCATGGCAGTGTCGGGCACGATTGGCAGGCGCATCGGCAAGATCATCGCATGGGTGGTCGCGGTTATCGTGATTCTGATCGTCGCACTGGCGATCTTTATCCTGACCTTCGACTGGAATCGCGCCCGTCCGTGGGTCGATGACAAGGTGAGCGCGGCGATCGGCAGGCAGTTCACGATCAACGGCGATCTCAAGGTGGGCTGGCGGCATCCGGTGGGCGAAACGGGCTGGCGGGCATGGGTGCCGTGGCCGCGTTTCTCGGCCGCCAACATTACGATCGCGAACCCCACCTGGGCCAGCCAGCCGCAATTCGCGACGCTCGACGAGATCGACTTCGAAGTCGCCGTGCTGCCGCTGCTCGCGCATGACATCGTGATTCCCGCCATCAACCTGGTGAATCCGTCCGTCGATCTGGAACGCCTGCTCGACGGCCGCGACAACTGGACTTTCAAGCTGCAGTCGTCGGCCGGACCATCCGAGTGGAAGCTCGACCTGCACGATATCCAGTTCGCCAAGGGCAATATCGCCGTGTCCGATCAGCAGAAAAAAGTCGATGTGCAAATCGTGGTGGATACGCTCGGTCAGCCGATTCCGATCGGCGACGTGATGAAGCAGCAGGAGGCCGCCTCGCGCAGCACGTCGGCGCAAGTGGTCGGCCAGCAGGGCGCTAACCGGCTCACGGCCCAGGTGAATGCGGAGGCGGCCTCGGAGGCGGCGTCGGCTGCGGCGGCCTCCGCTGCTTCTGCAAGCGAAACCGCCGCGTCGGCAGGCAGTGCCGGAGCGGGCGCATCGGCAACGGTTGCCGGGTCCGGCGGCAGCGTGCCAATGACCGCGACCGCGCCGGCCAGCAGTACGGCGGCCGCGCCGCCTGCCGCGGCGCCGACCTATGCCATGGGCTGGACCGTGAAGGGCAGTTACAACCGCACGGCCGTCTCGGGCGACGGCAAGCTGGGCGGCGTGCTGGCCCTGCAGGACGCCAACCGGCCGTTTCCGCTGCAAGCCGACGTCAAGGTGGGCGATCTGCATGTGGCGCTGGTCGGCACCGTCACGGATCCCGCGCATCTGGCCGCAGTCGATCTGCGTCTGTGGCTGCAGGGGCAGAGCCTCGCGCATCTGTACTCGATCACCGGCGTGACACTGCCGGATACGCCGCCTTACGCGACCGAAGGGCGGCTGGTCGGCCAGTTCAAGCGCAATGGCAGCGTTTTCAGGTATGAAAATTTTACAGGCCGGGTGGGCGGCAGCGATCTGAACGGCACGCTGACCTACACGGCGCGCGAACCGCGTCCGCTGCTGCAGGGCGAACTCGTGTCGAACCTGCTGCAGTTCTCGGATCTGGCGCCGGTCATCGGCGCCGATTCCAACGCCAGCAAGGCGAAGCGCGGCGACACGACGAAGCAGCCCTCCGACAAGGTCTTGCCGGTAGAGGAGTTTCGCACCGACCGTTGGAAAGCGATTGACGCAGATGTCAAATTCACCGGCCGGCGTCTCATCAAGAATCCGGCCCTGCCGATCACCAACCTATACACGCACGTGGTGTTGGCCGATGGCGTGCTGTCGCTGACCCCGCTTTCGTTCGGCGTAGCGGGCGGCACCCTGTCTTCGGAGATTCATCTGGACGGCAGCGCGACGCCGTTGAAGGGGCGCTTCTCTACGTCGGCACGCCACCTGAAACTCAAGCAGCTGTTCCCAACATTCAAGACGATGCAAAGCGCGCTGGGCGAAATCAACGGCGACGCCGCGCTCTCGGCCACCGGCAATTCGCCGGCGGCGCTGGCGGGCACCTCGAACGGCGAGGTCAAGGCGCTGGTGACCGACGGCACGGTGAGCCGTCTGCTCATGGAGGCGGCCGGCCTGAACGTGGCGAACGTGGTCTATGAAAAGCTGTTCGGCACGGCCGATGTGAAGATCAACTGCGCGGCCGCCGACTTCGTCGTGACCGACGGCGTGCTCAACCCGCGCGTGTTCGCGCTCGACACGGACGACGCGGTGATCGACATCGACGGCAACGTCAGCCTGCGCGACGAGACCATGGATCTGGGCATCCATCCCCACACGAAGGGCTTCCGGGTGTTTTCGCTGCGTTCGCCGTTGTACGCGAAGGGCACCTTTAAAGATCCGCACGTGGGTGTGAACGCGACCGCGCTGGCATTGCGCGGTGGCGCGATGATCGGTCTTGGTCTGATCAATCCGTTTGCCGCGCTGATTCCGCTGATTGCACCCAGCAATAACAAGCCGCTGCCATGCGCGCAATTGCTGGCAAACGAGCGGGCGCAACAACCGGCCGCGCCGCCGCCCGGACAGAAAGAGAAGGCGCGTGCGCCGCTCTCGCAGGGCACCGCCGCGGCGCCGCCGAAGTCCGGCAACGCGAAGCCCGCGGCAAAGCCGGCTACGCTGACGCCGGCCAGCGCGGCCGAGTACAAGGGTAGCTAGGCCTTGACGTGAGACCCGCTAAAGACGGTCGTTCAGATGACGGAAGCGCGGGGCACGGAAGCTCCCACGAACGAAGGCGAGGCGGCGCAGCGCGACGCGGCCAAAAAAAATTCGCGCGCTCATGATGGCATGAGCGCGCGAACGGTTTTGTTCAGCCAGTTCGTACAGCGGAAAAACGGGCGCGAGCGAATCAGCGCAACGAACGTGGCGCCGCGTCGCCGGCGGCATCTTGCCGACGCACGCCGCGACGTGACGTGCCGCTCACGACGCGCGTTGCACCAAACTCCGGCAGGATCCGGCCACGTGCACGGCTGGCGAACACCAGAAAGCCGAAGCCGTCGGCCTCGTACCAGTAGCCGCCGTTTTCCAGCCCGTCGAGCGGCTGTTCCAGCGCGTTAGCAATGGATTCGATGCAGCGCCGGCGTAGCTCAGCGGCTGCCGGATAGGGAGGCTGCGCGCCGCGCACGCTGCACAGCAGGACGTCGAGGCCAGGCAGCACGTGTGCATAGAGGACCGGTTCGTCCTGAGCACGTGCCCGCGCGATCTTGGTGTCGAGCTGGCCGAAGGGTTTGAAATGCCGTAGCACCGCTAGGAACGACTCGTCGCCGTCCACCTTCGCGCGCCTACGCTTTTTCGGGAAGGACATAAAAATTCGCCTGAAAAAGAATTGCAAGAAACGCAGCGTCCTCATGCGACCACTCCCGGCTTCGCGCCGCCGCACGTCGATCTTTTATAGCATACGAAAATGCCAGATTCACGGTGATTCGACGATCAATCTGCCTCACACCCATCCGCACGAATCGTGCCGAATCGCCCTGCCGCGCGCTTTCGCATCCCCATTACCCGTCTCCAACCTCTGTCTCCATAATAGACGCAGGCGCCGCGTAAGGGACACTCCCACCACGAAAAAAAGACATTTTTATGTGGCCCAGCGCCTCAAGCGCGGCACATTGAAATATCTCAAATTCACGTCGATAATGGCCCGGTTCCGGATGCGCCCGCTGCGGCGGCCCGGCGGTCGGGCGCTGTACGGCGGCGTCTTGCGGTTCGCCGGCGGCGTGCACGCATGGCCGTGACCGGATGGACTGCCAGGCGAACATGAAATTATTCACCAAAGGGTTGTTGCTGATTGCCATGCCGAGCGTCGTCGAGCTGGCATTGCTGGGCGTCGTCTTCGACACTCAGCAACAGACGGCGCAAGCCGCGCTGTGGGTGGCCAACAGCAAGCACATCCTGTACGAATCGGCTGCGCTGGTCGATCCGTTGCTGCGCGAGGCGGCGCGAATCCGCACCGGCATGGTAGTCGGCGATCCTCTGTTCATTGACCGGCGCGCGGCATGGGTCGATCTCTCCGACCGTCTGATGCGTCTCGAGCAACTGGTGGCGGACACGCCGCAGCAGGTGGCGCGGGTGCAGCAGATGCGCGCTACCGTCGATGCTTATCGCGCGCAAGCTACGGCGATCTCGCAGGCGTTGCACGAAGGGCGCAGCATCACGCCTTATATCGCTCTCGATACTCAGGCGATGCCGGGTCAGGTGGCGCAGTTTCGCGAGCAGCTCGACACTTTCCTGCACGAGGAGTCGCGCCTTGACGCGCAACGCAGCGCATCGCTCGCGCACAGGCGTGCGCGCCAGCAATACGCGCTGATTGCGGCCGTGCTCGGTTCGATGCTGATCTGGGGCATCACCGCGCTGGTGTTCGCCCGCAGTATCGGACGCCGACTCGAGGTGCTGACCGGCAACGCGGAGCGCCTGGGTCTCGGCCGGCCGTTGAGTGCGCCGCTCTCGGGCAACGACGAGATCGCCGCGCTCGACGCCGCCTTGCACCAGACCGGCGCGCGGCTGCGCGCCGCCGAGCAGGAGCAGGCCGTATTGAAGGCCCGGCTGCAGGCGCGCGCCAAGGAGTTGGCCGAGCTCAACGAGGAACTGCGTCAGGAGACTCAGGACAACGAGATGTTCATCTACAGCGTCTCGCATGATTTGCGCTCGCCGCTGGTCAACCTGCAAGGTTTTTCGAAGGAGCTGCAGGTATCGTGCGATGAGCTGCGCGCGACGGTCGACGCCGCACAACTGCCGCGTCACGAAGAAAAGCGTCTCACGGACGTGCTCGATGGCGACGTACGCGAGTCGCTGCATTTTTTGCGGACCGCGGTGACGCGCGCGGCGGCCATCATCGACGCGTTGTTGCGTATCTCCCGGGCAGGGCGCTTCGAATACCAATGGCAGCGCGTCAGCGTCGGGCGCGCGGTTGCGCGCGTCGTCGACGCTCTGGCGGCGGTGATCCACGAGCGCGGTGCTGTGCTGACCGTGCGCGAACTGCCGCCCGCCTGGGGCGATCCGGGAGCGATCGAGCAGATCTTTGGGCAGCTGATCGGCAACGCACTCAACTTTCTCGAGCCTGGCCGGCTGGGCCGGATCGAGGTGGGTGCGTTCGAGCCAGACCCGCTCGACGAGAGCCAGCCGCCCGTGCTGCGCACGCGAACTTATTACGTGCGCGACAATGGCATGGGAATTCCGGCTGCGTACATGTCCAAGGTGTTCCGGGCCTTTCAACGCCTGCACGGCGACGTGGCGAAGGGTGACGGGATCGGGCTGGCGCTGGTGCGGCGCCTCGTCGAGCGGCACGGCGGGCGGGTCTGGGTGGAATCGGCGGAGGGCGCGGGTTCGACATTTTTTGTCGTGTTGCCGGAGCAGCCGGCGCGCCTTTGAAGCCGGCTTTCAAGTCTGGCCTTTGAGCCCTCGACGGCGGGCCGCGCCAACACACCGGGCATCCATCTGCGAGCTGGGATGGTCCGAATGAGTACGAGATACGAACAATGAGTCATGCGCCGCCCGCCGCGCAGGCGCGGGCTGCTCGTGGTCGTCTCCGACTTCCTCGGACCGCTGGACTGGGAACGCCCGCTGCGCGCGCTCGCCAGCAGGCACGATGTCGTCGGCATCGAAATCCTCGACCCGCGCGACATCGACCTGCCCGAAGTCGGCTCGCTGGTGCTCGCCGACCCCGAATCCGGCCGCCAGCGCGAAGTCAACGCGTCCCCCCTGCTGCGCCGCGAATTCGCCGCTGCCGCCGCCGAACACCGCGCCATGGTCGCGGCCGCGCTGCGCAGCACCGGCGGCGGACACCTGGTGCTGCGCACCGACTCGGACTGGATCGCCGACACCGTCCGCTTCGCGGTCGCCCGCAAGCGCCGTTGGTCAGGAGGTGTCTGATGACGTTGAGCCTGACCGGGTTCACCGCGGCGTGGTGGTTCCTGCTGCTGGCCGTCGTGGCCGCGCTGGCCATCGGCTACGTGATCATCCAGCGCGCGCGCAAGCGCCGCACCCTGCGCTTCGCCAACCTCGACCTGCTGGAGCGGGTCGCACCCAAGAAACAGGGCTGGTGGCGGCACGCGCCCGCCGCGATCCTGCTGGTCGCGATGCTGCTGCTGACCGTCGCACTGGCCGGTCCAACCGCGCAGGAACGCGTGCCGCGCAACCGGGCGACGGTGATGCTGGTGATCGACGTGTCGCTGTCCATGGAAGCCACCGACGTCACGCCGAGCCGGTTGAAGGCCGCGCAGGTGGCGGCGAAGCAGTTCACCGACGGGCTGCCCACCGCGTTGAACCTCG
>NZ_DASXHA010000022.1:0-6363 GCF_036488795.1 Paraburkholderia sp.
CATGGCCGCGTGCGACGCTTTCGACCGCCTTCTTCAGATCCTGATCGACGTTCGGGTACTCGAGAATCGCCTTCGGATGCACGCCGATATTGTTGTTGATGATGAACTCGAGGCGCGCGAGGCCCACGCCTGCGTTCGGCAACTGCGAGAAGTCGAACGCGAGCTGCGGGTTGCCGACGTTCATCATGATCTTCACCGGAATCGGCGGCAGTTCGCCGCGCTGAACTTCGGTGATTTCGGTTTCGAGCAGGCCGTCGTAAATCTTGCCCTCGTCGCCTTCCGCGCACGAAACGGTGACGAGCGCACCGTCCTTCAGCAGGTCGGTTGCGTCGCCGCAGCCCACCACCGCCGGCACGCCCAGCTCACGCGCGATGATGGCCGCGTGGCAGGTTCGCCCGCCACGATTCGTGACGATGGCCGACGCACGCTTCATCACCGGTTCCCAGTTCGGATCGGTCATGTCGGCAACCAGCACGTCGCCCGGCTGCACGCGGTCCATCTCCGACGGATCATGAATCACGCGCACGGGGCCCGCGCCGATCTTCTGGCCGATTGCGCGGCCCGTGACGATGACCTGCGACTGGCCCTTCAGCTTGAAGCGCTGCTCGGCCTTGCCCGAGGCCTGGCTTTTCACCGTTTCCGGACGTGCCTGCAGAATGAAGATCTTGCCGTCCCGGCCGTCCTTGCCCCACTCGATGTCCATCGGACGCTGGTAATGCTTCTCGATGATCACCGCGTATTTCGCCAGTTCGATCACGTCGTTGTCGCTGATCGAAAAGCGGTTGCGCTGCTCATGCGACACGTCGACAGTCTTCACGCGGCCCGGCTCGCCCGGCTTGGTGAACTCCATCTTGATGAGCTTGGAGCCGATCGAACGGCGAATGATCGGATACTTGCCTTGGGCGAGCGTGGTCTTGTACACGTAGAACTCGTCCGGATTCACGGCGCCCTGCACGACGGTTTCACCCAGGCCATAGCTGGAGGTGATGAAGACCGCGTCCTTGAAGCCGGATTCCGTGTCGAGCGTGAACATCACGCCGGCCGCGCCGACGTCCGAGCGCACCATGCGCTGCACACCCGCCGACAACGCCACTTCAGCGTGGGTGAAGCCCTTGTGGACCCGGTACGAAATAGCGCGGTCGTTATACAGCGACGCGAACACGTGCTTCATACGATCCAGCACGTCGTCGATGCCGACCACGTTCAGATAGCTTTCCTGCTGACCCGCGAACGACGCGTCCGGCAAGTCTTCTGCCGTGGCGGACGAGCGGACCGCGAACGAAAGTTCTTCCGGCGAGCCGTTCTGGAGCGTATCGAAACCCGCGCGGATCTCAGCCTCGAGCTTCGGCTGCAGCGGTGCGTCGACAATCCATTGACGGATTTCCTTGCCCGCTTCGGCGAGCGCCTTCACGTCGTCGACGTCGAGCGTTTCCAGACGTTTGGCGATGCGTTCGGTGAGATTGTTGTGATGAAGGAAATCGCGGAATGCGAGTGCCGTCGTGGCGAAGCCGGTCGGAACCCGAACGCCTGCCTGGGCGAGCTGACTGATCATCTCGCCAAGGGACGCGTTCTTGCCGCCCACGATCTCCACATCGGTCATCCGCAACTGCTCGAACGGAACTACATACGCCTGATCCTTTGCGACGTTAACTGCGTTAGTCATACAAGCCCCTAAGTGTGGAAAAAATACCCGGCTGTGCAAGTGGGCTCGGACGCGAGGGCTCATAGGAAGCCGGATCTCGACGTCTTGCACAACCTGTTAGATAAGCAATCGCTTGCGCGGCGTGATCAGCAGCCGCTTAATCCGGTAACCGAGGCCGCACGCGCTTCAGCAGGAAGCAAGCAAAAAGCGCGACGATGCCGGCGGTTTGACGAAATTCTTCGGATTCGCCGCAGGTTACCTGCAAAAAGCGGTGCGTTGAGCGCGTGATAAATGCGAGTTACGCGCGGTTCGCCTGCAATTGCTTATCCAACAGGTTGCCGCTATTCTACCGTGCCGACTCTCAAAATGTGACTGTCGGACGAGAATTGCGCCTCGAACCGCGCCCCGGACTTCCCGTCGGGCTCATTGCGAGGCCCCGGTCGTCAGAGGGCGCGCGAGCGGCGCCACGGCGCGCCGCGCCGACGCCGCTGTAGGCTCCGGTTAGCCACCGTACAGTACGCGTCAGCGCGGCGATGTTAGATTCGAGCGTAATTTCCCGCTCACGTTCCCTGCCCCACTGATGCCGCCCACCGTATTCATCGTCTCCGACGGTACCGGGATCACTGCCGAAACCTTCGCGCATTCGATCCTTTCCCAGTTCGACCAGAAATTCCGCCTGGTTCGCGTGCCCTTTGTCGACTCCACGGAGAAGGCCTACGCGACGCTCGAGAAAATCAACGAAGCGGTGAGACAGGATGGCCGCCGGCCTATCGTCTTCACAACGCTGGTCGACAGTTCTTCGAACCGGATCGTGAAGGGCTCGAACGCGCTTGTGCTGGACATGTTCCAGACCTTCGTCGAACCGCTCGAGCAGGAACTGGAACTGAAGTCGAGCCACGCCATGGGCCGTGGCCACCAGAACGCCGACACCGAGGAATACAAGAACCGGATCGAGGCGATCAATTTCTCGCTCGCCCATGACGATGGGCAATCGAACCGCAATCTGGCTGACGCCGACGTGATCCTGGTGGGCGTCTCGCGCAGCGGCAAGACGCCGACAAGCCTTTATCTGGCAATGCAATACGGCGTGAAGGCAGCCAATTATCCATTGATTCCGGAAGACTTCGAACGCGGCAAACTGCCCACGCCGTTGCTCGAGCACCGCACCAAGATGTTCGGGCTGTCGATCGATCCGCAGCGCCTATCGGAAATCCGCAACGAACGCCGCCCGGGCAGCAAGTACGCGGCGCCGGAAAACTGCCGTTACGAGATCAACGAAGCGGAAGCCATGATGCGGCGCGAAGGGATCAAGTGGCTGTCGTCGACGCACAAGTCGATCGAAGAGATCGCGACGACGATCCTGCAGGAAATCAAGCTCGACCGGCCGGCGTATTGATTCGGCAGCCGTTTAGCGCGTCGGATGCTAGCGGAGTGCGTGAGCCGCAATGTCACGCACCGCGCTGCTGGCGGCACTGCTCGAAGAGACACACGGCGGCAGCCGCCGCCACATTCAACGATTCCATGCCGCCAGGCTGAGGGATCGTCACGCGCAGCGTGACCGCATCGCGCCACGCTTGCGACACGCCCGCACCCTCGTTACCCATCACCCACGCGAGCGAACCGGACAGATCGCAATCGTAGATGGCCTCGGCGCCATGCGAATCCGTGATCACCACGGGCACGGCGAGACGCTCGATCAGCGTGTCGGACGCAACGTCTTCATGAATCTGCAACAGGAAATGCGCGCCCATGCCCGAGCGCAACACCTTCGACGACCACGCGTAGGCCGTGCCCGGCGCGCAAAACACCTGCTGAATACCGGCGGCCGCAGCGCTGCGCAGAATCGAGCCGACGTTGCCCGCATCCTGCACGCCGTCGAGCACCACGCAGGTCTGCGCGACCCGCTCCGGCAAGGGCGCTACGAGTTTTTCCACCAGCAGCAGAATGCCCACGCCGTTGACCACATTCGACAACTGGCCGAACAGCGCGTCTGGGAGCGTCACGATGCGGTGCTCGTCGATGCGGGCAACGATCGCCTGCGCTTCGTCGTGACGCAACGCGCCCTCTGTGACGATGCAGGTTTCAGGCTGCCCGGCGACGTCCAGATAGGCGCTTGCCAGATGAAAACCCTCGAGCAGCGCGTGGCCGCTGCGACGCTGTTGATGCGTCGAACCGGCCAGTGCTTTCAGGCGTTTGTAGAGCGGATTGTCCCGCGAGGTGATGGCTTTCACAGGCAGCGAAGACAGTGAGAATGTGAGCAAAACAGAATGAAACGCGGCAACCGGCCTGGGCGCTACGACTACGACACGTCAGGAAACCGCACCCTCGCCGAACGGGTCGTTGAGCCAGTCATTCGGCACCGGAGGCCCCGCAGTCGCTGCGAGTGGCGCCATGCCTTTCGCACCCGACGTGTTGAGCATATTGCCGAACCGCAGATGCGCCTCACGCACCGGCGCGAACGAACGCCGGTGATGCTCGCATGGCCCATGCTCGTACAAGGCTGCCAGATGCTGGGGCGTGCCGTAACCGGAATGCGCGTCGAAGCCGTAGACCGGAAACGTCTGATGCAAGTCGAGCAGCATGCGATCGCGCGTCACCTTGGCGAGAATCGACGCCGCTGAGATGGACTTCACCAGCGCGTCGCCGCCAATCACCGCCTCACTGCGGATGTTCAGCACCGGACAGCGGTTACCGTCGATTTTCACGAGCGTCGGCATGACAGCGAGGCCTTCAACGGCGCGCTTCATCGCCAGCATGGTTGCGTGCAGGATGTTGAGCGTGTCGATTTCTTCGACCGACGCGGACGCGATGCAGTAGGCCAACGCTCGGTCGACGATCTTGTCATACAGCTCGTCGCGCTTTTTGGCGGTGAGGACCTTGGAATCGTCAAGGCCGCGGATCATCGGCTTCGTCGGATCGAAAATGACCGCCGCGGCGACGACCGGGCCGGCCAACGGCCCGCGTCCGGCTTCATCGACGCCGCAGACGATCTCGTCAGGCCCGTTGAAGTTGAAGCCGGGCTGCGCCGCAGCGGATGCGGACTGGCGCCGCGGCGCACGTGCGCCGGTCACCGACGCCCCCTGCGCGTTTCGATGACGCTCGCCACCACCTCTGCCGCACGCTGGGCCGTGTTCTGCTTCAGCACGTGATGCATTTCCGTGAAGATTTCCGTCAGCGTGCGCCGGTTGCCTTCGTCGCGCAACTGTTTCAGTGTGGCGTCGGCCAGTGCCTCAGGCGTCGCGAAGTGCTGGAGGATTTCAGGCACCACGAAACGCCCTGCCAGGATATTCGGCAATCCCACATACGGCAAATAGCCTTGCCGCCGCATGATCTGACCGGTCAGCCAGGGCACCTTGTAGGAAATGACCATGGGCTTTTTCAGCAGCGCGGCTTCGAGCGTCACCGTGCCGCTCTTCACCAGGATCGCGTCGGCGGCGGTCATCGCCACCTGAGCGTGGCCTTCTGTCAGCGTCAACGCGAGGCCTGGACTGGCATCCACCAGCGGCTGCAGCAATTCGCGCAGCGCCGGCGTCGCCACCGGCATCACGAAACGCAGACCCGGCTCGCGGTGCTGCATTAATTCCATGGCGGCGAAGAAGGTCGGGCCGATCAGATCGATTTCCGAGCGCCGGCTGCCGGGCAGCACGGCGATCACCGGCCCGCTTTCCGGCAGACCGAGCGTACGGCGCGCGCCGAGGGTGTCCGGCTCGAGCGGAATCTGGTCGGCGAGCGGATGGCCTACATAGGACGCCGCCACACCCGCCTTTTCAAGCAACGCCGTTTCGAACGGGAACACACACAGCATGTGGTCGACGGCCCTGGCAATCTTCTTGATCCGGCCCCCGCGCCACGCCCAGATAGACGGACAGACAAAGTGGATGGTGGGAATGCCGGCCTCACGCAACGGGTGCTCGAGGCCGAAATTGAAGTCCGGCGCGTCGACACCCACGAACGCCGACGGCGGCTCGGCGAGCAGCTGGCGCTTCAGCTCGTTGCGAATGCCGAGAATTTCCGGAATGTGCCGCAGCGCTTCGACATAGCCGCGCACGGTCAGCTTTTCCATGGGCCAGTGCGCGTCGAAGCCCGTCGCGATCATGCGCGGGCCGCCGATGCCGTAGTACTGCGTGCCGGCGGGCAGACGGCTCGAAAGGCCATCGAGCAGAGACGCGGCAAGCAGGTCGCCGGACGGCTCGCCGGCTACCATTGCGAGCCGAAGCGGACTGGTTTGCAAGGCCATCGTCTAGCGGATGATGCCGCGTTGCGACGCGACCACGAAATCCACCAGCGCCTGCACCGGCGCGTCGCCGTCGCCGCCCGCCGTGGCGAGCTCGGACAGCTGCACCTTGGCTTCTTCGAGCGACAGCCCGTTCTTGTACAGCAGACGGTACGCGGCCCGCAGCGCCGAAATCGCATCCGCCGAAAAACCGCGGCGCCGCAGACCTTCGACGTTGATACCGTGCGGCTCGGCCTTGTTACCCGCGGCGATCACGAACGGCGGGATGTCCTGCACGAGCGCCGAGGCGCCGCCCAGCATCGAATGGGCGCCGATGCGCACGAACTGGTGCACGCCCGACATGCCACCGACGATCGCGTAGTCGCCGATCGTCACGTGGCCCGCCATTTGCGCGTTGCTGGCCAGGATGACGTTGCTGCCGACGTGGCAGTCGTGCCCGAGGTGCACGTACGCCATGATCCAGTTGTCGTCGCCCAACGTCGTCACA
>NZ_DASXHA010000052.1:0-13455 GCF_036488795.1 Paraburkholderia sp.
ACCACGAAGTTGTGGTCGACACGCACGACTTCGGCGGAGATCACTTCGCCGGCGCGCATGTCTTGCTTGGTCAGCGACTCTTCGAACAGAGCCGCAAAAGATTCGGTATTCGGGGTAGAGGTTTGCAGGTCGGACATAAAAATCAAAATTTGCATGGTTCTCGCGGTGCCCGGCTGGCCGGATGGTCAGCAATGACGGCTAGAGTGCGAATGCCACGCGGGGTTAAGGGGTTAAAACACGCTCCACGACAATCGCGGAGCACCTACACAACAACATAGTGCTTTTACAGCCAATTTCCTGTCCGCGTTTTCACGCGGTAGGGATTAAAGCCTGGTACCACTGCACCACCTGACCGACCGCCTGGTCGACCGATAACGCGGAGGTATCCAGCAACTTCGCATCCGCTGCAGGCTTGAGTGGCGCGGCTGTGCGCTGACTATCGCGCTCGTCGCGTTCACGCAAATCCCGAAGCAAGTTATCTATATTAGCAGAAAATCCTTTTTGGATCAATTGCTTATGCCGCCGGGCCGCACGTGCCTCGGCGCTGGCGGTCAAAAACACCTTGAGCGCGGCATCCTGGAAGATCACGGTGCCCATATCGCGGCCGTCGGCGACCAGCCCGGGCTCCTTGCGAAACGCCCGCTGGCGCGCCACCAGCGCGGCCCGCACCGGCGCGTGCACGGCGATAGCGGAGGCCCGTTTGCCGATTTCCTCGGCGCGGATTTCGCCGGAAACGTCGACGCCGTCGAGTTGAGCAAGGCCTTCACGGAAGGTGATATGGAGCTCGTCGATCAGCTTCGCAAGGGCGTCGGCATCGTCGGCCGCGATCGTGTAGCGGATGCTGGCGAGCGCCGCCAGGCGGTACAGCGCGCCGCTGTCCAGCAGGTGGAAGCCCAGGCTGGCGGCGACCAGCGCGGCCACCGTGCCCTTGCCGGAGGCGGTCGGGCCGTCGATCGTGATGACGGGCGTCTGGTGAAAGGGACGGGTCGGTTTCATCGAAAAAGTCGCACGTCAGGTCGGTTCAGATAGGTCAGGGTTGGGCCAGCGCCGTGAAGCGCTCGAAATAGTCAGGGAAAGTCTTGCCGACGCACTTCGGATCATTAATCCGGATCGGCACGCCGCCCAGGCTCACCAGCGAAAAGCACATCGCCATGCGATGGTCGTCGTAAGTGTCGATGGCGGCGTTCGGGGTCAGCTGCCCGGGCGGCGTCACTGCGAGGTAGTCCTCGCCCTCCGTCACCTTGGCGCCCACCTTGCGCAATTCGGTCGCCATGGCGGTGAGACGGTCGGTTTCCTTCACCCGCCAGCTGGCGATGTTGCGCAGCGTGGTGGTGCCGTCCGCGAACAGCGCAGCGACGGCGATCGTCATGGCCGCGTCGGGAATCAGGTTGCAATCCATGTCGACCGGTTCGAGCTTGCCGTGATCATGGCCCACGCCGCGTACCTCGATCCAGTCTTCCCCCATGGACACGTTCGCGCCCATGCGGATCAGCGCGTCGGCAAAACCGACGTCGCCCTGGATGCTGGCCCGGCCGACGCCTTCCACGCGCAACGGACCGCCGCCGAGGGCGCCCGCCGCGAGGAAATACGACGCCGAGGACGCGTCGCCCTCCACCATGATCCTGCCCGGCGACTGGTAGCGCTGCCCGGCCGGCACTGTGAACTGATGCCAGCCGTGGCGCTCGACCTTGATGCCGAAGCGCTCCATCAATTTGATCGTGATCTCGATATAGGGCTTGGAGATCAACTCGCCTTCCACCTGAACGACCGTCGCGCCGCTTGCGCTGCGCAGCAACGGCAGCGTCATCAGCAGCGCGGTCAGGAACTGGCTCGACACGTCGCCGCGCACGCGGATCGGCGCTTCGACGGCAATCTGCCCCGGGCGGATTCGCAGCGGCGGAAAGCCTTCGTTTTCCTCATAGTCGATCCGTGCGCCGATCTGCCGCAAACCGTCGACGAGATCGCCAATCGGCCGTTCGTGCATGCGCGGCACGCCATGCACCCGGTAATCACCGCCGTTGACCGCGAGCGCCGCGGTGAGCGGCCGCACGGCCGTGCCGGCATTGCCGAGGAACAGGTCGGCAGTCCTTGCGGTGAACGCGCCGCGCGTGCCGGTGACCACGCACTCGTCGCCGTCGCGCTTGAGCTTCACGCCGAGCTTTTCGAGCGCCTCGAGCATGACACGCGTGTCGTCGGAATCGAGCAGATTGGTGATCGTGGTTTCACCTTCGGCCAGCGCCGCGAGCAGCAGCACGCGATTCGATATGCTCTTCGAGCCAGGCAGGCGAACCGTGCCGGACGCACGGGAAAACGGTCCGAGATCGAGATATTCCATGATTGAGTCCAGTTTCCGGTTATTTCGCGGCATCGCCGGCGGCGTTTGCCGGCGTGCCGCGTTGCGCCTGCCATTCGGTACGCGCGACGCGCGAGCGGGCGAACACCGCTTCGAGCGCCGCGCCGTCCGACGCCTCGATCGCGGCGCGCAAGCGCGCCAACACCGCCGTGTAGGCGTCCAGCTCATCGAGCAGCGCGACGCGGTTGGCGACACAGACATCGCGCCACATCTCCGGGCTCGACGCGGCAATCCGCGTGAAATCGCGGAAGCCGCCGGCCGCGAAGGAGAACTTCAGCGCGGCATCAGGCGAGTTGAGAATCTGCTCGACCAGCGCAAATGACAACACATGCGGCAAATGGCTGACCGACGCGAACACGCGGTCGTGCTGTTCGGGCGTCATCTCGTGCACGCTGGCGCCGGTCGCGCGCCACATGGCCGCAACGTGCTCCACCGCTGCAGGCGTATTTTCGGGCAACGCGCACAGTACGACGTTACGGCCGACATAGAGGTCGGGCAGCGCCGCATCCACACCGCTCGACTCGCGCCCGGCAATCGGATGCCCGGGTACGAATTGCCCGACCCGCCCGCCTAGTGCGGCACGGGCAGCGGCGACGACGTCGGATTTCGTGCTGCCTGCGTCAGTGACGATGGTTGCGGCATCGAGAAACGGCGCAATCCGCTCGAGCAGCGGCTGCGTCTGAGCCACGGGCGCGGCCAGCAGCACGAGGTCCGCGCCGGCCAGCGCCGTGCGCAGCGAGGCGTCGTCGTCGAGCGACGCAATCGAGTCGATCACGCCCAGCTCGAGCGCCCGCGCGGTCGACGCCGCGGTGCGGCCGACCCCGATCACGGTGCGCGCGCCATCCACCTCGCTCCGCTCGCGCAGCGCGCGCGCAAGCGATCCGCCGATCAGGCCGACCCCAAAAATCACCAGCTTGTCAAAAGAGAACGCGGCCACATCGGTCACAGAAAAAAGCGCGCCATGGCGTGAAGCGCCGGCGCGCGGGTCAAAATCTAACGCTCATTCCTGAGGCTTCTTGCGACCGGTCAGGCAGCCAGCGCCTTTTCGAGCGCCGCGAGAAACGCCTCGTTCTCTTCCGGCAGGCCAACCGTAACGCGCAGCCATTGCGGCAAGCCGTAACTGCCGACCGGGCGCACGATCACGCCCTGTCTGAGCAACGACAGGTTGACGCGATTGCCGGCCTCGCCGTCGGTGCCGACGCGCACCAGCACGAAGTTGCCGTACGACGGCACGTATTCGAGCCCCAGCTTGTCGAGTCCTTCGGTCAGACGACGATATCCTTGCGCATTCAACGCGGCGCTCTTTTCGAGGAACGCCGTGTCCTGCAGCGCTGCGACGGCGGCCGCCTGGGCCAGCGTGTTGACGTTGAACGGCTGGCGCAGACGGTTCAGCAGGTCCGTGAGTTCCGGCTGCGCGATACCGAAGCCGACGCGCAGGCCTGCCAGCCCGAACGCCTTCGAGAAGGTGCGCGAGACCAGCAGATTCGGGTAACGGCGCACCCAGGCGATCGAGTCATAGCGCTTCCCAGCCGGCAGATATTCCGTGTAGGCCTCGTCGAGTACCACCACCACGTGACGCGGCACCTTGTCGAGAAACGCTTCGAGCGCCGGGCCTTCAATGAAGGTGCCGGTCGGGTTGTTCGGGTTCGCGACGAACACAAGACGGGTATCCGCGGTGATGGCGGACAGCATCGCTTCCAGGTCGTGGCCATGCCTGACGGCCGGCACGACGATCGCGCGCGCACCCAGACCTTGCGCAGCCAGCGCGTACACCGCGAACGAGTACTGCGAGTAAACGATGGACTCGCCCTTCTCGACCAACGCGTGCGCCGCGATTTCGAGAATGTCGTTGCTGCCGTTGCCGAGCGTGACCCATTCAGCCGGGACGTCGTAGCGTTCGCTCAACGCGGCCTTCAGTTCGAATGCATTCGAATCCGGATAACGACCCAGTTCGCGCGCGGCCTGCGCCACGGCGCGTTGCGCGGATTCCGGCATACCGAGTGGATTCTCATTCGACGCAAGCTTCACAATGCTCGCTTCGTTCAGGCCAAACTCACGGGCCACTTCCGAGATCGGCTTTCCGGCGACATAAGGCGCAATGGCGCGCACGTAGGAAGGACCGAATGGCGTTGTCATAACTATCTCCGAACGACTGCTACATCAGGTAACAAGTGAGGCGCTGGTTCCGACCGCGTTTTACCGCGCGCGCGGATAGGAGCCGAGAATCTTCAGGAATTCCGCCTTTTCGCCGAGTTCCGCAAGCGCGGCCGCAACGGCGGGGTCTTCCCGGTGGCCTTCGACGTCGATGTAGAAGTAGTACTCCCACGTGCCCACGCGAGCCGGCCGCGACTCGAAGCGCGTCATCGAGACACCGTGGCGCGCCAGCGGCTCCAGCAGCTTGAACATGGCGCCCGGCTGGTTGGCCACCGACACGATCAGCGAGGTCCGGTCGTAGCCGCTGACGCCGGTCGGCGCCTTGCCGATCATCACGAAACGGGTGCGGTTGTGCGGATCGTCCTGGATCAGCGCGTGCGCCACCTGCAGGCCGTATTGCGTGGCTGCCCGGTCACCGGCGATGGCCGCCACGGTCGGGTCGCCGGCTGCAAGCCGCGCGCCTTCCGCATTGCTCGACACTGCCTGGCGCTCCAGATGCGGCGCACTCGAGGCGAGCCACCCCTGGCACTGCGCCAGCGCTTGCGCATGGGCATAGACGCGCGTAACGCCGGTCAAATCGCCATTGAGCGTGAGCAGATTATGGTGGATCGGCAAAGCCAGTTCCCCGCCAATCAGCAATTGCGTCTGCAGCAGCAGATCGAGCGTGCGCGACACCGCCCCTTCAGTCGAATTTTCGATGGGCACCACACCGAAATCGGCGGTACCCGCCTCGACCGAGCGGAACACTTCGTCAATGGACGGACACGGCAGGCCTTCGATCGACTGACCGAAGTACTCGTGCATCGCCTGCTCGCTGTACGTGCCGGCCGGGCCGAGATACGCGGCCCGGGTGGTTTGTTCGAGCGCGCGGCTCGCCGCCATGATCTCGCGCCAGATGGCGCTGATGTGATCGTCGGCAAGCGGCCCGTTGCTCATGTCCTGCAAGCGCGCGATGACCTGTTGCTCACGCTCCGGGCGGAACACCGGCGCATTGAAATGCTTCTTGACCTCGCCCACTTCGAGCGCGACCGCAGCGCGCTGGTTGAGCAGCGCAATGAGTTGCGCGTCGAGCGCGTCGATGCGCTCGCGCAGCGGTTTGAGTCGGGTATTGAGTTCGTCGTCCATGCGTAAAAACGGTCCTGCCGGGAAACTGCGGAAAAGGAGGCGCGCGCTCCAACCTTAGGCGGTTCAGGCGTGCTGCTGTTCGAATTCCTTCATGTACTCGACTAGCGCCTTGACGCCTTCGAGCGGCACCGCGTTGTAAATCGACGCCCGCATGCCACCGACGGACTTGTGGCCCTTCAGCTGCACCAGCCCGCGCGCTTTCGCACCGGCCAGGAAGTCTTCGTTGCGCGATTCGTCCGCGAGGAAGAACGGTACGTTCATCCGCGAGCGCGAACCACGTTCAATCTTGTTCAGATAGAAGCTGCTGGTGTCGATCGCGTCGTATAAAAGCTTCGACTTTTCGATGTTGCGTGCTTCCATCGCGCTCAGACCGCCCTGCTTTTTCAACCACTTGAACACCAGCCCGGCGATGTAGATCGCGTAAGTAGGCGGCGTGTTGTACATGGAATTGTGCGCGGCGACGGTTTTCCACTCGAACGCCGACGGGCAGATGCTCATGGCGCGGTCGAGCAGATCCTCGCGCACCACCACCACCGTGACACCCGCCATACCGATGTTCTTTTGCGCCCCCCCGAACAGTACGCCATATTTGGCGACGTCCATGGGACGCGACAGGATGTGCGACGACGCGTCGGCCACCAGCGGAATAGTGCCGAGATCGGGAATCTCGAAGGTTTCGACGCCGTGAATCGTCTCGTTCGTGCACAGATGAACGTAGGACGGATCGTCAGACAATTGCCATTCGGCGAACGCCGGGGCGCGCGTGAAACCATCGGGCGTCTCGCCGCTCGCAGCCAGATGGATGGCCCCGTATTTCTGCGCTTCCTTGAACGACTTCTGCGACCACGAGCCGGTGATGACAAAATCGGCGCGCGGCCTGGCGCCGAACAGGTTCATCGGCACGATGGCGTTTTCGCCCAGGCCGCCACCTTGCAGGAACAGGATGCGGTGGCTGGCGGGCACGTCGAGGAGCTCACGAAGATCGGCCAGCGCTTCTTCATGAATTGACATGAACTCTTTACCGCGATGGCTCATTTCCATGACGCTCATGCCGCTGCCGTGCCAGTCGAGCATCTCGCCAGCCGCCTGACGCAACACTTCTTCGGGCATGGCCGCCGGTCCGGCGGAGAAATTAAAGACGCGCATCGTGAAATCCCGGAAGCAGGCGCGGCGAGTGAACCAGCAGATTCGCGCCCGAAAAGAAAATGGCCGTCTGCGCGTGTGCGCAAACGGCCATTATCGCATTGACACCGAAAACCCGCCAAACGAGGGCGCCGTGAAGCGCCCTTACCGACCGGCCATTGCGGTATCCGTAGCCTGATCGAGCCTGCTTACTTGGCAGCGGCCGGCTTGACCGAAGCGACTTCCTGGTCGGCTTGGGCGCGCGTTGCCTTGATCGATTCCGGCATGTACTTCTGCATCAGACCGTTCACCACGTCGCGACCCACCTGGTCTTGAACCTGGATGAATTTGCGACCCGTCGGGCTCTTGTAGAACGCGGTCAGATCCTTGATTTCCGACGTCGTGTAGTACTTCGCGTATGCGTCGTACTGAGCTTGCATTGCGTCCTGACGGAACGAATCCGTTACGAAGACTTGCCCCGCCGAGTCAACCAGCTTCGGCACAGCATTCTTCTGCAGCGTCGGGACGGAAGCCTGCTTCTGCTTGTCCGTCATCGTCTTGTTTTCCGAAAGGGCGTCCGACAGGATAGCCGGGACCAACTGCTTAGCTTGCATTTGTGCGCTGTTACCAATTGCGCCGACGAGCTTTTGCGCGTCGATCGCATCCAGCAGGTCCTTGATTGCAGCCTGCTTGGCCGGATCAACCGGAGCCGCAGCCGCTGCAGCAGGCGCCGCCGCCGGAGCTTGATTCTGAAGTGCTTGCGCCATCGCGAAGGTCGGTACGAGTGCAGCCAGCAACATCAACTGTTTGAATCGTTTTTGCATCATTACTCCCTAAGAGAAATTAGTCGAACTGCTTGCTGCGCGGACTGCGTGTCGACCCGACACGCCAGTCTGTGTCCTCACAGCGTTCACTTTTTAGATGAGACCAGCCGGTGGGAATCAGGCTGCTCCGCCCTCTTCGCCGCTTTCGTCACCCTCAGCGGGACCTTCGGCGTCGCCCTCCACATCAGCTTCAGCCTCAGCAACCTGCTGCAGACCGGAAAGCTTCGTGCCCTCATCAAGGCTGATGAGTGTAACACCTTGGGTTGCACGGCCCATTTCGCGGATTTCCGAGACGCGCGTGCGGATCAGCACGCCCGTATTGGTAATCAGCATGATCTGGGCTTCCTGGTCCACCAGGATGGCGGCGACCACCTTGCCGTTGCGCTCCGACGTCTGAATCGCGATCATCCCCTTCGTGCCGCGCCCGTGGCGCGTGTACTCGGTGATGGGCGTGCGCTTGCCGAAACCGTTCTCGGTCGCGGTGAGCACCGACTGCTGCTCGTCGCCCGCCACCAGCAGAGCGATGACCCGCTGCCCTTCGTCCAGCTGCATGCCGCGAACGCCACGCGCTTCCCGGCCCATCGGACGCACGTCGTTCTCGTCGAAGCGAACTGCCTTGCCCGAATCCGAGAACAGCATGACGTCGTGCTGGCCGTCGGTGATTGCCGCACCGATCAGGTAATCACCGTCATCCAGACCGACCGCAATAATACCCTTGCGCAGCGGGCGGCTAAAGGCTTCTAGCGGCGTCTTTTTTACCGTTCCTAACGCGGTGGCCATGAACACGTATTTGTCGGCCGAGAATTCCTTGACCGGCAGCACCACCGTGATCTTTTCGCCATCTTGCAGCGGGAACATATTGACGATCGGCCGGCCGCGCGAGTTCCGCGAGCCTTGCGGCACCTCATAAACCTTGACCCAGTAGACACGGCCGCGATTCGAGAAGCACAGGATGTGATCGTGAGTGTTGGCAATGAAGAGCGTATCGATCCAGTCGTCTTCCTTCATGGAAGTCGCCTGTTTGCCGCGACCTCCGCGCTTCTGGGCGCGATATTCGGACAACGGCTGCGATTTGACGTAACCCGCATGAGACATGGTCACCACCATGTCCTGCGGCGTGATCAGGTCTTCGGTGTTCAGTTCCGTCGCGTTCAGCTCGATCTTCGAGCGGCGGTTGTCGCCGAATTCAGCCTTGATCGACGTGAGTTCGTCGACGATGATGGCCGTAATGCGCTCCGGACGCGCCAGGATATCGAGCAGGTCGGCGATTTGCGCCATGACTTCGCGATACTCGCCGATGATCTTGTCCTGCTCCAGACCCGTCAGGCGTTGCAGACGCATCTGCAGGATTTCTTGAGCCTGAGTGTCGGACAGACGGTAAAGTCCGTCGGTCTGCATACCGAACGCCGGGTTCAGTCCTTCTGGGCGATACGCTTCCCGACCGCCAGCCGAGGCATTTTCGGTCTCGGCGCGCGACAACATTTCGCGTACCAGCGACGAATCCCACGGACGCGCCATCAATTCCTGCTTGGCGATAGGCGGAGTCGGCGCTGCCTTGATGATGGCGATGAACTCGTCAATATTGGCGAGCGCCACGGCCAGGCCTTCCAGCACGTGACCGCGTTCGCGCGCCTTGCGCAGTTCGTACACCGTGCGCCGCGTCAGCACTTCCCGGCGGTGCGACAGGAAGCACGACAGCATTTCCTTCAGGTTCAGCAGCTTCGGCTGGCCGTCGACCAGCGCGACCATGTTCATGCCGAAGGTGTCCTGAAGCTGGGTCGCCTTATACAGATTGTTGAGGATGACCTCAGGTACTTCGCCGCGCTTCAATTCGATCACGACGCGCATGCCGCTCTTGTCGGACTCGTCGCGGATGTCGGAGATGCCTTCCAGCTTCTTCTCATTGACGAGTTCGGCGATACGCTCCAGAAGTGAGCGCTTGTTCACCTGATAAGGCAACTCGTCGACGATGATCGCCATCCGCTGACCGCGGTCGATTTCCTCGAAGTGCGTGAGCGCGCGCATCAACACGCGGCCGCGACCGGTGCGATAGCCGTCGCGCACGCCGGCCACGCCATAGATGATGCCGGCGGTAGGGAAGTCGGGCGCGGGAACGATTTCGATCAGCTCGTCGATCGTCGCATCCGGATTCTTCAGAAGATGCTGGCACGCGTCGACGACTTCGTTCAGGTTGTGCGGCGGGATGTTGGTCGCCATGCCCACCGCGATCCCGGACGAGCCGTTGATCAGCAGATTGGGAATGCGCGCCGGGAGAATGGCCGGCTCGTTTTCGCTGCCGTCGTAGTTCGGCGTGAAGTCGACGGTTTCCTTGTCGATGTCGGCGAGCAGTTCATGGCCGATCTTGGCCATGCGGATTTCGGTGTACCGCATGGCTGCGGCATTGTCGCCGTCGACCGAACCGAAATTGCCCTGACCGTCCACCAGCATATAGCGCAACGAGAAGTCCTGCGCCATACGGACAATCGTGTCGTAGACAGCCGTGTCGCCGTGCGGGTGATATTTACCGATCACGTCGCCGACAATACGCGCCGACTTCTTGTAGGCCCGGTTCCAGTCGTTGTTCAGCTCGTGCATCGCGTACAGCACGCGCCGGTGAACCGGCTTCAGGCCATCGCGGACATCGGGAAGCGCACGCCCCACAATCACGCTCATCGCGTAATCGAGATACGAACGGCGCATTTCCTCCTCTAGGGAGATTGGCAGAGTCTCTTTGGCGAATTGATCCATTATCCGTATCTTTTACGTGCGAAGACGATGGCGGAACCCCGCCTCCGCGTAGGCGCTGCAGGCGCAACGCATCACGCGATTCTAACATGGGCCGCATCCGCGCCCGCCGAGGGTACGTATACCTATTAGAGGGATGCACGCGAAAGGCGCCTGAGCGCCCCAGTGAGGATCAGAAGCAGGCCCGATTTGTGCGTACCCTCAAACGGCGTTTCGCCATGACTGGCGGGGCGCGCCGCGATCCGCGAAGCCTTCTGTTGCGCATGCACCACAATTGGATGGGGCTTCCGAAGGGGGGCAGATTTTTTTATCGTGGGAAGGGAACGATATGGCAAAATGCCAACGCACAAAGAGTTAGACACTGCTCGAAGTCTACACAGCGCGTTTTTTGTTCGGCACCAATGTTATACTTCGAGCAATGTATGACTTGTCATCGTCAACAAGCTCGCAGTAAACCTGCGGTAATCTCAAATTCGAGAGGAGAAATATGAATAAACTTTCAAAGCTCGCGTTCATTGCAGCTACCGCAGTTATGGCTGCATCCGCAATGGCACAGTCGGTGCCGGCGTCGCGACAAGCTACGAACGACAACTGGGTGAACGGTACGGGCGAGTACGTGTGGATGAACGGCACGAACGAACTCTGCTGGCGCGATGCATTCTGGACGCCGGCAACCGCTAACGCAAAGTGCGACGGTGCCCTGGTTGCTCAGGCTCCGACTCCGCCGGCACCGCCGCCGGCACCGGCTCCGGTTATCTCGAGCCAGAAGATTACGTATCAAGCTGATGCACTGTTCGACTTCGACAAGGCTATCCTGAAGCCGGCTGGCAAGGAAAAGCTGGACGACCTGGCATCGAAGATCGGCGCGCTGAACCTGGAAGTTGTGGTCGCCACCGGCTACACCGACCGTATCGGTTCGGACAAGTACAACGACCGCCTGTCGCTGCGTCGTGCTCAAGCTGTCAAGGCATACCTGGTCAGCAAGGGCATCGAAGCCAACCGTATCTATACGGAAGGCAAGGGCAAGCGCAACCCGGTTACGACCGGCTGCAACCAGAAGAACCGCAAGGCCCTCATCGCCTGCCTCGCACCGGATCGTCGCGTGGAAGTCGAAGTGGTCGGTACTTCGAAGCAGTAAGCAACAGATTACCGCAGTGTCAAAGCCCCGCTTCGGCGGGGCTTTTTTTATGCCTTTCGCTCCCCGACTCGCGGACTTTGTTCAGCGAAAGCATCGCGCTTCCTCGCTACGCCGTCCTTTGCCGCCCAGTTCCCGCGGCATTTTGCCGCGCCGTCTGTCGACCTATATACTCAGGGTTTATCCTCGACGACCCGCTCACATCGAGACCGCTCCCGCCATGACCAATGCCGATCCCCACGAACTGCAGAAATTCAGCGATCTCGCCCATCGCTGGTGGGACCCGAACGCCGAGTTCAAGCCGCTGCACGAACTGAATCCGGTTCGGCTCAAATGGATCGACGCCCATGCGCATCTGGCCGGCAAGCGGGTATTGGACATTGGCTGTGGCGGCGGCATTCTGTCGGAATCCATGGCGGGTCTGGGTGCGCACGTCAAAGGCATCGATCTCGCCACCCAGGCGTTGGGTGTCGCAGATCTTCACAGCCTTGAAAGCGGCGTAACGGTGGATTACGAAGAAATCGCCGCAGAAGCACTCGCGGCCCGCGAACCTGGCACCTATGACGTGGTCACCTGCATGGAAATGCTGGAGCATGTGCCGGAACCGGCGGCCGTCGTAGCAGCCTGCAAGACCTTGGTCAAACCCGGCGGCTGGGTTTTCTTCTCCACGCTCAACCGCAATGTGAAGTCATATCTGTTTGCGGTGATCGGCGCCGAATATATTGCCCGCATGTTGCCTAAGGGCACGCATGACTACGCGCGGTTTATTCGCCCTTCGGAACTGGCTGCCTTCGTTCGCGCCGCCGATCTGCGTACCGTGGATATCAAGGGCATCGTGTACCACCCGCTGAGCAAGCACTTCGCGCTGTCGGGCGACACGAGCATCAACTACATGCTTGCCTGCCGACGCGACGTCTGACGCGCACCGACCCCTACACGCAAACATGAGCGATCCTACCCCCCTGCCGCAACGCGAAGACGACGAGGCCTCGATCGGTCTTTGCCAGGCCGTTCTGTTCGACCTCGACGGCACGCTCGCCGACACCGCGCCTGATCTCGCGGCCGCCGTCAACAAGATGCGCCACGAGCGCGGCCTCGAGATGGTGCCGCTCGACGACTTGCGGCCGCTGGCCTCGGCCGGCGCCCGCGGACTGATTGGAGGTGCCTTCGGCATCGGGCCCGAGCATCACGAGTTCACTTCGATGCGCGAAGAGTTTCTCGCCAACTACGAAGCTGACCTGTGCATCGAAACCACGCTGTTTCCTGGCATCGACACGCTGCTCGACGAACTGGATGCGCGCGGCGTGCGCTGGGGCATCGTGACGAACAAGGCCGCACGTCTGACCGAACCGCTCGTGGCCCTGCTTGGACTCGACTTGCGCGCCGGCTGCGTGGTGAGCGGCGATACGACCCCGCACTCGAAGCCGCACCCCGCACCGCTGCTGCATGCAGCGCGTGAGCTGGATCTACCGCCGGAGCGGGTGGTGTATGTGGGCGACGACCTGCGCGACGTTCAAGCAGGGTTTGCGGCAGGCATGGTGACGGTAGCGGCGGCTTACGGCTACTGTGGCAACGACATCCCGCCTGAACGCTGGCACGCGCAGCATGTGGTGCAATCCACAGCAGAATTGCTAAAACTGCTGCGCGACATCAGTTGAGACGGCGTCGTAACGGCGGGCCGCGGCGCCCAGAAAAGTCGCCGGCACCGTCGGAACGAACAGCCCCGGTCTAACCCAAAGACAGCAAAGACAGGGCTGTCGATCTATTGTAAAATGTACTTTGGCCCAGATTTTTGGGCCAACAAACCGTGGGGGCGACCTGGTTTCGACAGGGGTTGCGAAGCGGCCAGGGCATACCGAGGACCCGTCACCTCGTTAATCAATGGGAAAAACGTAACTGCAAACGACGATACGTTCGCACTGGCAGCCTAAGGGCCGCCGTCCTCTGCCTAGTTCACTGACGGGCTAGTGTCGCAAGACCGGTAGCAATACCGACAG
>NZ_DASXHA010000053.1:0-19419 GCF_036488795.1 Paraburkholderia sp.
GCGCGCCTTAGGGCTCGCTTTCCTCCGCTGCTTCGTCGCTGCCGTAGGTGCTGAGCCGGTTGTAGAGCGTCTTCAGGCTGACGCCGAGCGCCTTGGCCGCTCGTCGTTTATCGCCGCCACAATACTTCAGCGTGCCGAGGATGATCTGCTTTTGCGCGTCAGCAAGCGGCGTGCCGATCCACACGCTCATCGCGTCGCCTTGGGTCACCGCTTTCTTCACGCGCGAGGCGAGATGAGGATGCGGCAGCTCGACCGTTTTCTCCGCCAGAATGAACGCGCGATACACCGCGTTCTTCAGCTCGCGCACATTGCCGGGCCACGACCACGTGCGCAGCGTGTCGATCGAGCGCTTGCTGAAACTCTTGTTGGTGTTTTCCTGCGTGTTCAGCGCGGCGAGGAAATGTTGCGCCAGCAGCTCGCGGTCGCCGTCGCGTTCGCGCAGCGGCGGCGCGCGCAGCGGAAACACCGCGAGCCGGTACATCAGGTCTTCACGCAGACCGTTTTCCTTCACCGCGACGGCCGGGTCGCGGTTGGTGGCCGCGATCACGCGCACGTCGCCATGAATGAGCTCGTTGCCGCCGACCCGATAGAACGTGCCGGTCTCCAGCGCGCGCAGTAGCTTCACTTGTCGCACCGGCGCCATTTCGGTGATTTCGTCGAGAAACAGGGTGCCGCCATTGGCATGCTCGAAGTAGCCAATGCGCCCTTGCACCGCACCCGTGAAGCTGCCTTTTTCGTGGCCGAACAATTCGGCTTCGATCAGCTCGTCGGGAATTGCGCCGCAGTTCACTGCAATAAACGGCGCATCCCTGCGCGCACTTTGATCGTGGATCGTGCGTGCGATGAGTTCCTTACCCGTGCCGGATTCGCCGATGATCAAAGCGGTCGCGTCCGTCGACGCAACACGTCCGATCTGATCGTACAGATCCAGCATCACTGGCGACGAACCGTACAGCAGACCATATGACTTCAGCCCCGCGATGCCGTCCGTCGCGCGCGGCTTTCCTTGTGCCGCCGCGTCGCCGCCGGAGGCAACAGAGGGAGAGTCCAGATCGATTGACGCCATAACCAGGTTGTCCTGTGCAAGTGTGTTCGATAGTGCTGTGCGGGCCAGCCAAGACGATCGGCCCAGCTTGTGCACTATCGCATAAAAGTCGATTTAACCACTGGCTCGTGGTGCACTGCAATCCGAGGTGCGCTTGGTAGAACCCTCAACGTTTGCGCAACTCACGGGTCCAAGCAGGATCACACCATGAATCTGGCCGGGTTGCGCAGTGCTTCGGCAATATTGACCGTCGCAAGGCGAACGAATCGGCATGTTTGCCGTGGTGTGCCGGTTGCAATGCTGTGTGTGCAAGCATTCGTCTGCCGATTATCAGGTATGCCGTTTGCGGCACCATCACTTTCGCGGCGCGACGTACTCGCTGTGTCGTCGCACTGCAAAACTGACTCAGGAAAACACGGGAGCGGCGAATGACTCAAACCACACAACAGCTTGAACTCGGTAAGCAGAAGATCGTGGATGATTTACGCGTGCTGCTGACGGACTCGGAGGAAATGTTGCGGCTTGCCGCGAATGTGCCGGGCGAAGGCGTAGGTGTGCTGCGTGAGCGTCTCGGCACACACGTCGAATCGCTGCAAGCGGCGCTCGGCGATGCGCAGGATGCCGCGCAACGGCGCTACCGCGTGGCAGCCCTCAATACCGAACGCTATATCCGCCATAACCCGTGGCAGGCCGTCGGCATCGCTGCGGGTATCGGCTTTTTGGTGGGCGCACTGGCGGCCCGCTGAGCACCCGATGCAAGCGACTGGTTCCAGCACGTCTATAACTGCATACGATAAGGAGGATTAACCATGGCTAAGCCCAGAATTGGTATTTTTGGCGCACTGGTGGCCGTCGGCGGTCTGATAGCGCTGCGTTGGGCGCAAAAGCACCGGGCGGCACAGGCCCATCTGGAGCGCGATCTGAGCCGCTGGGAAGGCGAGGGCGGCGCGGAGGTCGTGACGGCTCAAGCTGCGCCGGCCACTGCCGCCAGCGCGACGCCCGCGACGGCGACCAACGGCGTGAGCCACCCGAATGGCAAGGGCGAAGCATGGCCGTTTCCGCACAGCTGAGCGGGGCGTCAAGGGCCTCGGCCGCACGTGACCGGGCGAGCATTTCGTCTATGCGGAAGCGGGGCCAATATTACAGTTTGTCCCAATAAAGCCGTACAATAAGTTTCCGCAGAACAATCAGGCCATTTAGCGCTGCGCGACACGCTCATTGTTGCGCGCATGCTCTAAATGAGAACTCGCGTAGGAGCGGGCAAAGCACGCTACGTTAGTGTGCCCTTGCATCGCAGCGCGCCGCATGCACGGCGCCCCTGCGCCCCGGCAGTTTCTTCGTGCCTTTGCGCATGCCATTCACAACCAGAACTTTCGGGCTTTCGAGACGCGATGCCACACGTATTGATTGTCGATGACGACGCCGATACCCGCGAGGCGCTTGCCGCCATCATCGGAGAAGACGGCCTCACGACGGCCACGGCCGGCGACCTGCGCGAAGCGCGCATCCAGCTGGTCCGGCAGATGCCGGATGTCGTATTTACCGACCTGAAGCTGCCGGACGGCAGCGGGGTCGATCTGTTCGAGGACCTCGATCCGCGGTCGGGCGTCGAGGTGATTGTGATTACCGGCCACGCCACGGTGGAATCGGCCGTCAACGCGCTGAAGATGGGCGCCACCGACTATCTGGTGAAGCCGATCAACATGCAGCGCGTGAAGGCGATTCTGTCGCGCCTGCCGCGCGCCGGCGACCTGAAGGCTGAAATCGGCACGCTGCGCGGCGAATTGCGCCGCATGGGCCGCTTCGGGTTGATGCTCGGCAATTCGCCGGCCATGCAGGAGGTCTACGACCAGATTGGCCGGGTCGCGCCCACGGCGGCTTCGGTGATGCTGGTCGGCGAGTCGGGCACCGGCAAGGAAGTCGCCGCGCAGACCGTGCATCAGTTGAGCTTGCGTCGCAAGCATGCGTTTCTGGCAGTGAACTGCGGCGCCATTTCGCCGAACCTGATCGAATCCGAAATGTTCGGCCACGAGCGCGGCTCGTTCACGGGCGCCGACCGGCAACACAAGGGCTATTTCGAGCGGGCCAATGGCGGCACGCTGTTCCTCGACGAAATCACTGAAATGCCGATCGAGCTGCAGGTCAAACTGCTGCGCGTGCTGGAAACAGGCATGTTCATGCGGGTGGGCACGACGCGGGAGATCGAGACCGACGTGCGCCTGATTGCGGCCACCAACCGCGATCCGGAGCAGGCGGTGCTCGAAGGCAAGCTGCGTCTGGACCTTTACCACCGCCTGAACGTGTTTCCGATCAGCCTGCCGCCGCTGCGTGAGCGTGGCAAGGACGTCGAGCTGCTCGCCCAGGCCTTCCTCGACGACCTCAACGAGCGCCACAGCACGCGCAAGCACTTTCCCGCCGCGGTCAAGGACATGCTGCTGTCGTACCCGTGGCCCGGCAATGTGCGCGAGCTGAAGAACTACGTGCAGCGCGCGCACATCATGTCGAGTACGGATTCCGATAGCACGGCCACCGTGCCGTTGCAGATCACGCTGTCGAAACCGGCGGCCGGCACCGCAATCACCATTCCGTTCGGCACCTCGCTCGCGGAAGCGGACCGCCAGTTGATTCTCGCCACGCTCGAACAGTGCGGCGGAGTCAAGACGCGCGCGGCGGAGATACTCGGTATCAGCCTGAAAACGCTGTATAACCGCCTCGTCGAATACGGCAATGACGCGGCCCGCGCCGACGAGGGCGATGCCTCGGACGAGTCGCGGGCACTGGGCGGTGCCGACGTCTGACGCGCCGCCGCGGGGCGCATGTGCCCGGCATAGGCCTTGCTGCGCTTCAGGCGAACGCAAACGAGGAGTCCTTATGCCGTACCATGCCCCCGTTTTTCTGCGCGACCCGACTGCTTCGCTCGACCCTCTGTCCGATCTCCCTGGCGCTGTTAGCGCGCATCGTCCCGAACCGACCGACCCGCCGTTCGAACCCGATCCACCACCGGATCCCGCCCGCGAACCTGGTGAACCGCCCGGACCGCCGATCGGCGATCCACCGCCCGGACCCAACGGAGTGCCGCATATTTCCCGCGGTACGGTTCCGCGTATTTTGAGTTGAATCGCGGCAGCACGAGTCGTGCCCCGCTATGGGTAGCGCAAGCAAATTGATGTACTTGTTACAAAAGGGATGACGGTTTTACCGGCAAATTGCCGCTGTCAGCCCTAGACTATCTTCAGGCCGTCCGCTCGGGACGGCGGGCTTCCACAGGAGGCATCGATTATGAGACACCCGGCACTGCGGCGCTCCGCGCGCCATTCGAAGCGCGATTCGCGCCCCGGCAGCGGAACAGGCGGCCCACCGGTGGGGCCGGATCCCGCCGGACAGAACCGCGTCGCTCCGGATGCACCGCCAGACGGCGAACACAACCAGGGCGGCGTGCGCCCCGAAGGTCTCGAATACCAGCGCGATCTCGGCTCCGAACAGGACGCCTGAAGGCGCCTGAGCGATTTCACAACCGCGTTCTAAAGCGGAAGATTCTTTTGCAGCAAGGCCTGCGCGCGGCAGGTTCTTGCTCGCCTGTCACATTTGCATACATTTTCCTTCCGGCCGATTTAACAATACGGCACGCGACTTGCATGCACCAAGCCGGTACATCCCCGCGTGCAACGTCAACTGATGAGGTGGAGCACCAATGAGCAGATTGATCGTGGTATCGAATCGCGTCGCGCCGACGCAGGAAGGACGCCCCGCAGCAGGCGGCCTTGCGATCGGTGTTCTGGACGCGTTGAAGGAAACCGGTGGCGTATGGTTTGGCTGGAGCGGCGAGACGGTGTCCGAGTCGGCACCGCCGGTCATCGAAAAGCAGGGCAACGTGACGTACGCGACGGTGGGCCTCACCAAGCGCGACTACGATCAGTATTACCGCGGCTTTTCGAACGCAACGCTATGGCCGACTTTTCACTATCGCAACGACCTGTCGCGTTTCGATCGTCAGGAGTACGCCGGATATCTGCGGGTCAACCAGACGCTCGCGAAGCAGTTGAAGGAGATGGTCAAGCCCGATGACATCATCTGGGTGCACGACTATCACCTCCTGCCGTTCGCGCGCTGCCTGCGCGATCTCGGCGTCAGGAATCCGATTGGCTTCTTCCTGCATATCCCGTTTCCAGTGCCGGAAGTGCTGCGCAGCGTGCCGCCGCACGAGGAACTCGTGAAGGCCATGTGCGCGTATGACGTGGTGGGTTTTCAGACCGACGCGGACCGTCAGTCGTTTGTCGACTATATCGAACGCGGCCAGCACGGCACTTCCAGCGAAGACGGCATGGTGCACGCGTATAACCGCTTCCTGAAGGTCGCGGCCTATCCGATCGGCATCTATCCGGACGCCATTGCCAAAGCGGCCGAACAGTTTACCGACCGCAAGCCGGTGCGAAGTCTGCGCGACGGCATGCGTGGCCGCAAGCTGATCATGAGTGTGGACCGGCTCGATTATTCGAAGGGGCTAGTCGAGCGCTTCCAGGCATTCGAACGTCTGCTGCTCAATGCACCTGGCTGGCATGGCCGCGTATCGCTGGTGCAGATCGCACCGCCTACGCGCTCCGACGTGCAGACCTATCAACGGATTCGTCAGACGCTTGAAGGCGAAGCCGGGCGCATCAACGGCCGCTTCGCGCAGCTCGACTGGACGCCAATTCAGTATCTGAACCGCAAGTACGAGCGCAATCTGCTGATGGCGCTGTTCCGGCAGTCGCAAGTGGGTTATGTGACGCCGTTGCGCGACGGCATGAATCTGGTGGCCAAGGAATACGTGGCCTCGCAGGATCCGTCGGATCCGGGCGTGCTGGTGTTGTCGCAGTTCGCGGGCGCGGCCGAACAGCTGCCCGGCGCGCTGGTGGTGAATCCGTTCGATCTGTCGCAGATGGCCGAAGCGCTGGAGCGCGCGCTGTCGATGCCGCTCGCCGAACGCCAGGCGCGCCATGCGGACATGATGGCGCCGCTGCGCGAAAACAATCTGTCGGTCTGGCGCGATACCTTCCTCGCCGACCTGCGCAATGTCGCGACCGCTTCGAAGGTGACGGCCAAGGCGGTAAAGCTCGCGGACGTGACGGCGACGTAATCCGCTGAACGGCGCGGCGCGAAGCACCGCAGAAGGCACCTTCGCCGATGCTTCGCGTACGCCGTCACGTCAGATCCGGACAGGGCGGGTCAGCTTGATCGCCTGCGTGTTTCGCGCGCAAAAGTATCGCCACGGCGGCCCGATCGGCCGCCGTTTTTTATGGCGCGCCGTCTCGCTACACGGGCTGCTGGTTCAGCTCGCCGAGCGGCACCGGCGTCGTGGTCGGATCGAAGTCCGCCCACCGGCCTTGCTGCCAGTGACCGGACGCGCGCTCCAGATCCGTGCCGCCCGCTTCGCGCAGCACGGCGGCCGCGTCGCGCTGATTGCCCTCGCAGACATGCACCGCGACCAGCACGCCCGAATCGCGCCACTCGTGATGGACGATCTCGTGATGGACAGTCGTGCTTCGGCGCTGATGCACGAACACGCCGACCCGCGCACCGAGCCATGCGCCGATGCCCGCCGCCAGCACGACGACCGGCAGCGACGCGGCAAACGCGGTGAAGATTGCCACACCGGCAACCGCGCCGGCGACTGCGCCCAGGGTGGCGCCCAAAGTCGCGCCATGTGCATTGCCGGGCGGAGCGGTGCCGGCTGTGCGCAGATCATGCGCGGCCGCATGACGTCCATGCTGACCGCGTGGATTGACGAAGAACAGGTTGACGTCTTCCTCGACGAAGCCGCGCTGGAACAGCTGCTGCGCGGCGGCTTCGGCGGCGGGGAAGGTGGTGAAGCGCCCGGCGACGATGAGTGACATGGGGACCCCCTCGGCATCGTTCAGAAGCCATGCAGGGAAGAACAGGGACGCCCGCACCGCGCACCATGCATCAGCAAGCTCGGGACGCCGCGCGGGTATGTCTTAGACCGCCGCGCGCGCCGCAAGTGCGGTCAATCTCCGCCAAAATCCAGACTGCTGAACCTCGTTTCTCAAGCGGCTACGGGACTGGCGCGCTGCATCACGCGCAAGGTGCTGACCACGGAGGCGACCGCCGCGAAGCACGCGGCCACATACAGCGCGATGGTCGGGCCGTGTTGCGGCGCCACGCCGAAGATCAACGCGACGAGTGCGGCGCCGAGGGTCTGGCCGCTCAGGCGCGCGGTCCCGAGCATGCCGCTCGCGCCGCCGCTGCGCGAACGCGGAGCAGAAGACAGAATGGTGCGATTGTTGGGCGACTGGAAAATGCCGAAGCCCGCGCCGCACACGGCCATGCGCCATGCGATATCGAGCGGCTGCGGATGCGCGCCGAGCGTGGCGAGCAGCAACAAGCCCACGGTCAGCGCCACCAGCCCGATGCCGCCCAGCCAACCCGCCGACAGACGGTCCGACAACACGCCCGACACGGGCGCGGCGATCACGATGACGAGCGGCCATGGCGTCATCAACAGACCGGTTTGCACCTGCGTCAAGCCGAGCGTGTCTTGCAGCATGAACGGCAACGACACGAAGGCCAGCATCTGCGCGGCGAACGAACAGACCGAGGTGCCGATTGAAAGCGCGAACACCGGAATGCGCAGCAGGTCCACCGGCAAGAGCGGCGCCGGCTGCCTCAGCTGACGGCGCACGAAGAAATAGCCGATCACGATGGCGCCGAGTGCCTCGGCGCTGACGTAGATCCAGCGTTCGCCGTGGCCGAGGCCGTCGACGGCGAAAATCAGCAAGCCGAACACGAATGCATTCATCACGGCGCTCAGATAGTCGTAGGGCGCCTTGTGGCCGATATTGCGTGGCAGCGCCTTCAGGCCGCTGGCGATGGCCGCGATGCCAATGGGTACGTTGATCGCGAAGAGCCAGGGCCACGCGGCGACCGCGAGCACGCCTGAGGCCACGGTCGGACCGACCGCCGACGACACCGCCACCACCATGGCGTTAATGGCGATGCCGCGGCCGAGCTGCGCAGACGGATAGATATTGCGCACCAGAGCCGTATTCACGCTCATGATGCCTGCCGCGCCGAAGCCCTGAACCATGCGCGCGAAGGCGAGCGTCGGCAGGGAAGACGACAGCGAACAGCCTAGCGAGGCCACGGTGAACAGCATCAGGCCGCCGAGATAGACGCGCCGGTAGCCGATGCGATCGCCGAGCGACGCGAGCGGCAACAAGGAGATGGTGACCGCGAGCTGGTACGCGTTGATGACCCAGATCGAAGCCGCGCCGCTTGCATGCAGATCGCGCGCGATGGTGGGTAGCGCGACGTTGGCAATCGCGCTGTCGAGCACGGCGAGAGTGAGACCGAGGATCACGACGAGGATGGCCCAGTAGCGCTGCGGCAGCGGCAGGCCCAGCTCGGGTTCGGGGCCCGGCCCAGTTCCAGGCCCAGCGGCTGTGGGTTGGCTGGCGCGAGCGGTGCCCGCCTTGTTCGATGAATGCGAATCGTCGTTACCGGAAGCGTGTGCTTGCATCGTAATTGTGTGTGAATGACTGCTGCGGGCGCAGGCACGAACGTCTGTGCACCCGGTCTCCTGAAGGTCTTACGCGGCAGCGTCGAAGCGCGCCTCGGGCGTGGCCCGACACTGCCTTGGGTGGTTCGACGCGCGATTACTTCAGCTCGTACAAGCCCGTGTGCGTGGTCGAATCGATCTCGTTGAGATGCGTCATGAAGCGCGCCACGGCGTTGGTCGTGTCCGCGCTGATCGGCAGATGGGCGACCTTCAGCGCGTGCAGGCGAAAGATGAAGCGGTGCGCCTTGTCGCCGCGCGGCGGCGCGGCGCCGCCGAAGCCGACCGTGCCGTAGTCGTTGCGCAATTGCAGTGCGCCTTTCGGCAGCAGGCTGCCGTCGGGCTTGCCGGCGTTGCGCGGCAGCGAGCGGGCGTCGGCGGGAAGATTGACCACGACCCAGTGCCAGAAGCCGCTGCCGGTGGGCGCATCGGGGTCGTGGACCGTGAGGGCGAAGCTTTGCGTGTCTTCCGGCGGGGCTTCCCACTGCAAGGCGGGCGAGATGTTTTCGCCATCCACGCCGAATGCCTTGTCGTCGTATTCGTGGGCGCGCGGCATGAAGCCGTTGGTGGGAAAGTCGTCGGACCAAAGACGGAAATCAGCCATCGTATGCCTCCTGAAGGACGGTTCTCAGATGGGCCGAGCTGCCGGCATAACGGACCTGCGGACAGACCGGGTGAGCCAATCGAGTGTATCACCGGCAGCGCGTTCGATTGCTCGAAACGGGCCGCGCTGCCGGCTTCTCAAGCGCGCTCTTCAAGCTCGGCGGCGTCGCTGCGCAGCCACGTTATCAGCCGTTGCAGCACGCCTTCGAGATCCCGGTTGGCACCACGCAATGCGCATTCCCAGACTACCGCGACGCGCCATCCGGCGGCGAGCAATGCGGCGCGCGCTTTCGCGTCGTTGGCGCGGTTGCGGCCGATCTTGTCGCGCCAGAACTCCGGGCGCGTTTGCGGCCATTTGAACAGGTGGCAATCGTGCCCGTGCCAGAAACAGCCGTGCACGAACACCACGGCGCGGTAACGCGGCAGGACGATATCGGGACGGCCCAGCAGATCGCGCGCATCGAGCCTGAAACGGAAGCCCTGACGATGCAGCAGGCTGCGGATCAGGATCTCCGGTTTGGTGTTGCGTCCGCGAATACCGGACATCATCCGGCTGCGCGTGGCGGCGTCGACGATATCGACCATCAGGCCAAGGTCTTTACATGCGGCAACATGATTCGCGCGACTTCCCGCATCACGGGCATCACCACGCTATTGCCGAACTGGCGGTAGGCCTGGGTGTCGCTCACGGGAATCCGGAAGGTGTCGGGAAAACCCATCAGGCGCGCGCATTCACGCGGGGTCAGGCGGCGCGGACGCTGTTTCTTGCCTTGATCGACGAGGATTTCCGAGCCGTCCTTGTGATACCGCGCCGACAGCGTGCGCGTGACGCTATCCGGATACGCCATACCGAAGCCGAAGCCATTGCCCGCCGCACGATGCTTCTCCGCGTAATTCTGCAGATAGGTCCACAGACCCGGCGTCAGCGTGTATTTGGGCTGGACACGCTTTTTCGCGTGATCGAAGAAGCGGTCTTGGTCCCACGGCAATACCGGCTCGCTGCCGTCGGTGCGATGCAGGATCGCGCCGAGGCGTGGCCCGACGGCGGGCAGCTGCAGATCGTCCCACGAGAAAGCCGTCTTGCCGCGAAAGCCGACAATGATGATCCGCTCGCGGTGTTGCGGTGTGAAATGCCGGCCATCCACCACGCGGTAGTGCACTTCGTAGCCCAGTTCGTCGCGCAGCGTCTGCAGGATCACGTCGAAAGTGCGGCCTTTGTCGTGCGACAGCAGATTTTTGACGTTCTCCAGTAAAAACGCCGCAGGGCGCTTCGCGGCGATGATTCGCGCAACGTCGAAAAAGAGCGTCCCCTGGGTGGCGCACTCGAACCCGTGCGGTCGGCCCAGCGCGTTTTTCTTGCTGACACCCGCAATCGAAAACGGCTGGCAGGGAAAGCCGCCGAGCAGGATGTCGTGGCCCGGTACTTCATTAGCGGGAAACGAAACGATGTCGCCGATAAACGAATGGTCCGCGGCATAGTTCTCCAGATAGGTCTTTTTGGAGAAGTCGTTCCATTCGCTGGTGAATACGCAGGCGCCGCCTTGCGCCTCGAAGCCCATACGGATACCGCCGATGCCCGCGAACAGGTCGATGAAGCGGAACTTCGCCGCCCCGTTTGCGCCCGTCTGCTTGCCGTTCGCGCCGCCGTGCAGCAGATCGCGCAGCGCGGGTTCGAGCATGGCGGGACAGGGTGTTTCGCCCTTTTCCCAGCGACGCACGGTCTTGATGTCTTTGCCCACGTGGGCTGCGATTGCTCGCTGGGTGAAGCGGGTGCGCGCCTGTTTGAGCAGCTCGAGCGGTGGGGCCTGGGTCACTAGCAGTCCTTGCTGGGGATTTTTGCGGACATTATGACCTGAGGTTGTCCCTTTTTTCCAGGAATAACGGTAGGGACGAGCGAAATCGACTCGGTCGAGGGCGAGCGGAGAGGGTTAGATCGAAGTCTGACGGGTTGCGAACGACACAATGGATTGATAGGCTCAATCCAGTGACGCTATCTCCGCGTTACGGTGTGTTCAAGCCGCGACCCAGGTCCGCGGCTTTTTTTTGCCGGTAGAAACGACAACCTGCGGTAAAGGAGGGCTTCCTGCCGGGAGCCCTCGTCAGGCGCGGTTTCGCTGCGCCGTCCGATGACCTTCGTGCGCGGCCAGCGGCATGGCATTCCAGATGGGCAGGGAATCGGTGGAGTCGAACACGTCGAGTTGCAGAAGCAGGCTGTCCACCGCGCACAGTTGCGCATTGGTCAGGTGCCCGGTGTCCAGCAGCGCGTGCAGACGCTTGCGCCAGTAGGTTGCCGGCAGGATCGGACCACCCAGATCGCCGTACAGGGACGGCTGCATGACGCGCCGGATGTGCGCGATATCCTGATCGATTAGCGTGGCTAACATGTGGTGGTTCGGCCCGTTTGGAATGTGGTCCATTACTCGCTAACGGCAGGAAAGATATTGACTTTAGGGTTTCCTTAAAAAATATTTCCGACCCTCATGGGCGGAATGCCTGGCTGGGCACATCCGTTGCGTATGAGGGAGGTACTGGCGCATTTTCGCGCCGGCATTCCACAAGCACGGAGTTCATGATGAACAAAGACCAGGTGAAGGGCGTCGCGGAGAAGGTCAAGGGTAAGGTCAATGAGACGGTGGGCAAGGCGACCGGCGACAAGGCCCAGGAACTCAAGGGCGATCTGCAGCAGGGCGCGGGCGAAGTCCGCAAGGCTTATGGCGACGGCAAGGAACAGGCGAAGGACAACGCCAAGCGCAACGCGCCGTAACGGCTGGTTCGCTGTTGGCGGGAAAGGCGCTGCGGCGCCTTTCTTGCATTTGCGGCAATGCGTTTTGCATGGCCGCTAGCTGCTGGGCACTTTCAGACATGCAACGTCTGCCGCCTTTCCGCGAGTCCTCCGAGGTCCCATGCCGCCCAGCCGCAGGGCCGTCCACGAGCAAGAAAAGTTATGCCGATGCGTTTATATTGAGCGCTTTGCTCGCCGCCTTGACTGATCAGCCGGATCAGGCCCGAAGGCGGTGCCGTTGATCTTGCTCCAGCCTGAATCGCTAAAGGGCCTTTATGAACGACCTTTCCGTGTTTCCCATTACGGCCAAATGGCCTGCCCAGCATCCCGAGCGCCTGCAGCTCTATTCACTGCCCACGCCGAACGGCGTCAAGGTTTCGGTGATGCTCGAGGAAACCGGCTTGCCGTACGAACCGCATCTTGTGCGCTTCGACGCGAACGACCAGATGTCGCCGGCGTTTGTTTCGCTGAACCCGAACAACAAGATCCCGGCCATCATCGATCCCAATGGTCCGGACGGCAAGCCGCTGGCGCTCTTCGAGTCCGGCGCGATCCTGATCTATCTTGCGGAGAAGACCGGCCGGTTCATCCCAAGAGATGCCGCCGGCCGCTACGAAACGATTCAGTGGGTGATGTTCCAGATGGGCGGCATTGGCCCGATGTTTGGCCAGCTAGGCTTCTTCAACAAGTTTGCCGGCAAGGATTACGAAGACAAACGTCCCCGCGACCGTTACGTCGCGGAATCGCGGCGCCTGCTCGGCGTGCTGGAGCAACGCCTCGCGCAGCGCACGTGGATCATGGGCGACGACTACACGATCGCCGATATGGCGACCTTCCCGTGGGTGCGCAACCTGATCGGCTTCTATGAAGCCGGCGAGCTGGTGGGCTTCGCGGATTTCCCGAACGTCAAACGCGCGCTCGACGCGTTCGTCGCGCGTCCGGCCGTGGTGCGAGGACTCGATATTCCCAGCCGGAACTAAGCTGGCCGGCAGGATAGTGTGGCCAGCGGCGCGCGGTCGGGCCGCTGGCTGAGCGTCCTTACGCGTGCTTGGGGCTTTTCAGGCACGCCTAAGATGCCGCGATCGCGCTGCCGGCGTGTGCGGCATGTACGGCGAGAGCGGCACGTACCGCTTCGACCACGCTGGTCCAGTCGCCCAGGGCCGGCTGACGAAACAGCCGTGCGCCCGGATACCACGGGCTGTCATTGCGTTCGAGCATCCAGCGCCAGCAGGTATCGAAACGATTCAGAATCCACACCGGCTTGCCTAAGGCGCCCGCGAGATGGGCCGTCGCGGTATCGACGGAGATCACGAGATCGAGGTTGGCGACGAGGGCCGCGGTGTCGGCGAAATCGGAGAGTTCCTCCGTGTAGTCGACGATGTGCGCGCGAGGCTCAGCCGCTTGCGCCAGTTGCTGCGACGGCGGCCCCTTCTGCAAGCTGTAGAACTGGACATGCGGGACGTCCAGAATGGGCCGCAGCGTGTCGAGGGTAACGGAGCGCCTTGCATCGTTCTTGCGGAGTTCCGCGATGTGCGGACGATTGCCGCCCGCCCACACGAGGCCTACTTTCAGACCACGATTTGCGCGGTTTGCCGGGTCGTGCGCGAGGCGCTCGCCCCAGGCTTGCGATGCCCGCGCGTCAGGCGTCAGATAGGGCGTCTTGCCGGGGATGCTCGCGACTTCTGTTTTGAACGCGAGCGGCAGACTGAGCAGCGGACAGTGGCAGTCGAAAGGCGGCAACGGCTGGCCTTGTTCGATCAGTTGCGCCACGCCATCCAGCGTGGCGAGTAGCCGTATCAGCTCACGCGGTACCTCGAGGATGACTTGCGCGCCCAAGGCCGACACCATCGACGCATACCGGCAGAACTGCAGCGTATCGCCCAGGCCCTGTTCCGCATGCAGCAGGATCGTCTTGCCGGCAATCGAAAAGTCGCCCAGCCACAAGGGTTTAGCGAAGCCGCGCTGGCTGGCTTTGATCCGCTCGCGCTGCCAGCGCCACTCGTACTTGTGCCAGCCTTCGGTCAGCTTGCCCATCTGCAACAGACAGAGCGCTTCGTTCCAGTGTGTTTCGGCAGAATCGGGCTTCAGCGCAAGCGCGCGCTCGTAGCTCTGCAAGGCCTCGGCGTGCTGATTCAGATCGATCAGCGTGAGGCCGAGGTTGTTCCAGGCATCGGCGAACGCGGGCGCCAGTTCGATCGCGCGCTGGTAGCTCGCCTGCGCATCCTGCGGACGGTTCAGGTCGCTCAACGCGTTGGCGCGATTGCTCCAGGCTTCGGCGTAGTTCGGCTGTAAGGCGATGGCTTGATCGCAACTGGCGAGCGCATCCGCGGGGCGGCCCAGATCGCGCAGCACGCAGGCGCGATTGTTCCACGCCTGTGCCATGTCCGGCCGCAAGCCGAGCGCCCGTTCGAAGCTGGTCAGCGCGTCGGCAGGCAAATTCAGACCGGCCAGCGCGTTGCCGCGATTGTTCAAGGCATCGACAAAATCGGCCTTCAGCGCGAGCGCGCGATTCGCGCTGGCGAGCCCCTCCTGATAGCGGTGCAGCGCGTTGAACGCATAGGCGAGATTCGAGTGAATGGGCGCCTGCATACCGTTGATGGCGACCGCGCGTTTGAGCAAATCGACGCCCTCCTCGAAGCGGCCGCCTTGAAGCGCCAGGGCGCCGAGCAACTGGATCGCATCGAAATGCTTCGGACGTAGCGCGAGAATCTCCCGATACAACTCTTCCGCCTCGGCGTATGCGGCGTTCTGCTGCATGGCCACGGCCTGGCGAAGCATGGTGTCAAGCTGGCGCTGCTGGTTCGCTGTCTTGCTCATAAGGTGCAGTAAGGCTGGGCACGCCGCGACGCGAACGCACGAAGGGCATGCATGATGGGTCTGCCATGTGCCGCCTGACGCACATGATGCAATGCGCGGCGGCCGGGCGAATGGCGGCGATTATCGCCGAAAAGGCCGTGCGGGCGTGCTATGGCGGCGCGACGCCGGGTCAGATGACGGATCCGATAGGGAGGGTCGGCGTATCATGGTCGCAACGAAAAAAAGGAGATCGGACGATGAAATTATGCGGCTCACTTCTGTTGAAGGGCATCGTGGTGTCGGCGTTGGCGCTCACCGCTTGCACCCAGACGGGTCCGGTCGAATTCTCCGCAACCGGTGCGGACGCGCCTGATTCGTCGCGTGCCGACGATATGGATTTCGGGCCCATGGACCATTCGATCGCCGAATGCAAAGCGGCCGCGCAACGGGCCGGGACAGGGCGCTGCGTGAAAGTGCGGGCCTACGAGGCATGTATGAAGACGCGTGGCTACATCACCGTGCTGGGGCCGGAGAATCCCGCCGGGTGCGGGCAGCCGGCGTGGGAGCAGGATGTTCGCAAATGGCTCCAATGACGTTGCAATGACGCGTCGCCGGTTCGGATCTGGTTTGGATATTCCAGATTCCTAACTAATTGAAACCGCTTGACCGCTGATACCACGTCGTTCCACCGCCCCGTCATTGCCTCATGCTCGCCGTCGCGCATCTCGCCTGGCCGACTGTGTCATGCACAGCAAAAGCGTGAGATAGCTGCGCTGCGGATACGACAGCAGTGCGCCCGCTGCGATCACCGCTACGAAACAAGCTGAAGTTCGGTGCGACGCGTTGCCGGCGCCCTGGTACACAGATCGAACTCATCCAGTTCCAGCAGCAGGCTATCCACGGAGCGGAGTTGTGCATTCGTGAGATGCGCGGTGTCGAGGATCTGATAGAGACGCTGACGCCAGTATGCGGAAGGCAAATAAGAGCCGCCCAGGTCACCGTACAAAGCGGGCCGCATTACGCGAGCAATATGCGCGATGCCTTCGTCGATAAACGTATTCATAGGTTTCCCCGTTCTGGCCGGCCGGTCGACATCATTTGACCAGCCGGTATTTTTATTACGTCTGATGAATCATTGTGAGTCTGTCTCGTGCGCGTCCGGTGAACGATCTGGATTGCACTGCATTGCGTTTCGAATCACATGTTGTCGACTCGCCGCATGGATCACACATTACGCGCGGCGCGTGCCACGCAATCAGACGAATACCACGCTTTTTAGGGGCTAATTCGATTGCAGCGGTCCGGGCGGTAACAAGAGCGGCGTGATTGCACGGATGTTTCTATCACCGCATCGCGACGCAAAAAATCCAGCGGTTCGCCCTCGCATTGTGATGTTTGCGACAACAGTGATTTCAAAATTCACGTCTTCATTCCAGGGTTAGCGCCCTCTACACTTCCCTTATTGGCTGCAAGCAAAGGTGTTTGTAGCGCCAGGCAAAACAATGGTTGGAGGTAGTAGTGAAGAACTCGCTCGTTAAGGCTGTTGCAATTGCTGCTCTTTTGGCTGTTCCGGTGGCGTCGTTCGCGCAATCGAATCAACCGGTCACGCGCGCCCAGGTGAAGCAGGAACTGATCGATCTCGAGAAGGCGGGTTACAACCCTGCCACCTCCAATGATTACGACTATCCCGCCAACATTCAGGCTGCGGAAGCACGCGTCGCTGCTCAGAAGAGCGCGGCGCAAACAGGTAGCACCGGCTACGGTCCGGGCGCGAACGGCTCGTCGCAAGCCGGTCAGCGCGCCGAAGTGACGGTGAGCACATACTCGCCGCCGGTCTACGTTGCCCATTGAGCCACAGGATCTGGGTAGCACGCCGGGTGGAGTGTTGAGCCGCCAGCGTGCTGTTGAATACGAAGCATGAAGTATCGAAGCAGGCTCGCTCCCACAAGGGGTGGGTCCGTTTTCCAAGTTTGTCTATTTGGATGAACCTCCACCGCCGTAACCACGGCGGTTTCCGCCCAGCCTCCCTGTCTGGGCGCTTTTTCATTTGCAGTTGCCTTGCTCCCGCCTGTCACTTTCTCCCCGTCATCGCACTGAAGATCACGACCGCTTGCCGCGCTTCGATCCGGTTGAGCGCAGGATTGCAGCATCCGCTGAAAACAAAGCCACAAACTGATATCTTGAGCGTCCCGGCAGTGCGCCGCACCGGGCGCGATTGCGGCCTGGATTTATTCCTGAAGCGTTTTAACGAGGCGAATGAAGCAATGTTGACCAAGGAGTTTCGATGAGCGAGCGCAAGCCGTTTGATCCCGCCGTCCGTCGCCTGCTGGATGAGCAGGCTGCTGCCGCCGGCACGCCACCGCCACCTGCGTCGAACGAGGAGCGGGTCGGCCTCGCGCGCGCATTCATGCTGCGTGCACTGGCGGCCCGCGTGTCGATTGCCGGATTGCCGAACCGCGTGACGACGCGCGAGGTGGAAATTGCGCCTGGTTTGGGTGCGCGGCTTTATCTGCCTGCGGATGTTCAAACGCCGCTGTCGACGCTGGTTTATCTGCACGGTGGCGGTTGGGTCGTCGGCTCGGTCGAAACGGTCGACCCGTTCTGCCGTTTATTGAGCGAGGCGGCGCATGTGGCGGTACTGTCGGTGGAGTACCGGTTGGCGCCGGAGCATCGTTATCCGGCGGCGCATGACGATACGCTGACGGCTACGCGGTGGGCGGCTGAGCATGCGAGCGAGTGGGGCGGCGATGCGTCGCGGATCGCGCTAGGCGGCGACAGCGCGGGCGCCAATCTGGCCGCGGTCACAGGCAACCGGATCTGCGCTGAGAAGGGTGCACTTAAGCTGCGTGCCCTGATGCTGCTTTATCCGGTCACGGATCATCCGGGTGCGGAGCACGCGTCGTGGGCTGAGAATGCGACCGGCTTCGGGCTCGAAGGCAATCTGATGCGCTGGTTCTGGGAGCAGTATGCGCCGGGCGTGTCGCCGGACGATTCGAACGTCGCGCCGCTGCGTCTGCGCGAAATGCCGGCGCTGCCGCCTACTTTGGTGACGACCGCCGGCTACGACGTGCTGCGCGACGAAGGGCTGGCGTATAAGGAAAAGCTGGAGGCGGCGGGCGTCGCGGTGACCCATCTGCACGCGCCGGATATGGGCCACAACTTTCCCGTGACACCGAACCAGGTCATGCGGTTTCCGCAGTGTGTGGAGACTTTCGGCGAGATCGCCGCCTGGTTGAAGGCGACGTTGGCGGATGAATGCCTGGCCGGCTAGTCCGTTATGAAGATCTGAACGGGGTTCGGGCGCGTCAGTTCGAAGCTATGGACGCGTCCTGCCCGAACATCCAGCACCAGACGATCGATGCGTTCGATTTCTTTTAGCTCGGTTTCGACGCTGCCACTCGCCGCGGCCTGGATTTGCGTGAACCAGGTACGGCGTTGCTCCAGTAGATACGTCACCGCGCTTGCGCGCCCCATGAAAAACCGCTCCATTTTCCTGCGTTCGCTGGCCTCAAGCGATGTCTTCTTCAGATAGCAGTCACCTTAGCATGATGATGTCGCGGGGATTGGGGGGCGCAGGAGGTGAAAGGTTGCTGATCTTCGGTGCTGCGGGGGGCAGCAAAAAGCCCGCGGAGCGGGGGGCTGGCGCGGGCTTTGGGGGTTTTCTGGGCGTGCGTGGTCAGGCTGTATGGTCCCCCCGACAGGAATCGAACCTGTATCTAGCGCTTAGGAGGCACTTGTTCTATCCATTGAACTACGGGGAGAGGATAGCTTTAACGGGATGGACCGGAGCCTTGCTGCTATTGGCTTCCGCCTTGTCCCGTGGGCGTTTTCGGCATTTCTGCTTCGTCCTAAGTGAAGCACCGTGACAACCTGTGAACCCTAGTTTATCGCTGCCTCTGCTACACTTTTGCTACAAATTGACCTTGTGGCAGCCAAAAGTGATCTGGCACTGCTACAGCTTCCGAGATCGGGAAAACATGGCTTCAATCCTCCCAGTTGGCAGTCGCTGGCGTGCCCAGGTACGCCAGCGAGGGCAGAGTATAGCAAAGACGTTCAAAACGAAAGGCGCTGCTGAAGCCTAGGCCCGGGAGAAGGAAGTCGAGATCGAAAAGGGACAGAATGCCGTCGACGCGGCGACGGTAACGGTCGGCGAGCTGGTGAAGAAATATCGCGAGATGCGCGGCGAATCTGACCGGGCCATCAAGCCCAAGTCAAACGAGGATTTTATCCTGCAGCGGCTCAAGGATGCGTTCGAAAGTCACTTTGCATCCCGGCTGACAACCCAGCGGATCGTCAAGTTTGCGCAGGACCGGAAGAAAGCCGGCGCCGGCGGCTACACCGTCGACATGGATATCTCCAAACTCGGGACGATGCTGCGCCACACAGCATCGCTGCTCGCACTGACCCTGCCGGATGCGGTCGGCGCGGCGGGGCGCGGCCAACTCTGCACCATCTGCGGCTAATCGACGCCGGCAACAAGCGAGACCGCCGGCCGACAGCCGAAGAGATCGTGAAAATCTTCGAGTGGTTCGCCGAGCGCCCGGAGCGCGAGCAGGCCATGCCGGATCTGTTGCGCGTGGCGATGCAGTGCGCGTTCCGCCGTGGCGAGCTATTCAACCTGCGCCGGGATGATATCGACGC
>NZ_DASXHA010000069.1:0-2847 GCF_036488795.1 Paraburkholderia sp.
GAGCCACGTTCTGCGCCAGCGTCGATTTGCCAACACCGTTCGGGCCGATGAACACGGCGTTGGTTGCCTCCCTGACGAACTCCAGCGACATCAGTTCATTGACGGCCACGCGATCGATTCGTTTGGGCCATTGCCAGTCGAAGTCGTCCAGCGACTTGAAGTCACCCAGCTTCGCGGCGCGGATGCGCCGCTGCAGGGATCGGTGGGTGCGCTCGTCCTCTTCCCACTGGATAAGCGGAGCGACCCATTCAGCGCCGCTTACTTCGGACCAGTGCCCGACCAGACCGTTCAGGCGCAGCGTCTGCGCGCGTGCGAGCAGGATATCAGTGGTTTTCGCGTTCATGGTCACCATTGTCCGTGGTTAGTTGATCGTAGCTGTCGAGCCGGTGCGGCTGCACCGGCGTGTCCTTGCGCCGCACGTGCTCGGGCAGACTCATCGCGACCGGAGGCGGCTCACCGCGCCCGGCACGCCGGCGCTCCAGCGCCAGACGCACGGTGTTGGTGTGAGGTACGCCTGCCACGAGCGCGTCCTCCACTGCGGCCTGCAGTTCGGCCGCGCCGTAACGCTCGAGCAGGCGCAGCAACCCGTTCGTGAGCGCGCCGAGGTTCGCGCCGCGCTCAGCCGCGCGCGTGAGCAGTAACTGGCTGGCCGGCACGGCCTTCGTCAGGCTGTTGACGCCGCGATGCTGGCTCGCCTGGCGTTTGCGTTCCTTGAGTTCATGGATGTGCCCGGGCAGTTCGATCTGCGCGTCGCGGTCATAGCTGCGGGGATGGCGGGCAATCACCTGGACGCCGTCGAACACACGCACCTGCTGCAGATCGGCGCGTACCGTCAGCGTGCGACGTACATGCGCGGGAGGGATCGAGTAGTCGTTTAAATCGAAGCGCACGTACGGCGTCTTGCCGACCCTGACCTCGAGCTGCTCCTCCACGGGGTATGGGTTCTCCGGCAGCGGCAGCAGCAACGGCTGCTCCTTTGCGAAGGCCTCGCGTACCGTCATGGCGCGATCCTCCGGACATGGACGATCGGCCGCCTGGGTACGACACCAGTGCTCAGCCTGTGCGTTCAGATCATCGAGATCAGTGAAGGTGCGCGCCGCGAAGAACGCATCGCGTATATGGCGAATTGCCCGTTCGATCCTGCCTTTTTCGTTGCCGCGGTAAACCGCCACCGGTCGGGGCTCGAACCGGTAATGCGCGGCAAATGCGAGCAGCCTCGGGTTGAAGTGGATCGCATCACCCTGACGCTCGAGCACAGCACTTTTAAGATTGTCGTAAAGAATGACCTTTCCGAGGCCACCCCAGTGGGTGAACGCGCCGACATGACCACGCAGGAAGTTCTCCATCCGGGCATCGAGGAAGAAGCGCAGATAAAGGTCGCGTGAGTACGAAAGCACCATCACGAAGGCCATCAGCGGGCGCCGGGCCCGACCAATTTCCATGTGAGAGAAATGCGCCCAGTCGCATTGCATCTGCTCTCCCGGCAACGTGCGCAGACGCAGGAAGGCCTCGGCCGCCCGACGCGGACGGCGTTGCGCAATCAGGTGCCGGAAGTGGTCCGGCGCGCCCTTGTAGCCGCGCTCGCGTACCATCGAGTACAGGCGGCTGGCCGTCAGCGTCGGGAACTTCTCCAGCGTCTGCTGGATGAACGGCAGGTACGGCTCAATCATTGAAGGGCGCGGCGGCGGTCCGTGCCTTGGCAGCCCCGCATGCGCGAGCACACGCTGCACCGTCTCGCGATGCACGCGCAACTGCTTCGCGATGGTGCCGCAGCGCCACTTTTCAACGTGATAGAGACGCAGGATCTGCGCCTCCAGTTCAGCTTTGATGGTCATCAGGAATGTCTCCGCGATCGAAACAATAAACACGACGCGGACCTCGACGACGCACAAAGCCGGTACGCACGAACGGCGGCAGCAAGCCGCCACAACAGTGACAGCGCGGCCTTGCTGACGCCGCCGTCGCTGGCGCCGCCGTTGCACGATCATCGAATTGAACTGCAACGGCGGCGCCTGTCGTCAGGTCCGCTCGCAGTACATCATTCGAAGAGGGAGTAGGTGAACCGTGATGCGTCACGATTTTGCGTTGCGACCGGTGGCGTCGGGCTCGCGCCGCATGAGCGAAGCGCCCACGACGGCCGCGCTGGTAGCGTCGACCCGCTTCGCGCACGCTGGCACGACGCGCTTCTCGGGCGCAATCACGGCAATAGCGATTGCCGCGATCACAACGACGGCAAATGAAGACCTGCGCCCGGCAAAGGGCGCACACAAACAGGCGACCCGTGGGCTGCAACCCACGGGGATTTCCTCTGGGCATCGGCGCTCCTTGATGAACGCCGAAGACCATCGACAGACCGCACCTGCCATGCAATACTTGACGCGCACAGGTGCGCCGGATCTGACATCCGGACTCAGTGTGGGCGCGGCATCGGTTGGACTCGCGAGGTCTTGATGACCGATGCCGCGCCTGTTGTTTCTTCGGCGAACCGCCTTTCTACCACGTGCCCGACTGTTCGCGCGACGCGACGCGGGGTGCGTCTCCAGTCGCCCTACGGGCTCCCTTCGACGCACCCCGCGTCAACTCCTCTTCAGTCTTAGCCCGGTATCCCCAAGGCAAACAGCACCGCGTCTTATCTCCGCCTATGCCTATGTAACGCCGCCGTCAACCTGACGCCGCCAGATTTGTGCGGATCTCCAGCACCATCGACACCCGGGACTAGAACTCTGTCGTGGCTCAATAGCTGGCCTATGCGTACCCCTGTCAACGCTTCGTGCTGCACCTCGCGGTACGACACGCATGACTCGGGGCCGATGTGGTTCGCTACACCTTCATCGTAGTGGACTTCCA
>NZ_DASXHA010000003.1:0-22245 GCF_036488795.1 Paraburkholderia sp.
ACCGGGGAATCCGAGCTGTATTGCGAGGGTAGCGGCAAGGTCGGCTCGGCGCAGCCGTTGGTTGAGGGTGTCGAGCGGCTGCGGGTCAGGTACTGGCTAGCCGGGGCTCAAAGTGCCCTCGACGCATCCGCGCTCGCGGCCGGCCAGTGGGTGGACGTCGTCGCGGTGGACCTGTGCGTTCTGGTGCGCGGTGCGCCACAGGGCCGTCGTACGCGCTATGTCGATTGCGACGGCGTGAGCGCGACAGGCGCGGATATGCGCGTGCGCCAGGCATTCTGGCGGCGCGTGGCCATCCGCAACAATGAGGGGAGCGGGCCATGACGCTCGGGCATACAAGGCGCGGCTGCTTTGCGAAGGGACGGAGATCGGCACATGGTTGTCCGGAGCTGCGAGGGGCGGGACGCGGGCAGCGTGCTGGACGCACCCTTCCCGGCGGCCGCGTTGCGCGGATTCGCGGTACCGCGTTGCCGGTGGTGCTGCTGATCGCGTCGATGATGCTGACAACGTCTGCCGCGTGGTTCGAGGCTTCGTTGGCAGCGGCACGGGGCGTCGCCGACTTGCGCGACACGCTGCAGGCGTTCCACGCCGCCGACTCGGCGCTGACCATTTGCGCGCAAGCGGTGCTAGCGGGTACCGCGCCGGTTACGGCCCGCGTCGCCAATGGCACTGAACCGGTCACGTGGAAACTGGCCGCGGCATTTGCAGCAGGTGCGTTTGCCCCCTTTGCCCAGTGGCCCGGGTCGGCTCGGCCGCCCCAGTGCCTGGTGGAAGCCTGGCGTTTGAGCGCGCGTCCCGAAGTTCCTGCCTATCTGGTGACAGCGCGCGGATTCGGCCGCAACGAGGAGTCGCAGGCATGGCTGCAAGTTGAGCTGGTTGTGGACGGCGATACGGTTGAGCGGCATTGGCGGCGGGTCGCTGCGCGGCCGTTTTAGATGAGCGGGGCCATATATGAACGTTTTCCCGGAGGCTTGGCATGAAGTCGAATGCATCTGCCTTTACTCTGCTCGAACTGGTCATTGCGCTGGCGATCGCATCAATCCTGGTGATGTACGCGGTGCCTTCGTATCGCAGCCATGTTGCACGTTCGCATCGGGTCGATGCGGCGTCCGCGCTGTATCGCGCGGCGCAGTTCATCGAAGCCGGCACCCCAGGCGACACGGTTCCGTTGCCGCCTGGCCTCGATCAGGCGCCATCGTTCGGGACAGCGGTGTACCGGCTGCGTACTTTGCCCGCTGATGATGCTAACGGCGGCTACGCGGTGGAAGCGCACCCGGTCGAGTCGGGGCCCATGCGCGACGACGCGTGCGGGACCTTCGTACTCGACGCGACAGGCTTGCGTTCAAATCGCTCAGTGGATGGAGCCGTGATGGGGGAAGCTGATACCTGCTGGAATACGCGGTGAATTCTTTGTGGGCCGCCTTCGGCCACAGGAAAGCCATGGGAAGACCAATGGAAAACTATGGGAAAGCCATTGGAAGACCTTGGCAAAACGTCAACCGCCGCTATCGGCACTATCCGTCGTATTGGGCGCCGAGCGTGAATCCTTCTTCATCTGTTGCCAGATGCGGTATGCCTCCCATGCCGCGAGCGCAAGGCTGCCCCACTTGAGGGCCGGCTTGGCGGTGGCCGCTACGGTCGCCCGCAATGGTTTGGCAAGCAGCAGTGACGCGATGGAACTCAGCAATGGATATTGCTTGAGCAACGCCCCGATGCCCGCGCCGGCGCCCTTGCCGGAACCGAAGCGCATTCCGGCAAAGCCTGGCACCACAAACTTGAGCCAGCTGAAGTGCGTGACCGCCTGACGTAAATCGACCGTGGCCTGTGCCAGCTCCATGCGTTCGACGTCCGCGCGCACCAGCAGCAGTTCCTTGCGCAACGCCCGCAGGTGTGGCGCGCTCAGGTCGCGGGAAGGCCGGCGTTTGTTGCGAAAGGCGGTATCGGAGTGGCTTGAGCTCATAGCGTGAAGATCGGCGGCAAGGTTAGACGTCAGAACAGCGCGGAACAACGGCAGAGGCGGCGACCGGGTCCACCGGCCGTACCCGGCCCGGCCTCACGGCTTGCGAAAAATCTCGCGGTCCTTCTCGAACTCGGCCAGGGTGGCTTCGAACACGATAGGCGAATTCACCAGGCCGTTGCGCGCCTTCAACGCGCACACCAAGGCAGCAATCGCGTAGACGACGGTGATGCCGGCCAGCGACTGCCACCGGTAGGTGTCCCAGAACGCAATGGCAACGAGTGCCGTCAGCGCGATCAGGGCCATCGTGGCGAGCATCATCGCGTCAAGTCCGAGAAACAGCACGCCCAGCAGGCGATCCTTTTCCTCGGCGAGTTCGATGCCGATCAATTCAAGCCGTGTTTGCAGAATTGCAAACACGGAACCGAAGATGCGGCGCAACGGACTGTGTTCCGCGCGCTGCGATTGTGTGTCGATCGTCATGGCGTGAGAGCGTTGCGCGAGAGATGCGCCTGAAGAAGCGGACCGGCCAGATGCGCCGGTCAACCTGTGTCAGCGGCGAGCCGGCAAACCCCTCCGGCAACGCCCACTGGTATTACTTGCGATTGATCAGCAGGCCGACCAGTACGCCGACACCTGCCGCAATACCGATTGACGCCCACGGATGCTCATGGACATAGTCGTCGGTTGCGCGAGCCGCTTTCTTGCCTTTCTCGACGACCACCACCTGCACGTCGGCCGCCTTCTCCTTGGCCTGTTTCAGGCGCGTAAGCGCCGTTTCACGCAGTTCGGAAGCGCGTTCGCCGGTGGCGCTCGCGGCCTGTTTCAGCAGGTCCTCAGCGTCCGCGAGGACGGTTTTGATATCCGACATCAATCTCTCCTTGTTGACTTCCGACATTTACAGCTCCCTTCTTGTATGCCACGCGTGAATCGTAACCAAAGAAACGGCCGCTGGCGAGCGCGCTGCGTACCCGCCAAAAACTGACGCTCACACTATCGCACGATCTGTTCCCGGGTTGGCGACAGGCGCGTGCTCCGTTCGCCCGGCACGGGGATACCAGATTCCAGATCACGATGGAGTTGATCTGTCCCGCAAAGTTTCCTCCATTCCAATGAAAATTACAAAAACTCATAAAGTTGCGACGCGATGTTGGTTGGAGGTTGTGCGCACGCTACCGTATGCTCTAAATTTGCGGAGTACCGCGGGCATGAGCCTCGGCGGCCCCTCCAACCCATCGGATCAAGGAGATCATTATGAGTCTGCGTCTTGGCGACATCGCGCCGGATTTCGAACAGGAATCGAGCATTGGCCGGATCAAGTTCCACGAATGGCTGGGCGATAGCTGGGGCGTGCTGTTTTCGCATCCGGCGGACTTCACGCCGGTCTGCACGACCGAACTCGGCCTGACGGCAAAGCTCGCCGGCGAATTCGAGAAGCGCAATGTGAAGACCATCGCGCTATCGGTCGACAATGCGGAGTCGCACAAGGAATGGATCAAGGACATCAACGAAACGCAAGCGGCCAGCGTCGGCTTTCCGATTCTGGCTGACGGCGACCGCAAGGTCTCCGAGCTTTACGACATGATCCACCCGAATGCGAACGAAACGCTGACGGTGCGCTCGCTTTTCGTGATCGACCCGAAGAAGAAAGTGCGTTTGATCATCACGTATCCGGCCAGTACCGGTCGTAATTTCGACGAAGTTCTGCGCGTGATCGACTCGCTCCAGCTCACCGACAACTATCAGGTCGCCACGCCCGGCAACTGGAAGCAGGGTGACGACGTGGTCATCGTGCCGTCCCTGAAGGACGAAGAGTTGATCAGGCAGAAATTCCCCAAGGGCTACAAGGCTTTGCGTCCGTATCTGCGCATGACCCCGCAGCCGAACAAGTAGGCGAAAGCAGCACTGTCAGGCCGGCGTAAAAGAAAAGGCCAACCTCATCGGGTTGGCCTTGGGTTTGCGCTGAACTTGCCCGCTACGAACCCCGCCGCTCCTGCCCGGACGGCGGGGTTTCTCATCTTCGCTCTCAGAACAGCACGCAGAACAGCACGCAGAACCACACTCAGAAAAACGCCTGAATCCCCGTTTGCGCGCGTCCAAGAATCAGCGCGTGAATGTCGTGGGTGCCTTCGTACGTATTGACGACTTCCAGATTCACCAGATGCCGCGCAATACCGAATTCGTCGGAGATGCCGTTGCCGCCGAGCATGTCGCGTGCAAGCCGCGCGATATCCAGCGCCTTGCCGCATGAGTTGCGTTTCATGATGGAGGTGATCTCTACGGCGGCGGTGCCCTCGTCCTTCATCCGGCCAAGGCGCAGCACGCCCTGCAGCCCGAGCGTGATTTCGGTCTGCATGTCGGCGAGCTTTTTCTGGATCAACTGGTTGGCGGCGAGCGGCCGGCCAAACTGCTTGCGGTCCAGCACGTACTGGCGCGCGGTACCCCAGCAGGCTTCCGCTGCGCCGAGCGCGCCCCATGAAATGCCATAGCGCGCCGAATTCAGGCAGGTGAACGGGCCTTTGAGGCCGCTCACCTTCGGCAGCATGTTCTCTTGCGGTACGAACACTTCGTCCATCACGACCTCGCCGGTGATGGACGCGCGCAAGCCCACCTTGCTATGAATGGTGGGCGCGGACAGGCCTTTCCAGCCCTTTTCGAGGATAAAGCCGCGAATCGCGTCCTTGCCGTTTTCCTCGAGCTTGGCCCACACGACGAACACGTCGGCGATCGGCGAATTGGTGATCCACATCTTCGCACCCGACAGCGAGAAGCCGCCGTCGACCTGCTTGGCCCGCGTAACCATGCTGCCCGGATCGGAGCCGTGATTCGGTTCGGTCAGGCCGAAGCAGCCGATCCACTCGCCGGTGGCGAGCTTCGGCAGGTACTTCGATTTTTGTGCGTCTGAGCCGAATTCGTAGATCGGCACCATCACCAGCGACGACTGCACGGACATCATCGAGCGGTAGCCCGAGTCGACGCGTTCCACTTCCCGCGCGATCAGGCCATAGCTCACATAGTTGAGACCCGGGCCGCCGTATTCTTCGGGAATGGTCGGCCCGAGCAGACCGAGCTCGCCCATTTCGCGGAAGATTTCGATGTCGGTCTTTTCATGGCGGAACGCTTCGAGCACGCGCGGCTGGAGCTTGTCCTGCGCGTAGGCCGCGGCGGCGTCGCGCACCATGCGTTCTTCTTCGGTGAGCTGGTGATCCAGCAACAGCGGGTCTTCCCAGTGAAACTGCGCGGCGTCGGCCATGGTGCGTATCTCCTGAATCGAATCTCGTATGACGTGCTGCAATAAATGACGCTGCTTGCGTCTGCTTGACTTTGGTTCCGCTGTGCGAAACAATGTTTTGCAAATGACACCCGAGTGTATCACCCGATGACGCCTGCATCCACCCCGCCTGAGCCGCTCGACGAGCGCAAATTCGTCGTCGCGCTCGCCCGCGGCCTTGACCTGTTGCGGGCGTTCCGGCCCGGCGAGACGCTGCTCGGCAACCGGGATTTCGTCGAGCGCACGGGGTTGCCGAAGGCGACGGTCAACCGTCTCGCATACACGCTGACGGTGCTCGGCTACCTGCGTTTTGATGAGACGCCCGGCAAATATGCGCTCGACGCCGGGGTGCTGTCACTGGGCTTCGCCCTGCTGTCGGGCACGGACACCCTGGAACTGGCCCGGCCGCATATGCGCACGTTCGCGCGTGAGGTGGGCGCGGCGGTCTCGCTGGGATGCCGCGACGGGCTCGACATGATCTACATGGAGACGATTCGCAGCGAGACCGCGCTGACGCTCGGGCTCGCGTCGGGATCGAAGCTCTCGATGCTCACCAGTTCAATGGGCCGCGCGTATCTGGCCGTGCAGCCGTCCGATGTGCGGGCCCCGTTACTGGCTGAACTGAAAAAGGCGGCGGGCAAGCAGGGCGCGGCGCTCGTCGCCGACGCGGTGAAGGAAATTGAAGCGTTCGCGCGGGAAGGCTGTTGCTACTCGTTCAGGGACTGGCACGACGACGTGAACGCGGTCGCGGTGCCGTTTCGCGAGCCGCGCGATGGGCGCTGGCTGGTGCTGAGTTGCAGCGGGCCGGCCTCGTCAATGGATGAAAACGTGTTTCGCGAGAACGTCGCGCCGCGTCTGAAGGCGCTCGCCCGGCGCCTGGGCGATACGGGCTAGCGCGGGGCGGGCATCAAACCCGGCCGTTAAAGCCAACCCTCAAACCGCCCCGTCATGACTATGCACAGCGAACAGCGGTCCCTGCACGAAGCGCACGTCGTACTGCTGGAGCAGGTCGAACTGCGCCTCGCTCGCTACCCGGTTGAAGATCAACGGAATCCTCAGCCGGTTGGCATAGCCCACCAGCGGCTTCACCATGCCGTCGCGCAACGCGAGTGCCGCATCCATCTTGATGAAATCGAGCCGCGCCATGTCCGAAACCGACAGGATCTGTCCCGCGTTCGGCAGATTGCCGGCGACCTTGAACCCGTACCGCTGATAGCTCTTGGTCAGATAACCCAGGAACGTGCGATGCGCGACCGCCGCCGCCGGCAGTTCGATCACGATACGCGACGGATTGAGTCCGAACGACACGAGCACGGTCGAGAAGTGCCGCCCGTGGTCGTACTTCACGCTCTTTAGCAAGCGCTCATGAACCCGCAGAAACAGCAGTCCATGACGTTGCGTGCCGAAGAAGTTGATCGCGTGCAGCGCGCGCGACATGCGGTCGAGTGCAACCAGTTCCGGGTCGTCCTCGATGCGGTCGAACGGATCGAACGGCTCGCCGTCGAGACGCAAGGTCACCGCCTGAAAGCCCAGCTCATCACCGAAACGATCCACGCTTTCCGGCGCCGACGACAACGACTGGGCAAGCGCATGCACGCTGATATCGAAGATCGGCTCGTAGGCGCTTGCCAGTGTCAGGCCGTCGAAATGCGCGAGCGCGGCGTCGTGATAAAGGCCTTCGCCCAACGCCAGATGCTCGCCGAGAAACGGATGTTCGGCGGCACGGGCGACGAGTTGAGGAACGGTCAGGGGGATCATGAATGAAGGGGGTGGCAGGTCTTTCGTATCAAAGCGCGGCCCTCGCCGCATTCAACGATGGTAGCAGTCCGCACCGCCGCGACATGAACAAAATGCTGATAACCATATCGGGGTTCGTACCGATGACGCAGGGTTAACGTTGATTTCACTATTCGTAATTCGTTTTACGATTCGTAAATCAACGACAGCCTAGGGTGGAGAAGTCCTGGGCGCGCTCTTCGTCATGCGTGTCGCGAGGCGTCGAACGGCGCGCCGTTCCACGCGGCCGCCGTGCCGGTCTACTGCCCGGCCTTACCACGGAGTATCTGGATGGACATCACACGTAGTTCCGCAAGTACCCACGCGGACAACCGTGCGCGGCAAGAGATCGAACCGGGCTACCAGTCCGGGTTCGCCAACGAATTCGCCACCGAAGCGCTGCCGGGCGCCCTGCCGCAAGGACGTAATTCGCCGCAGCGTGCGCCGTACGGCCTGTACACGGAACAGTTGTCGGGCACGGCCTTTACTGCGCCGCGCGGCCACAATCGCCGTTCATGGCTGTACCGGATCCGCCCGGCGGCGATGCATCGACCGTTCACGGCTGTGCCGCCGCATCGGCTGGTGGCGAACTTTCATGACGTGCCGCCGACGCCGCCCAACCAGTTGCGCTGGGACGCATTGCCGATGCCCGCCGAGCCGACCGATTTCATCGACGGCTGGGTGACGATGGCCGGTAACGGTTCGGCCGAGGCAATGCAAGGTTGCGCAATCCATCTGTATGCGGCGAACCGCTCGATGGAGGAGCGCTTTTTCTACAGCGCCGATGGTGAACTGCTGATCGTGCCGCAGGAAGGGCGCCTGCACATCGCGACCGAACTTGGGCGCCTCGAGGTGGAACCGTTCGAGATTGCCGTGATTCCACGCGGCGTTCGCTTCGCCGTGACCTTGCCCGACGGTACGGCGCGCGGCTACCTCTGCGAGAACTTCGGTGCCTTGTTGCGCCTGCCGGATCTCGGGCCGATCGGCTCAAACGGCCTCGCGAATCCGCGCGACTTTCTGACGCCGCACGCCGCATACGAAGACCGCGAGGGCGCGTTCGAACTGGTCGCGAAGATGAACGGCAATCTGTGGCGCGCGGAGATGGGCCATTCGCCGCTTGACGTTGTCGCGTGGCACGGCAATTACGCACCGTACAAGTACGACCTGCGCCGCTTCAACACCATCGGTTCGATCAGTTTCGATCATCCGGATCCGTCCATCTTCCTCGTGCTGCAGTCGCAAAGCGACACGCCCGGCGTCGATTCGCTCGACTTCGTGATTTTTCCGCCGCGCTGGCTTGCCGCTGAAGATACTTTCCGGCCGCCCTGGTTTCATCGCAATGTGGCGAGCGAATTCATGGGTCTCGTGCACGGCGTGTATGACGCGAAGGCCGAGGGCTTTGTGCCAGGCGGGGCGAGCCTGCACAACTGCATGTCGGGCCACGGTCCGGATGCGGACACTTTCGAAAAAGCATCCAAGAGCGATACCTCGACGCCGAGGAAAGTCAGCGACACCCTGGCCTTCATGTTCGAAACGCGTACGTTGATCAAGCCGACGCGTTTTGCGCTCGAAACAGCGCAATTGCAGGCGCATTACTACGAGTGCTGGCAAGGTCTGAAGAAGCATTTCAACCCGCAGCAACGCTAGGCGCCGCGAGCGTCTTCAGGCCGCGCGCGACGCGTCTCGGCAGGCTGGCCGTGCTACGCGACGCGGTACACGCCGCGCTGCTCGGCGCGCGCCAGCCGGTTAGCCGGCCACTGCCATGCGCTGGGTGCGGCGCTCCAGCGATGCAGACCACAGCGTCAAACCGAGCGCGCCGAGAGCGGCGGCCACCCCGACCCACGGCAGCGTGGTGAGCGGCGCACCCGCGCCGATGGCCATGCCGCCAAGCCACGCGCCCGTCGCGTTGCCCAGGTTGAAGGCGCCCTGATTGAGCGTCGACGCAAGGTTCGGTGCGTGGCTCGCGCGATCGACGATGAGCATCTGCAGCGGCGGCACGATTGCAAACGCGAGCACGCCCCACGCGAAGATGGTGATCATCGCGGGCACGGCGGAATGCATGGTGCCGGCGAAGACCGTCAGGACCACGACGATGGCCAGCAGGAATGCCACCAGCGACGGCATCAGGCGCCAGTCAGCCAGCTTGCCGCCGAGCGTGCTGCCCACCGTGAGACCGAGGCCGAACAGCAGCAGCACCAGCGTGACCGCGTGCGGCGTGAAGCCGGTGACGTCTTCGAGAATCGGCGTGATGTAGGTGAAGGTGGAAAAGAGGCTAGCCGAAGCGAGCACGCTGATGCCGAGCACCATCAGCACCTGCGGATTCTTCAGCACACCGAACTCGCGCACGAGGCTGGCCTTTTGCATGTCGATCTTCGCGGGCAGAAAGACGGCCAGCGCCGCCGCAGCCAGAATGCCGATGCCGGTCACCGCCCAGAACGTGGCGCGCCAGCCGACCGCCTGGCCGAGCGCGGTGCCGAGCGGCACGCCCAGCACATTGGCAAGCGTGAGGCCGGTGAACATCAACGCGATGGCCTGCGCGCGCCGGTTTGGCGCGACGAGTCCGGCCGCCACCACCGAGCCGATGCCGAAGAAGGCGCCGTGACAAAACGCCGTGACGATGCGCGCGCCCATCAGCACCGCGTAGCCGGGCGCCACGGCGCACAGCAGATTGCCGACGATGAACACGCCGATCAGGCTCATCAGTGCCTTCTTGCGTGGCATGTTGGCGACCGCGATGGCGACGATCGGCGCGCCGATCGTCACGCCGAGTGCATACGCCGAGACCAGCATGCCGGCCGCCGGGATCGATACGGCGAGGTCGCGCGCGACGTCGGGCAGCAGCCCCATGATGACGAACTCGGTGGTACCGATTCCAAACGCGGCAACGGCGAGGGCAAGCAGGGGCAAAGGCATGATGGGGAGGTCAGACGAATTCGCGCGATGCGCGTAGCCGGCGCACGTTTCGAAGCAAAACGCGGGCGCCGCCAGGGTAAGGCAGTAGGGGATTCTACCTAAGACAAATCTGCGCAGGTGGGGTGTCAGCGAAGTGTTGTTTTTTGCAGAATCGAGCGGTGCGTGCGTAACCGATGCGCATGAATCGGCCCTGAATTCAAGGCTTAAATGAACACCGGAGCTGACGGAGTGAGCCGGAACATCGGCGTGACGATTCAGGCTTTTCCTGCCGACCGGCGGGCAGAAAATTCGGCGCCATGGCGGCCTGCCCCGGCGGCAAATCGCGACGCGCCCGCCATGCCTTCGCTGAACACGACTTCATATCCACCGGCGCCTTCACGCCGCAAGGCTTCCTGCTGATCGGCGAGCGGACTATTTTCGAAGGCCGAGCGACGATCCGCCAGCAGCGCGCCTTGTGGAAACGCGGCCAGTTCCGCCGCCAGTTGCTCGGCTGCCGCGCGCGCCGTGCCGGTGGGCACCACGCGGTTCGCAAGACCGAAAGTGAGGGCTTCGCGCGCGTCGAGGGCGCGCCCGGTCAGGATCAGGTCCAGCGCGCGTGAGAGTCCGATCAGCCGCGGCAGGCGGATGGTACCGCCGTCAATTAGCGGAATGCCCACGCGCCGGCAGAACACACCCAGCACGGCATCTTCTTCGAGCACCCGCAGATCGCACATCGCCGCCAGTTCCAGACCACCCGCGACGGCGTATCCTGCAATAGCGGCAATCACGGGTTTGGTGAACGGCATACGCGTGGGGCCCATCGGTCCCGGGCCGCCACCGTCGGCGTGCAGTTCGTTGCGGCGGGTATCGTCGGCGAGCGCGCTCAGGTCGGCGCCCGCGCAGAACGTGCCGCCTGCGCCGAACAGCACTGCGGCGCGCCACGCGGGTTCGGCTTCGAAGCGTGCGAAGGCGGCGCTGAGCGCATCGGCGGTCGGCCGGTCCACAGCGTTGCGGCAAGCCGGCCGGTCCAGCACGATGGTGGCAACCGCATGGCGCGCTTCGATCCTGACGTGATCACCGAAACTTTCGTTCAGGTTTTCCGCGAGGTTGTCCGTAGTCATGGCTGTCTCCGTGGCCGTCCGGAAGCGTCGACGGCGTTGCTGGATCCGCGGTTCTATGCGGTCCGGTTAATGCGTGAAGATGTCATATATTTTTCACGTGCGAACCGTAGCGTAAGCGATCTTTTTAACGTGTCGGAGCGTGTGCTCCGGCTCAACGAGTTTGCACTTGTCCTTGTCCATGTCATCGCCCCCGTCGAGCCCCGATCCGTCCAGCGCGGAACCCGTATGGATCGTTCCGCTGCCTGAACACCCCTGGTACGATCACGTGCGGCTAAAGCGCGTGTTCGTTGCCGACGGTACGCGACATCAGGTCGTGCTCGTCGATGCCCGCAGGCTCCTGTGTTGCGCCGATCGCGATAACACCGACTATGTTCTGAAACCTGTCAACGAGTGGCACTCGGGCAAAGTACGCGGCATCCGCGAGTTCCTCGATCCGGAGAACCCGCGCGTTCCGCAGATGCCGTATGTCACGGTATCGACGCGCCGCGCGCCGGGCCTGCTCGGATGGCTGGGTCTCGAACGTGAAGGGGTGGTGGCATTCCGCAATGGCCAGCATCGCGCGCGCTACCTGGCCGATGCCGGCGCGCGCTGGTTTCCGGTCGAAGTGCATGAGCGGGAGGCGGCGTTGCTGCGCGAAGTGTGCGGCGCGGCGGACGACGCCCGCACCGCGATTCGCGCGACCAAGGAAAACCCGGCGCGCTAGCAGACCAGGCTCAGCTTCGTGCCAGCACCACATTGCGTGGCGTGCCGTCGTGCCAGGCCGCCACGTTGCCGAGTGTCGTCTGCGCGATTTCGTTCATCGCCTCACGCGTGAAAAACGCCTGGTGGGCGGTCACGATCACGTTCGGAAACATCAGAAGCCGCGCGAGCACGTCGTCCTGCAGCGGCCGGTTCGAGTGATCTTCGAAGAACAGACCGCCTTCTTCTTCGTAGACGTCGAGTCCCAGATTGCCCAGGTGGCCGCTCTTCAACGCACCGACCAGCGCATTGCTTTCGACGAGTCCGCCGCGCCCGGTGTTGATCAGCATCGCGCCGCGCTTCATCTTCGCGAGTGCCGCATCATTGATCAGATGATAGGTGGCCGGCAGCAGCGGACAGTGCAGACTGATGACGTCCGCCTCGGCAAGCAGCGTATCCAGCGGCACATAGCGCGCGCCGAGCGCGAGCAGGTCGTCGGCCGGCGTGCCCGGGTCGTACGCAAGGACCTGCATGCCGAAGCCCGCCATTATGCGGCCGAACACCCGGCCGATCATGCCCGTGCCGACCACGCCGACCGTCTTGCCGTGCAGGTCGAAACCGAGCAGGCCATTGAGCGAGAAGTCGCCTTCACGCGTGCGTGCCGCCGCGCGCGGCAGACGCCGGTTCAGCGCGAGGATCAGCCCGACTGCATGTTCGGCGACGGCATGCGGCGAGTACGCCGGCACGCGCACGACCGTGATGCCGAGCGCTTGAGCCGCAGCCAGATCCACATGATTGAAACCCGCCGAGCGTAGCGCGATCAGCCTCGTGCCGCCTTCGTGCAGCCGCGCGAGCACGCTTGCATCGGCGCTGTCGTTGACGAACGGACAGACCACTTCATAGCCATGCGCGAGGACCGCAGTTTCGGCATCGAGGTGCGATTCCTGAAAGTGCAGGTCGTAGCGATACGTCGCATTCGCTTCGTCGAACGTATCGCTATCGTATTGGCGGCTGCTGAACAGGATCATGCGCATGGGCTTCTCCGGAAACGGCGAACCCATAGTTTAGCGCTCCGAAAGCACCCGCAAGCTGGTCAGCCGCTCTTCGATGCGCGCCGCCGCCGCGATGGCCGCGGAGCTCACCGGGAGGTCCGGTGCATCAGCGGCCGCGGCTGCGCCGAGGCCGAAATGCTTGAGCGTATGGTCGACGAACGAACGGGTTTTGGCGGGCAGGAACTGACGGTTCGGGTAGATGATCGATATCCTGAGATCCGGGTCGTCCACCCTATGATCGGCCATCAGGCGCTTCAGGGCACCGGTCGCCAGATCGTCGGCGACCATCTGCCACGGCAGGATGGCGATGCCCATGCCGGCGAGCGCGCCGAGCCGCACCATCGGCGTGCTGTTGACGGTGTAGACGGGCTGCAGAACGACTTCATGCGCACGACGTTCCGGTCCGGTGAAATGCCATGCCGCGCTGCGTTGTTCGCTCGGCAATGCGATGACCGCATGCAGCGCGAGATGCTCGGGCGTGCGCGGCTCGTCATGCTCGGCGAGGTAGCCGGGCGCGGCGCACACCACCAGCGAATGCGTGCCGATAGACCGTTCCACCAGTTCGTGCTCCGCAGCTGTGAAGCCAGTGACGATGCCGACGTCATAACCGTCCTCCAGCAGGTCCACCCGCTCTTCGCTGATGGTCAGACGTACTTTGACCTTCGGATAAAGCCGCCGGAAGCTATCGAGCAAGGGCGTGAGCGACAGTAGCGAGAGCGCGCCGGAGGCGACGAGGCGCAATGTGCCGCCAGGTTCGGTGTGGGTATTGGCAAGGGCATTTTCGAGGCGATCGAGTTCTTCGAGCAGACCGCGGCAGCCTTCCAGATAGCGCGCACCGGCTTCGGTCAAGGCCAGATTGCGGGTGGTACGGTTGATCAGACGAGTCTTCAGATGGGCTTCGAGTGTGGCAATGGACCGCGTGACGAGCGCATTCGACACGGCGAGTTGCTTGGCGGCGCGGCGAAAGCTCTCTGCTTCGGCCACTCTCACGAAAACGCGCATTGCATGAATCTGGTTCATTGCTATTCGCCTCTCAGTTCGGGAAAGTCGCGCCGGCTATGTGTTCCAGCGGCGTTCCGGTCAAATGGGGAATCGTGAAAGCCTGTGGAGTGTTCCCTCTGTTTGAAAATAATATTGACTCTTACTCGCTATTACAATATCTATTGATGGTGGCCGGCAAATTTTCTCGGCGTGCGAAGAATTTACAAGTTGTCTAGTTCAGTAATCATCATTGACCGAATCTGCCTAATTAGATTAATAACGAGCACTGACCGTCTGTTTGAATAATGCCTTTTCGTGGTTGTTGGACAACTTCTCCGAGGAAGCGATGCGTTTCTACAATTCAGCGCAGATCAACAGCCGGTCGCTCTTTCACCGGGCCGTCGCAATAATGCATCTGGAGCCGGGTGCCCGGCGTGTCATCACGGTGCAATAAATTCCGACTGAAACAGGCCGATCGCAATCCGGCAGGTTCCGCTTGCGCCTTTGTGGTAAATGCAGAGAATAGATTTATAGAAATTTCAAGGTCGTTTTTCCTTATATTTTTCGAATCTACTGTATAGCGGTGAACTACAACATGATCAGCGAATTGCTCAGGTCGCAACCGGAGATCGCGCTGTTTGCGAGCCTCGCGCTTGGATATTTCATTGGTTCATTCAAGATCGGCCCGATTCAGCTCGGCGGCGTGTGCGGCACCTTGATCGTCGCATTGCTGTTGGGGCAAAGCGGCGCACGGCTGGCGCCGGATCTGAAAAACATTGCCTTTGCACTTTTCATCTTTGCGCTGGGCTTTACGGGTGGTCCGCAGTTCTTCGCCAATGTCGGACGGGGTTGGCGCTATGGCTTGCTGTCGGTCGTCGAAATCGTCGCCGTGCTGGTGCTGGTGATGATCGCGGTGGTCGTGCTGCGGCTCGACGTGGGCACGGCGGCGGGATTGCTGGCGGGCGCCGCGACCGAATCGGCCGTCATCGGGACGGCTTCGGAAGCGATTGGCAAGCTGGGTTTCGCGGATGCCGAAACGACCCGCTTGCAGGCCAACATCGTCACGGCCTACAGCGTCAGCTACCTGTTCGGGCTGATCACCATCGTGCTGTTCACCAGCCAGTTCGCGCCATTGCTGCTGCGTGTCAATCTGCGCGAGGAAGCCGAACGCGTGTGGCACAAGCTCGGTGGCGACGGCGCGCTCGATGAAGGTCAGCGCCTCGGCGCGCCCGCGCTGGTGAGCCGCGTATTCCGTGTGGCGCAGGCTGCCGGGGTCACGCTCGCGGCGCTCGAACAGCGCTTCAACTGCAATCTGACGGTCGAGCAGGTCGAACGCGACGGCGTAACGCTGCCGCTCGAGGCACATCTGATGCTGGCCGCGGGCGACATCGCGCTGGTCGCCGGACGACGCGAGGCGCTCGTCGCGGCCGCGCCGGCAATCGGCACGGAAGTGGCCGATCGACGTTTCGATGCCCTGATCGCCGAACGAGTGGACGTCGTGCTGACGCGCCGCGAGGCACATGGCCTGACGGTCAGGCAGCTCCGCGAACGGGCCACGCCCGAAGAGGGGCACGGCGTCTACATCGCCGCGGTCACACGTCTGGAGACGACGGTACCCGCGTTGCCCGGCACCGAGCTGAACCGCGGCGACGTCCTGACCCTGGTGGGCGCGAAAGCGGACGTGGCGCGCGGCGCGCGCCTGCTCGGTTACGTGCTGCCCGCCACGCAGAAGACCGACTTCGTCTATCTCGGCTTGGGCGTGCTGGTCGGGATGGCGATCGGGCATCTGGGCGGCAAGATCGGCGGCGTCTCGGTTGCGCTGGGTACGGGTGGGGGTTGTCTGTTGTCCGGACTGCTGTTCGGCTGGATCCGCTCGCGCTATCCGCTGATCGGCTCGCTGCCGTCCGCAGCAGCGCAGATCCTGAAGGACTTCGGACTGGCCACCTTCATCGCGGCAGTCGGGCTCTCGGCTGGGCCCGACGCCATCAAGCTGGTCCGGGAGTACGGCATTGCGTTGCCGTTCGTCGGCATCCTGATGGTGCTGGTGCCTGGGATGCTGTCGCTGTGGATCGGCCGCGCGTTCCTCAAACTGGAGGCGCCGATGCTGCTCGGCGCGATCGCCGGGCAGCAGTGCAGCACGCCCGCCATCAGCGCGCTGGTCGGCGTCACGGGTAATTCGACGCCGGTGATCGGCTACACGATCACCTACGCACTTTCCAACATCCTGCTGCCGTTGATGGGGCCCGTGGTCGTCGGGCTGGCCGGCAAGTTCGGATGAACCGCACACGCGCCGCGCGGCATCCGGTTGCCGCGCCGGCCGTACGAGTTAGCGCAGTCAGGGCCGCGGGCGGCGATGCCACGACCTCCGCCGGCAATTACACGAAGTTAGTGGGCCACCATTCATAGCGAGGGCACGATGGACTGGATACACAACATCTTTCATAAGTCACCTGAAATCGCGCTATTTCTCTCCCTGGCGGTGGGTTACTACATCGGCCAGATCAACTTCGGCAAATTCCAGTTGGGCGGCGTGGGTGGATCGTTGCTCGCGGCGGTGGTGATCAGCCAGTTCGGCGTCACGATCGACAACGGCGTGAAGTCAGTCATGTTTGCCGTATTCATCTATGCGGTGGGCTACGACTCGGGTCCGGGCTTTTTCAATTCACTGAGCCGCAAGACGCTGCGTGAGATTGCGATGGCGATCTTCCTCGCGGCGTCGGCGCTGATCACGGTGCTGATCTGCGCCAAGCTGTTTCATCTCAACAAGGGGCTCGCCGCGGGGCTCGCGGGCGGCGCGCTGACGCAGTCGGCCATCATCGGCACGGCGGGCGATGCGATTGCGCGTCTCGACTTGCCAGCCGATCAGATCAAGTCGATGCAGTCCGACGTCGCCATTGCGTATGCCGTGACTTACGTGTTCGGCTCGCTCGGGGCGATCATCGTCTGCGTGAATATCCTGCCGAAGTTCATGGGGCAGGACTTGCGCTCGGCGGCGCTCGAAGCGGAGCGCGATCTGGCGGGCAGCGCGCCCACCCGTGCCGCGGGGCAACTCTCCGCGCTGCCGGACATGGTGGGCCGGGCGTACCGCGTGCAGACCGGTGCGGGGCGAAAAGTTTCGGAGATCGAACTGAGTCAGAACGATCTCGTCACCATCGAACGCATCCGGCGTAACGGCAAGGCGCTCGATCCAACGCCTGATCTCGTGCTGGAAAAAGAGGACGTGGTGCTGGTGGTCGGCCGTCGCGAGGGCGTGGTGGGCCTGTGGAGCGTGATTGGCGACGAGCTTGCGGAGACCGGCGACGTCAGCGTCGTGATGCAGACCCGCCAGGGCGTCTTCACGCGCAAAGGCATGAACCACACGACGATCGCCGAGGTGCGTGCCAACGTGGATCGTGATTTGCGCCATGGCGTCTTTATCGAAGGCGCGACGCGGGCCGGCCAGCCGCTGCCCATCCTGCCGGAAACGAAGCTCGAGCACGGCGACGTGATCACGTTCTACGGCTCGCCGAAAGACACGAGGCGCGCAGTCGATGCCGCCGGCTACGAATTGCCGTACACCAACAAGACCGACTTCATCTACATGGGCGTCGGTCTGGTGCTCGGTCTGCTGATCGGTCTGATCGTGGTCAACGTCGCGGGTATTCCGCTCACGCTCGGCTCGGGCGGCGGCTGTCTGCTCGCCGGCTTGCTGTTCGGCTGGATGCGCGGCAAGCATCCGATGTACGGCGTCATGCCGCCCGCCGCCTCGCGCTTGCTGCAGGATTTCGGGCTGGCCGCCTTCGTCGCGGTGGTGGGTCTGAATTCCGGGCTGCAGGCGGTGGTTACGATCAAACAGCTGGGTATAACGATCTTTCTGCTCGGCGTGTTCGTCACCTTGTTCCCGTTGCTGCTGACCATGCTGTTCGGTCGCTACGTGCTCGGCTACAAGAATGCGGCGCTGCTGGCCGGCGCGCTGTCCGGTTCGCGCAGTGCGAATCCGGCTTTTGGCGGCGTGCTCGACAAGGCGGAAAGCGCGGTGCCCACCGTGCCGTTCGCCATCACCTATGCAATTGCAAACGTGGCGCTGACGTTGCTGGGCCCACTCGTCGTGGGGCTCGTCTAGCGCGGCACGCAGTTCGCGTCACTGCATTCCTTCACGCCGGCGCCGCCGCACGGTGCGCCTCACGCCGGCGCATTTCACCCTCGCACTGGAGAACGCATCATGGCAAAAGGCAAAAGCGACAACGAGCGGGCGAAGCTCGCAGCACTCAGCCCGTTCGAACTGAAGGATGAACTGATCAAGGCGGCAGGCGGCAGCGCGGTAGAGCGCCCGGCGAACGTGGCGATGCTCAACGCCGGCCGCGGCAACCCGAACTTCCTCGCGATTATTCCACGTCACGGGTTCTGGCAGCTCGGCCTGTTTGCGATGCGCGAATCGGAGCGTTCGTTTGCATTCATGCCGGAAGGCGTGGGTGGCTTTCCACGCCGCGAAGGGCTGACCGAGCGTTTCGACCTGTTCCTGCGCGAAAACAAAGGGGTACCAGGTATCGACTTTCTACGCGGCGCGGTGTCGTATGTGCGCGATCAACTCGGACTTTCGGCAGGCGACTTCCTGTATGAAGTGTGCGAAGGCATTCTGGCTTCGAACTATCCCGTGCCGGACCGCATGCTGAAGCTCTCGGAGATCATCGTCGGGCAGTATCTGCGGCGCGAGATGATCGGCAAGCATCCCTTCGTTGGCGAGTTCGACATTTTCGCGGTGGAAGGCGGCACCGCGGCCATGACGTACATCTTCAACACGATGCGCGAAAACCGCCTGATCAAGGCCGGCGATACGATCGCGCTCGGCATGCCCATCTTCACGCCGTACATCGAGATTCCGCGCCTGAACGATTACCAGCTCAACGTGGTGAATCTCGAAGCCAGCGTGGAAAACAACTGGCAGTATTCGAAGAAGGAACTCGACAAGCTGCGTGACCCGAAGGTGAAAGCCTTCTTTCTCGTCAATCCGAGCAATCCGCCTTCAGTGAAGATCAACGACGAGAGCCTCGAATACATTGCCGAGATCGTCAAGGAACGCCCCGATCTGATCCTGCTGACGGACGATGTGTACGGCACCTTCGCGGACGACTTCGTTTCGCTGTTCGCCCTGGCGCCGCGCAACACCATCCTCGTGTACTCGTACTCGAAGTATTTCGGTGCGACCGGCTGGCGCCTCGGGGCCATCGCCACGCATCGCGACAATGTGCTCGACAAGCTGCTGGGCGAATTGCCGAAAGACGTGAAGAAGGAACTGCATCACCGCTACGAGTCCATCACGACTGAGCCGGACAAGCTCAAGTTCATCGACCGTCTGGTGGCGGACAGCCGCACCGTCGCACTGAATCACACGGCGGGTCTGTCGACCCCGCAGCAGGTGCAAATGGTGCTGTTCTCCCTGTTCTCGCTGATGGACACGCCGGACGCCTACAAGAACGCGTTGAAGCGTCTGATCCGCAAGCGCAAACAGGCGCTCTACGAGGAAGTCGGCATCTCGTTCGAGGATGACGATCCGAATCAGGTCGACTACTACACGATTCTCGATATCGAATTTCTCGGCGAGCGGATGTTCGGACGCGAGTTCGTGGATTGGCTGTTCAAGAACACCGAACCGTCCGAATTGCTGTTCCGTCTTGCACGCGAGGCGCGGGTGGTGCTGTTGCCGGGCCGCGGGTTCGGCACGCAGCACCCGTCGGGGCGCGTGTCACTGGCGAATCTCAACGAGTCCGATTACCGTCAGATCGGCCGCGCGATGCGCGAGCTGATCGAGGAGTATGTCGAACGCTTCAATGCGGCGACGGGCAAAAAGCTCGATAAACATGCGGTGAAATAACGTTTCGAGGTAACGCGGGCCCGCCCGGCTTTCGCAGGCCGCGCGGGCTTTTTCCTGCCACGGCGCGCGCTGGATTTTAGGGTGAATCGACGGCCTGATGGTTTGGATTGTTGACAGAAACGGCCAATATCGCGATGTATAAAAATAATATGTATTTGTTATGAAAGAAAACTGCAAATAAATGGCTATATAAAATATAAAGGTAATCGATCCGAATTTATATGGTGTCAAATATACTTGACAAAGAATGTCGTATGAAGAAAAATTGACCTGATGAAACGCGGTTGCGGGGATTTTAAAAACCGGTATCCACGTCGGATAGGGTGGTGCGGTGCGATTTCTTGCATCCCTGTGAACAATCGCCCAGATTGTTAATACCGTCGTATTGAATGCAATATTTCGGAATTTCGCTTAATTCGTCGACTTCGCCTGCATTGAAATTTGCGGTCGCTGCGCCGATTATTAGATAACCAGTCTGATCGAATTGAAGCGTTAACCGGGTGTTTTTCCAGTACCCAAAGGAGGCTGCGATGTCCAGCCTTAAAGCCAGGTGGGACACGCATCGGATTGGCGATGTCGTGTGCATCGTCGATATGGGCGGCGCCGTGAGGCTGATCGACTGCATCGACGAGATCGTCGTGAATCTGCGTATCGACGGCGCGATGCTCGGCATCAGACGCTGCCTCTGCTGTGATGTCGACGGAATGTGGGACGAGGTTCTGCTCTCCGAGTCGCAGGAGTTTCTCGGCTTTGCGGCCGCGCGTTCCAATTCTCTTCACACGGCGCTATTGCTGGTCGGCTCCAGACGCTGTCCGCCAGAGCCTAGTCGCTGCAGCATCCGAAGCAAACAAACGGTTTGATCGAGGTTGTCAAAAAACTTGCACAATCGCGCGGTTCAGGGAATGATCAAAAAAGGCGGCCTCGCCAGCTTCAATGTTGGCGAGGCCGCTTGCACCTTCAGCACGTCAATGACACTGACTCTCACTGTACCGATCATGCCAACCACCACGTCCACGCCTGTACCTCGTCCGGACGTCGAATCGCTCGACGCCATCCTCCCCGAAGAACCGCTGCTGATGATGGGCGCCGGCCCCGTGCCGATTCCCGCCGCCGTCGCCAAGGCCAACACGGTCGTCATCAATCACCTGGGCGGCACGATGGTGAAGGTGATCGGGCAGGTCAAGACGATGGCGCGCTACGTATTCCAGACGCGTTCGAAATGGGTGCTGGGCGTGGCGGGACCCGGCTCGGCAGCCATGGAAATGGCCATCTCCAATCTCGCGTGGCAAGGCACGCGCGTGCTCAGCATCAAGAACGGCTTTTTCAGCGAGCGGATGGCCGAAATGGGACGGCGCGTCGGCGCGCAGGTCGCCACGCTGGATGTGGCGGACCGCGCAGTGGCGAGCCTCGATCAGGTAGCCGAGGCGATTCGGCGCGAGCGCCCGGAGATCGTGACGATCGTGCAGGGCGAAACGTCCAACACGGTGGTCAATCATCATCTGAAGGACATTGCGGCGCTGGCGAAGGCGGCCGGCGCGCTGGTGATCGTCGACGCCGTGTGCACCCTGAGCACCATGCCGCTCGAGATGGACGCATGGGGTATCGACGCCGTCATCACCGGTGGGCAGAAGGGCTTGTCGTCGATTCCGGGCGTGTCGCTGATTGCGTTTTCCGATGCGGCCTGGGAGCGGGTGAAGGGCCGCACCGCGCCGAACGCGCACTGGTGTCTCGATGCTTCGCTCGCGGAAAATTTCTGGCACAACGCCGGCTATCACTACACGGCACCGGTGTCGGGCGTGCTGGCATTGCACGAGGCGCTGCGCCTCGTGTGCGCGGAGACGCTGGAAAAGCGTTTCGCGCGGCATCTGAAGTGTTCGGTGGCGCTGCAGGAAGGCGTCACGGCGCTCGGTTTGCAGCTGTACACGCCGCGTGAGTGCCGGCTGAATTCGGTGGTCGGTATCGAGGTGCCGGCCGGCCTGAGCCCAGCGGATATCTGCGGGCATATCTCGCGGCAGCATCAGGTGGAAATCTCGGGTTCGTTCGGCCTGCCGATCGTGCGGATTGGTCAGATGGGCGAGCAGTGCCGCGAACACAACTTGTTCCGCACGCTTCACGCGTTAGGGCGCACGGTGCTGGATCTGGGCGTGCCGGTCGATTTGCCGGCGGGCGTCGCGGCGTTGGAGAAATCGCTCTCAGGTGGTTCCCGAGGAGCGGCGGCGCTGTAACACCGGTGTGCGAAAGAGAGCGCGGGTGAGCGGGGCGACCGCCCCGCGCTCGACGTGGCGTTCACATCACCGGTTGTTCATTGTTCCGGCCGGTTTGACGCAATTTGCCACTTTTAGGTGTCGGATCGTCGCTGAAGCCATCCGATTATTGGAGTAGAGCTTCAATATGCGACTGCACGCCACGGCCTTGATGCGCGTTTTCTTACTATTATTACAACTGAACGCTGACGCACGTCAAAGGTTGATAGGGCATTAGTGATCTCTCATGTGAGACTTCACGCCCCGCCTGTACTGGGGGTACCAAATGAGCAACACCACAAACATCGCGCACGACGAACGCCTCGCGCTGCTACAGGCGATTTCCACGGATATTCTCGGCATTGAGAGGCTCGCGCCGATCGGCAAGCCGACGGCGGATTTCCGCGTCATCGACATCGAACAACT
>NZ_DASXHA010000019.1:0-2658 GCF_036488795.1 Paraburkholderia sp.
GCCGACAGCCGGCCATTCGATGCCGCCCGCATCGTCGCGCGACCATGCTCTCCTCCGGGCACCTCTACTGCCAAGGCATCGCTCATGCGCCATCCGGTATTTCACTAGCTACCCAATTTTTTTGAACTGGTAAGCTTGGCGCGCACTGCTGGCCGCGCAGGCCAGCGGCTTGAACCCAAACCCGATCGCGAGTCGCATCGGGTGTCCCGCAGCGGCACAACCGCACGCGGGCGTATTTGAACTACACCGAGGAGTTAAACAGTGAAAAAACTGCTAGCGGCTTTGACGGTTGCTCTGCTTGCCACCGTCTCGATTGGCGCACACGCGAAAGACTGGACAACCATCCGTTTTGGCGTGGACGCCAGCTACCCCCCGTTCGAATCGAAGGGCCCGGACGGCAAGCTCGTCGGTTTCGATATCGACCTCGGCAATGAAATCTGCAAACGTCTGAACGCGAAGTGCGTGTGGGTGGAAAACGACTTCGACGGCATGATCCCGGCACTGAAGGCGAAGAAGTTCGACGGCGTGCTGTCGTCCATGTCCATGACGCCGCAACGCGCTGAACAGATCGCTTTCTCGTCGAAGCTGTTCAATACGCCGACGCGCCTCGTCGCGAAGAAGGGTTCGTCGATCATGCCGACGCCGGAATCGATGGCTGGCAAGACGGTTGGTGTCGAGCAAGGCACGATCCAGGAAACGTACGCAAAGACCTACTGGGAGCCGAAGGGCGCGAAGGTCGTGTCGTACCAGAACCAGGACCAGGTCTACACCGACCTGCTGTCGGGTCGCCTGGATGCGTCGCTGCAAGACGCCGTGGAAGCTGAAATCGGCTTCCTGAAGACGCTGCGTGGCGCTGGCTTCGAGTTCGCCGGCAAAGACATCGTCGACGAGAAGGTTCTCGGCAACGGTGCAGGCATCGGCATGCGCAAAGACGACGCGGATCTGAAGACGAAGGTCGACAAGGCCATCGCCGACATGATCAAGGACGGTACGTACAAGAAGCTCGAGAAGAAGTATTTCGACTTCGACGTGTACGGCAGCTAATTGCGACTGGCGCGGCTCGTCCGCGCCGTTTCGAGCAGCTTCAGACGGGCTCCGCCACACGCGGAGCCCGTTTCGTTTGGGCGGCTACGCTTAAGCCCTGCGCAATCCGGCACAAAACCACCTTCGGGCGGCAGATCGGCTAAGATCGAACGGCTGCACCGCGCCGCGCGCACCCTGCGAACGGCGCCGCAAACCTGTTCAAGCATTCATCCAGGTAGTCACTTTTCACACTGCAATCAACGACATAGCGCGACCCGACAGGCTCCGGAGCGCTTCAGACACCATGCAAACCCAAACCCATCCGCTGATTTCCCCGACACTCGGCACCGCGCGCAACCTGACGAGTTTCCATTACGGTCCCGGCGGCGGGCAGAAGATCTACATCCAGTCCTCGCTGCACGCCGACGAACTGCCCGGCATGCTGGTGTCGTGGGCGCTGCGCCGCAAGCTGGCCGCGCTCGAAGCCGCCGGCAAGATCAAGGGCGAAATCGTGATCGTGCCGGTCGCCAATCCGATCGGCCTGAACCAGCATTTCCTCGGTCACCTGAGCGGCCGTTTCGAAACCAACACGGCGCAGAACTTCAACCGCAACTTCCATGACCTGGCCGCCCTCGTGCAGCCGGTGATCGAAGCGCGGCTGACCGGCGATATCGACCAGAACCGCGAGGCGATCCGCAACGCGATGCGTGAAGCACTCGAAGCGCAAAAGCCTGAAACCGAGCTCGGATCGCAACGGCTCGCGCTGCAACTGCTGTCGTATGACGCCGACGTCGTGCTCGATCTGCACTGCGACTGGGAAGCGGCCATGCACCTCTACACCAATCCTGACCTGTGGTCCGAAGTTGAGCCGCTCGCGCGCTATCTGGAGGCGAAAGCGTCCCTGCTCGCGCTGAATTCGGTGGGTAATCCGTTCGACGAAATCCACAGCTTCTGCTGGTCGGATCTGCGAGGCCGTTATGGCGAGCGCTTCCCTATTCCGAACGGCTCCGTTTCGGTGACGATCGAACTGCGCAGCCAGCGCGACGTCACCTATGAATTCGCCGAACACGACGCGCAAGGGATCATTGAATATCTGACACATCGCGGGGTGATCGACGGCACGGCGGCGCTGATGCCGCCGCTCGAATTTGCCGCCACGCCGCTTGCCGGCACCGAGCCGATCGTCGCGCCGATCAGCGGCGTGCTGGTGTATCGCACGGAACCGGGAACGTGGGTGGACGTCGGGCACGAAATTGCCGATATCGTCGATCCGCTGACCGATCGCGTCGTGACGCTCAAGAGCACTGTCGCCGGTGTGATGTATGCGCGGCATCTGACGCGCTTTGCGACCGCCGGCCTGGAATTCGCGCGCATTGCAGGCGCGACGGCATTCCGTTCGGGGTCGCTGCTGTCTAACTAGGCGACAGCAGAAGATTTGCGATCCTAAGGATTCGGGCACTAAGCATTCACGCCGATGTGCCCTCACTTCGCAGCAAACAAAAAACCCGCATAGCGGGTTTTTTGTTTTTAATCCAATGCGAGAGATGGTCACCCTCTAAAGTCCCATCGACACCCTTCAATCAGATTACGCCTCTCCTCGACCACAGGAATAGCGTGTCTCTCCGTTGCAAGGTA
>NZ_DASXHA010000027.1:0-15287 GCF_036488795.1 Paraburkholderia sp.
GACATCGCATGGCGTCGTGTGCGTCACCCGAGCGAAGTGCTGTCGGTTGGCCAGGAAGTGACCGCGAAGATCCTCAAGTTCGATCAAGAGAAGAACCGCGTCTCGCTGGGCATCAAGCAACTGGGCGACGATCCGTGGGAAGGCATTTCCCGCCGTTACCCGTCGGGCACGCGCCTGTTCGGTAAGGTCACCAACATCACCGACTACGGCGCATTCGTCGAAGTGGAATCGGGCATCGAAGGCCTGGTTCACGTGTCGGAAATGGACTGGACGAACAAGAACGTTGCACCGTCGAAGGTTGTGCAGCTGGGCGACGAAGTCGAAGTCATGGTTCTCGAAATCGACGAAGACCGCCGCCGTATCAGCCTCGGCATGAAGCAATGCAAGCCGAACCCGTGGGACGACTTCAGCCGCAACTTCAAGAAGGGCGACAAGCTGCAAGGCGCAATCAAGTCGATCACCGACTTCGGCGTCTTCATCGGTCTGCCTGGCGGCATCGACGGTCTGGTTCACCTGTCGGATCTGTCGTGGTCGGAAACGGGCGAAGAAGCCGTTCGCAAGTACAAGAAGGGCGACGAAGTGGAAGCGATCGTTCTCGGCATCGACGTCGAGAAGGAACGCATTTCGCTGGGTATCAAGCAGCTCGAAGGCGACCCGTTCAGCAACTTCGTTGCAATGAACGACAAGGGTTCGATCGTCGACGGCGTGGTCAAGACGGTAGATGCGAAGGGTGCTGTGGTTCAGCTGTCGGCGGAAGTCGAAGGCTACCTGCGCGCTTCGGAAATCGCCCAGGACCGCGTGGAAGATGCCCGCAACGTGCTGAAGGAAGGCGACAAGGTCAACGCGATGATCATCAACATCGATCGCAAGTCGCGTGGTATCAACCTGTCCATCAAGGCCAAGGATTCGGCTGAGCAACAGGAAGCGATCCGCGGCCTGGCTTCGTCGGATTCCAGCTCGGCTGCCACCGGCACGACGAACCTCGGCGCGCTGCTGAAGGCCAAGCTTGACGGCCAGAACCAGTAAGCCTTAAGGGGTCTGCTGCAGTATGACCAAATCGGAACTGGTCGCCCAGCTGGCCACGCGATTTCCGCAGCTTGTTTTGAAAGATGCGGATTTCGCGGTGAAGACGATGCTTGATGCGATGTCGGAGGCACTTGCCAATGGCCATCGCATCGAAATTCGTGGCTTCGGCAGCTTCGGCCTCAACCGTCGTCCTTCCCGTGTCGGGCGCAACCCGAAATCGGGCGAGAAGGTGTTGGTACCTGAGAAGTACGTACCGCACTTCAAGCCCGGCAAGGAGTTGCGCGAGCGGGTGGATCGTCGCGCGGGCGAGCCGTTGAAGGACGAAGAGCCGGACGACGATCTGTAAGCACCTCGCTGCGTCGCAGCAAGGTGCCACTAGCGTCAGCGGCCAAAGCCAGACGGCAAAAGACCAGAAGAAGCGCCTCCGGGCGCTTTTTTTTCGCCCCCGTTTTGACCTCGCAGGTTGGCAGGCGCGAGGTGAACCGCGCGTAAGCTCCAGCAAACGCGCGGGTTCTGCCCAGCCGCGAGGGCTTCCTTTACAATACGGGTCACTTCGGCGCGGCAACACCGTGGCGCGACGCGCGTCATCAGGCCGGCGTCACTCCAGCAACCGCCGTCAAGAGACCTATACATGAAATTTATCGTCTGGCTGATCCGCGTTCTGGTGTTTGTGCTGCTGCTGGTGCTCGCGCTCTCCAATACGCAAACCGCTACGCTGAATTTCCTCGCTGGCTATGCGTGGTCCGCACCGCTGATCCTGATTGGCCTCGCGTTCTTCGTGGTCGGTCTGCTGGCCGGACTGGTGTCGGCGCTGCCCGCGGTGTTTCGCCTTCGGCTCGAAAACGGCCGGCTGAAGCGCGAGCTGCGCGTGGCGCGCGAGACCCCGGTGGTGGTCGAACAACCGCCGCTACCGCCGCTGATCTAGGCCTTCCCACGCCGCGCGCTTGCCGCACGCGGCTTTCGTTTCTGTACTCCCGACCAATCGCATGGATCTAGACTTCTGGTGGCTGCTCATCGTACCCGTCGCTTTCGCGTTCGGCTGGATGGCCGCGCGTTACGACCTCAAAACGCTGCTGTCCGAGAGCGCCAACCTGCCGCGTTCGTATTTCCGCGGCCTCAATTTCCTGCTCAATGAACAGCCGGATCAAGCCATTGATGCGTTCATCGAAGTCGTCAAGCTCGATCCGGAAACCATCGAATTGCACTTTGCGCTCGGCAATCTGTTTCGCCGCCGCGGCGAGACCGACCGCGCCATTCGCGTCCATCAGAACTTGCTGAGTCGCGTCGATCTGCCGGTCAACGAGCGCGATCATGCGCTGTATGAACTGGGCCAGGACTTTCTGAAGGCCGGCTTGCTCGACCGCGCCGAGGAAACCTTCCGTTCGCTCGAAGTGGGCGATTACGCGCTGGGCGCGCAGCGCGCGCTGCTGACCATCTACGAGATCGAGAAGGACTGGAACAAGTCAATCGACACGGCGAAGCATCTTGAAACCATGGGCGCGGAATCGCTCGACAAGGAAATCGCCCAGTTTCACTGTGAACTGGCGCACGAGGCGCTGCAACAGAAGAAGCCGGACGAGGCGCGCCGCCAGCTGGATCTGGCGCTGAAGGCCAATCCGCACAGTGTTCGCGCGACCATCCTGTTCGGCGATGTGGACATGGCCGGCGGCACGCTGGACGGCGCCATCCGGCACTGGCTGCGCGTGGAGGAGCAGAATTCCTCGTATTTGCCGCTCGTGGCCGAGAAGCTCATGAAGGCTTACGAGGCGCTGGGCCGGGCGGAAGAGGGGGCGGACCTGCTCACCAGCTGGGTCGACCGCTATCCGTCGAACGACCTGCTCGATGTCGCATACCAGCACGTCGCCGCGTTGCGCGGGCAGGACGCGGCGCACGCGCTCGCGCGTACGCAAATGCAGAAATCGCCGAATCTCGCCGGCATGACGCGGCTGCTGGAAGCACAGCAGGCTGCCGCGGAAGAGCCGCGGCGCAGTGAGCTGGAACTGATGCGCACGCTGATCAGGCAGCGCACCAAAAATCTGCCACGGTATACGTGCCAGAATTGCGGTTTCCGGGCACGACTTTTCTACTGGCAGTGTCCGGGTTGCAGTGGTTGGGAAACCTATGCACCACGCCGGGTCGAGCCGATTACGGCGTCGAGCTGAGCCCGCGGCGCCCGTTGCGTAACGGCCCCGGCCTCGCCGGCCGCCGGCGCGCAGGGGGCGCGTATTTGACATGCAGCTTATGTGGTTCGCATAGGGCAATCATCGCCGGATCCACTACCGGAAACCATCACCGGAACCCATTACCGGAACGCGTATGAAAATCACCATCATCGGCACGGGGTATGTCGGCCTTGTCACTGGGGCGTGCCTCGCTGAAATCGGCCACGACGTTTTCTGTCTGGACGTCGATCCGCGCAAGATCGAAATTCTCAACAACGGCGGCGTGCCGATTCACGAGCCGGGTCTGCAGGAAATCATCAAGCGCACCCGCGCGGCACGGCGCATCACGTTTTCCACGGATGTCGACGCCAGCGTGGCGCACGGCGACGTGCAGTTCATCGCGGTCGGCACGCCGCCCGACGAAGACGGTTCGGCCGACCTGCAGTATGTGCTCGAAGCGGCCCGCAATATCGGCCGCACCACGAACGGCTTCAAGGTGATCGTCGACAAATCGACGGTGCCGGTCGGCACGGCGCAGCGCGTGCGCGCGGTCGTCGAAGAAGAACTGGCGCGGCGAGGCCTCGGCAACAGCGAGCAACACCGGTTCTCGGTCGTGTCGAATCCCGAGTTTCTGAAGGAAGGCGCCGCCGTCGACGACTTCATGCGCCCCGATCGCATCGTGCTCGGCCATGACGAAGACGAAGCGGGACAGCGCGCCCGCGAACTCATGAAACGCCTGTACGCGCCGTTTAACCGCAACCACGAACGCACGCTCTACATGGACGTCCGTTCCGCGGAATTCACCAAGTACGCGGCCAACGCCATGCTCGCCACACGCATTTCGTTCATGAACGAAATGGCGAATCTGGCAGACCGTGTCGGTGCGGATATTGAAGCCGTGCGCCGCGGCATCGGCTCGGACCCGCGCATCGGCTATCACTTTTTATACGCCGGCTGCGGCTACGGCGGCTCCTGCTTCCCGAAGGACGTGCAGGCGCTGGTGCGCACGGCGAGCGAAAGCGGCCACAATCTGCGCATCCTCGAAGCGGTCGAAGCGGTCAATACCGAGCAGAAGGAAGTGCTGGTGCGCAAGATCACGCGCAAGCTGGGCGAGGATCTGAGTGGGCACACCTTCGCCGTCTGGGGCCTCGCATTCAAGCCGAATACGGACGACATGCGCGAAGCGCCGAGCCGCCGCATCATCGCGCAATTGCTGGCGCGCGGCGCGAGCGTGCGTGCCTACGATCCGGTCGCGGTCACCGAAGCGCGCCGGGTGTTCGCACTCGACCTGCACGGCGCGCCGGAGCAGCTCGCTCGTCTGCACTTCACGAGCACCCAGGACGAAACGCTGACCGGCGCCGACGCGCTGGTGATCGTCACTGAATGGAAGGAGTTCAAGAGCCCGGACTTCCTGCATCTGAAATCGGTGCTGAAGTCGCCGCTGATTTTCGACGGCCGCAATCTGTACGAACCGGAAGCAATGACCGAACTGGGCATTGACTACCACGCGATCGGACGTCCTTATGCCCAACCCTCCGAACTCTCAACTGATGCCTGAGATCATGAACGAAGCAGCTGTGGCCGCTCCCGCGCTTAGCGTCGTGCCGCGCGAGCGGCTCGCTACGTCGCGGGTGCTGGTGGTGGGCGACGTGATGCTCGACCGTTACTGGTTCGGCGACGTCAACCGTATCTCGCCGGAAGCGCCAGTGCCGGTAGTCCACGTGCAGAAGCAGGAAGACCGCCTGGGCGGCGCGGCGAACGTGGCACGCAATGCGGTCGCGCTCGGCGCGCAATCGGGACTGTTGTGTGTGGTGGGCCATGATGAACCGGGCGAGCGCATCATCCAGCTGCTCGGCGACAGCGGCGTGGTGCCCCATCTGGAGCGCGATCCTTCGCTGTTGACCACGATCAAGCTACGCGTGTTGTCGCGTCAGCAACAGTTGCTGCGCGTCGACTTCGAAAACACGCCGACGCACGAGGTGTTGCTGGCGAGTCTCGCCCGCTTCGACGAACTGCTGGCGACGCACGACGTGATCCTGATGTCCGACTATGCAAAGGGCGGCCTCACGCACGTCACGCAGATGATCGCGAAGGCGCACGCCGCGGGCAAGCCGGTGCTGGTCGATCCGAAGGGCGACGATTGGGAGCGCTACCGTGGCGCGACGCTGATCACGCCGAACCGCGCGGAACTGCGCGAAGTGGTCGGCCAGTGGAAGTCCGAAGAGGACCTGATCGCGCGCGTGACCGGGCTGCGCGCCGAACTCGAATTCAAGTCGTTGCTGCTGACGCGCTCCGAAGAAGGCATGACGCTCTTCTCGGACGACGGCATCCTGCACGCTTCGGCCGTCGCACGCGAAGTGTATGATGTGTCGGGTGCGGGCGATACCGTGATCGCCACGCTCGCCGTGATGCTCGGCGCGGGCCTGTCGCTCGTCGATGCCGTGGCACTCGCGAACCGCGCGGCCGGCATCGTGGTCGGCAAGCTCGGCACCGCCACCGTCGACTACGACGAACTTTTTCCCTGATGCTGCGGGCTGCCTCGCGCCCGCTTGCGGCGCGAGCGGCTGACAGCACATGACCCTCCTTATCGCAGGACGACCATGACCCTCATCGTCACCGGCGCGGCCGGCTTTATCGGCAGCAATCTCGTGAAGGCGCTCAACGAGCGCGGTGAACATCGCATCATCGCCGTGGACAACCTCACGCGCGCCGACAAGTTCAAGAACCTCGTCGATTGCGAGATCGACGATTATCTCGACAAGACCGAATTCGTCGAACGCTTTACGCGCGGCGACTTCGGCAAGGTGCGTGCGGTATTCCACGAAGGCGCCTGTTCGGACACGATGGAAACCGACGGCCGCTACATGATGGACAACAACTTCCGCTACAGCCGGGGCGTGCTCGACGCGTGCCTCGCACAGGGCGCGCAGTTCCTGTATGCGTCGTCGGCGGCGACGTACGGCGGTTCGAGCCGCTTCGTCGAAGAGCGCGAAGTCGAGCAGCCGCTGAACGTCTACGGCTATTCGAAGTTCCTGTTCGACCAGGTGATCCGCCGCGTCTTGCCCACCGCCGGGAGCCAGATTGCCGGCTTCCGCTACTTCAACGTGTACGGTCAGCGCGAAACCCACAAGGGCCGCATGGCGTCGGTCGCGTTCCACAACTTCAACCAGTTCCGTGCGGAAGGCAAGGTCAAGCTGTTCGGCGAATACAACGGCTATGCGGCCGGCGAGCAGACGCGCGATTTCGTCTCCGTCGAAGATGTAACAAAGGTCAATCTGCACTTCTTCGACCATCCGGAAAAGTCGGGCATCTTCAATCTGGGTAGCGGCCGTGCGCAGCCGTTCAATGACATTGCGAGCACGGTGGTGAACACGCTGCGCGCGCTCGACAACGCGCCGCCGCTCTCGCTTGCGGAGCAGGTGCAGCGCGGCCTGATCGAGTACATTCCGTTTCCCGATGCGCTGCGCGGCAAGTATCAATGCTTCACGCAGGCGGACCTCACGAAGCTGCGTTCGGCCGGTTATGACGCACCGTTCCTCACTGTGCAGGAAGGCGTCGATCGCTACGTGCGTTGGCTGTTCGGCCAGCTATAAATACTTCGCAGGCCTCTTTAAACTGGAATCTCCCGGTCGATGATCGTCGTCGGCCGGTAGTACGAGGGAGATTCCACATGATTCGAAAAATTCTGGTTACCGCGGCCATGCTGGCTGCGTTCGGTCACGCCTACGCGGCGGTCGACGTCAACACGGCCAATGAGTCGGCACTGCGCGGCATCAAGGGCATTGGTCCCGCCAAGGCCAAGGCGATTCTCGAAGAGCGTGACGCGCACGGTCCTTACAAGGACCCGACCGATCTCAGCAGGCGCGTCAAGGGCATGGGCGGGCATACCGTCGAGCGCCTGCAGGCGGAAGGTCTCGCTGTCGGTCCGGCTGGCGCTGCTGCTGGCGCGCAGGTTGCGGCGTCTGCGCAGACCAGATCCACGACCGCTGCTGCGGCAACGGGCGCAGCCGGCACGCAGAAAGGCGGTGCGGCCGTGGTGGTGAAGAAGTAGCCGTCATGCGGGTGGTGCGCGGGCGACTGCGCCCCCGTGTCGCCTGCAACGAGCGTGTCCATCAGGACGGGGCTGCCAAAACAGGTCACTCCTTCAGCTGTCATTTAGATGACTGGCTCCCGCGGTTCTCAGCCGCGGGTTTTTTGGGGAGGCTGCATCCATGTCACCATCAGGGCCGCGCGGCAGGCTCGCGCGCGGTGGTTTAGAATCGGTGGCTTGCAGACTTTGCGCATCGACAGCACCGCACCCCATATGGCTTACAAAACAATTGAAGATACGATCGGCAATACGCCGCTCGTTCAGCTCGTGCGTCTTCCCGACGACGAGATCCGTAGCCGCAACAATGTGATCCTTGGCAAGCTCGAGGGGAACAATCCCGCTGGTTCGGTGAAGGACCGTCCCGCGCTTTCAATGATCAAGAAGGCCGAGGCCCGAGGCCGCATCAAGCCGGGCGATACGCTGGTCGAAGCCACGAGCGGCAACACCGGCATTGCGCTTGCCATGGCGGCCGCTGTGCGCGGCTACAAGATGGTGCTGATCATGCCGGAGGACCTGTCGCTGGAGCGCCGTCAAAGCATGGCGGCCTACGGCGCGCAGATCATGCTCACACCGGTCACGGGCGGCATGGAATACGCGCGCGACCTCGCGGAGCAGATGCAGCGTGAAGGCAAGGGTATTGTCCTCGACCAGTTTGCGAACCCGGACAACCCAGTGGCTCACTACGAGACCACCGGTCCGGAAATCTGGAAGGAAACGGAAGGGCGCATCACGCACTTCGTATCCTCCATGGGCACGACCGGCACGATCATGGGCGTGTCGCAATATCTGAAAGAACAGAATCAGGGCATCGAAATTATCGGTGCGCAGCCCGAAGAGGGCTCGCGTATTCCGGGCATTCGTAAATGGCCGGAAGCGTATCTGCCGAAAATTTTCGACCGCAGCCGGGTCGATCGCGTCGAGAACGTAAGTCAGGCTGCGTCGGAAGCCACGGCGCGCCGCATGGCGTCGGTTGAAGGGATCTTCGCCGGCATTTCGTCCGGCGGCGCCTGCGAAGTGGCACTGCGGATTGCCCGGCAGGTCGAGAACGCGACGATCGTGTTTGTCGTCTGTGATCGCGGCGATCGCTATCTGTCGACGGGTGTGTTCCCCGCATGATTGTTCGAGTCCGGCACTGACGGCCAGAGCGGGAACCACGAAAAAAGCGCCGGTGAGCAATCACCGGCGCTTTTTCACTTTGGGGCGGTCCGCGTCCGAACTTCAAGGTCCGGATTGCCCCAACGCGTTTTGCTCAATCCGAGTCGGGAGTGGGGGCGGCCGAGGGCGAGGGCACCTGAGGCGGCGCGAGCAACTGTGCGGGTGACGGTGCAACGCCAGGCGCCGGGGAGGGCATCGACCCCGGCGCAACGCCCGGCGGCATGGCCGTCGGCGCGCCGTTGCTATCCAGATCCCCTGACGCCTGCATCTGGGCTTTCACCTTCTGGCCAAGCTGATACACCGCCAGCGCGTAGAAGAAGCTGCGGTTATAGCGCGTGATGACGTAGAAGTTCTTCAGGCCCAGCAGGTATTCGGTAGGCAAGCCGGGCGACGGCAGGTCGACGATCGTGACCGGCGTGCCCGCTTCCGAGGCCATATCCAACCCGGGTTGATTCATCAGCATCCCGGCGCGCAGTAATTGTTGCAGCGGCCAGTGCGGTTCGGGTTGTCCGTCGGCGGCAGCTTGCGCAATGCCAATGCTGCCGGCGTCCGAGGCGATATTCCACACCACCGGCCGGCCATTTTCCCAGCCGTTCTGCTTCAGATAGTTCGCCACGCTGCCGATCGCGTCTGCCTGACTCGTGCGCAAATCGATCTGCTTGTTGCCGTCGTACGAGATTGCGTACTGCAGGATGCTGCTCGGCAGGAATTGCGGAATGCCGATCGCGCCGGTGTACGACCCGAGCACGCTGGTCGGGTCGATCTGCGAGTCGCGCGTCCAGACCAGATAGTCTTCCAGATTCTTGCGGAAGGTCTGTTCGCGGTCAGCGCGATTCGGCGTGTTCGGGTAATCGAAGGCGAGCGTGGTCAGTGCATCGAGCACGCGGAAGTTGCCCATGAAGCGGCCGTAGATGGTCTCCACACCGAGGATGCCGACAATCACCTCCGGCGGCACGCCGAACTCTTCGTACGCGCGCTGCAGCGTGGCCTGGTTGTTACGCCAGAAACGTACGCCCGCATTGATGCGAACCGGGTCGAGGAAGCGTGACTGGTAGACGCGCCAGTTCTTGATCGAAGGCGTGGGCGACGGCGTGACGAGCTTGATCGCCGTCTGCGAGTAGCTCACGCGGCTAAACAGTGCATGCAGCGCGGCCGGATCGAAATCGTAGCGTGCGACCATGTCGTTGATGAAGCCGTCGACATCCGGGTTATTCGCATAGCGCTGCGGAATGATCTCTTCTTCAAAAGTTTGCCCTTGCGGGACCACTTGTTGCGGCTGGGCCTGCGTCAGTTGCAGCGGCTGCCTGGCGGTGCCGGTCTGTGCGTTGGCCGGACCGGCTGCCGCGAACACGCACCATGCGACGGTCAGTGCGGCGGCCACGGACTTGGTGCGTAGCCGGTTTCGTGCGGACAGAGCAAGCTTGACGGTCATAGTGAACTGGGGGCGTGGAGCGAAGGGAGCAAAGAAAGGCACAGAGGTATTCGGGGCAGTATACCCGACGGTTCCGGCAGAACCGTGCGCAAGCATTGCTACGGACCGTTTGCAGCGCGTGGTGTGGTAACTTGATGGTGTTGGGTGCGCCATGTGTGCGCACCCCGGGACGGAGACATGCGGCGCACGCTGTGCGTTGCGTTGCAGAAGAGAAACATGGCAACAGCCTTTTATTCCCACGCCGATTGTCTGCTTCATGAGATGGGGCAATGGCATCCTGAGTGTCCGGCGCGCCTGCAGGCTATCGAGGATCAACTGATCGCGAGCCGCATCGACGCGCTGATCGAGCGCGAGTCGCCGCCGCTTGCCGACGAAGCCGCGCTGCTGCGCGTGCACACGCAGGCGCACATCGATTACATCCGCAGCCGTGCGCCGGAGACGGGCTACGCCGAGATCGATCCGGACACGTCGATGAATCCGCACACGTGGCAGGCGGCATTGCGCTCGGCGGGCGCCGCGGTGGCCGCCACCGACGCCGTGATCGAAGGCCGTTACGACAACGCATTTTGCAGCGTGCGGCCGCCCGGCCATCACGCGGAGCCGGCCCGTGCGATGGGCTTCTGCTTTTTCAACAACGTGGCGATCGCCGCGCGTCATGCGCTCGAGGTGCACGGCCTGCAGCGGGTTGCGATCATCGACTTCGACGTGCATCACGGCAACGGCACCGAAGCGGCTTTTTCGGGCGACCCGCGCGTGTTGATGTGCAGCTTCTTCCAGCATCCGTTCTATCCGTTTTCGGGCGCCGACAACCAGGCGCCGAACATGGTCAACGTGCCGATGCAGGCACGCACGAAAGGCATGGAAGTGCGCGAGGCGGTGGACCTGATGTGGTTGCCGCGCCTGCACGCGTTCAAGCCGGAGATGATCTTCATCTCGGCGGGCTTCGACGCCCATCGGGAGGACGATCTCGGCAATATGGGCCTCGTCGAATCCGATTACACGTGGCTCACCGAACAGGTGCGCGCGATTGCCGACCGGTATGCGCGCGGGCGGATCGTCAGTACTCTTGAGGGTGGTTACAACCTGTCGGCGCTCGGTCGCAGCGTCGTGGCGCACGTGCGGGCGCTGGCGGAAATCTGAGCGTCGCTGATGCAAATTGCCCTCGTCATCGAGGGCAGGCAACCGGAGGGTGGACCATGAACGCGAACATGCCAACTCCTGACGCGGCTGACTCTCACGCGGCATCCGCACAGGCTGCGCTGGTCGAGCTCACGCACGATGCCTATGGCGTGCGTGGCGTCGCGCGCCTCACATTGAACCGGCCCGAGGCATTCAACGCGTTATCGGAGGCACTCCTCGCGGAACTGCAGACGAACCTCGCCGCAATCGCGCAAAGCGACGCGCGGGTCGTGGTAATCGCCGGTGCGGGTCGCGCGTTTTGCGCGGGACACGATCTGAAGGAAATGCGGGCCACGCCGTCGCTCGCGTACTACCAGGCTCTGTTCGCGCGCTGCACGAAGCTGATGCTGACGATCCAGCGCTTGCCGCAGCCGGTGATCGCGCGGGTCCACGGCATCGCGACGGCGGCCGGTTGTCAGCTCGTCGCCATGTGTGACCTGGCCGTCGCTGCCGACACGGCGCGCTTCGCGGTGTCGGGCGTGAACCTCGGGCTTTTTTGCGCGACGCCGTCGGTGCCGCTGTCGCGCAACCTGTCGCGCAAAGCGGCGCTCGAAATGCTGCTGACCGGCGATTTCATCGACGCCCAGCAGGCGCGCCAGCAAGGTCTCGTCAATCGCGTGGTCCCCGCCGAAGAGCTGGATGCGGCGCTCGCTTCATTGGCGGCGAGCATCTGCGCAAAACCGGTTGAGGCGGTGCGCGCCGGTAAAGACCTGTTCTATCGCCAGCTGGAAATGGGCGTCGAAGCCGCCTATCAACTGGCGGGCCAAACCATGGCGTGCAACATGATGGACGCGTCGGCGCTCGAAGGCGTGCAGGCTTTCATCGACAAGCGCGCGCCGGACTGGCCACGCTGAGTCTCAGCTTCGATGCGTGAGGGACGGCAGGCTCATCGAGCCAGCCGCGCCTCGATCCACGCAATCAGCCCGGCGATCACCCGCTCGCGATCGAGGTCGTTCATCGACTCGTGATAGCTGCCCTCGTAGAGTTCGAGCGTCTTGTCCGGCGAACCGGCATGCTTGCCGAACGCACGGCTGCCGTCGGGTTCGGTCAGCTTGTCGGCGGTGCCGTGATACACCAGCAAGGGCACCTGCAAGCTGGCGCGGCCACGTTCGATGCGCGCCATGGCCAGCAGAAGTTCGGCGCCGGTGCGCGCGGGAATCGACCCGTGGTGCACCAGCGGATCGTGGCGGTTCGCCTCGACGATCGCCGGATTGCGCGAGAGCAGCGCCGCATCGATTTTCATCGCGGGAAAGCCGGGCCAGACGCGGCTGATGAGCTGGCTCATGGTCAGCATCCAGCGCGGCACGTCACGGCCGGGTGCAAGCGCGGGGCTCGACAGGATCAGACCCGCTAGCGTGTAGTCGCTATGCGGAAGTCGTTCAATGGCGTACAGCGCGGCAATCGCGCCGCCCATGCTGTGTCCCATCAGGAATAGCGGCGGCCGGCCAGGCGAGGCAGCGGCGCGTGCTGCGCCGCCGAGTAACGCTGCGGCGTCGAGCAGATAGTCGTCGAAGCGTTCGATGCGCGCCCGCTTGCCCGGGGCGCGCCCATGGCCGCGCAGGTCGATCGCGATCAGTTCGATGCCCGCTTCGTTCAGTTGCTGTGCGAGCGCCCCATAACGCCCGGCGTGTTCGGCAAGTCCATGCAGCAGCGCGATGGCCGCGCGTCGTGTGCCCTTGGCCGGCCAGCGGTACAGCGGCAGCTCGAGGCCATCGCTCGTCGTGACGGTCGCAAGCAGGGGCTGCGCGGTATCCGGCGCAATGGCGCGTGCCGTTACAGCGGCGCCGGGCCCGACGTTGTCGCGGTGCTGGGTTGTCTCCATGGCTGCCCTTATGCCGGTTGGCGTAGTTTTAATCCGCCCGATCATAGTCGCTCGCCTGTGACACGCGCGAGCGCCGCGCATCAGCGTGGACCTCTAATTCCTTGTAGTTATGAAAAGATCGGAATTGATTATTAAAGGGAATGTCGACCCTGCGGTAGAATCTCGGCTCAAATCCCAATAAAAGCAACGGCGGCCGCTTGTCGGGAGCGTATGACGCTCGCTGACAAACCCGCCGTTTCGTTTTTCATGATCGAAATTCGCAATATTTCCCAGCGTTTCGCCGGACCTCGGGGTTGGGTCGAAGCGCTGCATAACGTCAATCTGTCGATTCCCGCGGGCGAGGTGTTCGGCATCATCGGTCGCAGCGGCGCCGGCAAGAGTACGCTGGTGCGTACGATCAACCTGCTGACACGCCCCACCGAGGGCAACATCGTCGTCAACGGCCGGGATCTCACCACGCTGTCCGCAGCGCAACTGCGTGAAGCGCGCCGCGAGATCGGCATGATTTTCCAGCACTTCAACCTGCTGTCCTCGCGTACGGTGTATGAGAACGTCGCGTTGCCGCTCGAACTGGCCGGCATAAAGCGCGACGAAATCGAGGCGAATATCGTGCCCCTGCTCGAACTCGTTGGTCTGTCGGCGCAGAAGGACCGCTATCCGGCGCAAATCAGCGGCGGCCAGAAACAGCGCGTCGGGATTGCGCGGGCTCTCGCGAGCAAGCCGAAAGTCTTGTTGTCCGACGAAGCGACCTCCGCGCTCGACCCCGAAACCACCCGTTCGATCCTCGATCTGCTCAAGCGCATCAATCGCGAACTCGGTCTCACGATCGTGTTGATCACCCATCAGATGGACGTGATCAAGCAGGTTTGCGATCGCGTCGCGGTGCTGGATGCGGGGCGCGTAGTCGAAGACGGCAAGGTGATCGACGTGTTCCTGCAGCCGCATCACGAAGTGACGCGCGCGCTGATCGGCGATGTGATCGCCCAGGAACTGCCGCCCGCCATGAAGGCGCGTGTCGCCGAGCGTCTGAAGACGGGCAGTGGTCATCTGCTGCGGCTCGCGTTCACCGGCTCGGGCGTCGATCGGCCGATCCTCTCCGAGACGATTCGCCGCTACGAACTCGACTTCAACATCCTGCACGGTCAGATTGACGAGATCCAGGGCCAGGCGTTCGGCTCGCTCGCGGTGCTCGCGGGCGGCGAACCGGCAATGGTGGCGCAGGCCATGACGTATCTGCGCGAACAGGGCGTGGTGGTAGAGGAGATGTCGTATGTTGAGTGAAATGTTCGATATGTTCGTCCAGTCGTTCTGGGAGACGCTCATCATGGTGGGCATCTCCGGGCTGGTTGGCGCGCTGGTCGGGTTGCCGCTCGGTGTGCTGCTGTATCTGACGGACCGTCAGGGCGTATTGCAGAACGTCGCGCTGAATCGCACGATGGGCGTGGTGATCAACGCCGTGCGTTCAACGCCCTTCATCATCCTGCTGGTGGCGGTGATTCCGTTCACGCGCCTCGTGGTGGGCTCGTCCATCGGGACGGCCGCCGCCGTCGTGCCTTTGACGATTGCCGCGGCGCCGTTCATTGCGCGCCTCGTCGAGACGGCGTTGCGCGAGGTAGACCGTGGTCTGATTGAAGCCGCTCAGGCAATGGGCGCAACCACCAGCCAGATTGTCTTCAAGGTGCTGCTGCCCGAATCGTGGCCGGGTGTCGTCGCCGGTCTGACCATCACCTTTGTGTCACTGGTGGGCTATTCGGCCATGGCTGGCGCGATCGGCGGCGGCGGTCTCGGCGACCTGGGCATCCGTTACGGCTACCAGCGCTACGAGCCGGACGTGATGTGGACCGTGGTCGTGATCCTGATCGTGTTCGTGCAGCTCGTGCAGTCGTTCGGGGATTGGCTCGTGCGTCGACTGAGCCACAAGTAGAAGACGGATAGGCTCTTTCCCTGTTTCAGTTGAAGACGGCAAATCATGAATTAGAGTCGTAGGTCTTAACCCGGGGTTGCCGCCCGGGTTTTTTCGGGATTAAAATAGAACGACCGTTCGTTATTGCTGTCACGCCGCTGAGGAGCGCTATCCTCGCTGTAACCCAGCCCACGGCGCGGCTGCCGCCGAGAGGCAGTCGCTATAATGTCCGTTGGGTTGACGTATTCGTAACTTTGGAGCGTGTGCATGAAAATCCTGGTGCCAGTCAAGAGAGTGGTCGATTACAACGTGAAGGTCCGCGTGAAGTCGGACGGCACGGGCGTCGACATCGCGAATGTGAAGATGTCGATGAACCAGTTCGACGAAATCGCTGTGGAAGAGGCGGTGCGTCTGAAGGAAGCAGGCGTCGCGACGGAAGTGATCGCCGTGTCGGCGGGCGTCACGCAGGCGCAGGAAACGCTGCGAACGGCGCTGGCCATCGGCGCGGATCGCGCGAT
>NZ_DASXHA010000026.1:0-9331 GCF_036488795.1 Paraburkholderia sp.
GACGGTTTTCCTCGCGCGGATGCGGGCTCCTGCCGGCACAAAAATGGTGCATTTTCATGCCTTGACGCCCGTGCCGGTGATGACAGGTTCGGAGCGCCGGATTGTAGTGGATTTGCGAGACGCGTGTAACGGGGGCATGCACCTGTTCCGCGCATCGAAACGAGGCGCGGCCCTGATGCAGCGTGTATCGGTCCAAGAGCAGTGATTCGGCCGGCTGTCTCAGGCCGGCAGGTAGGCGAGCCGCACGTAGATAGGCGCGAAGGGCTCGGCCTGGGTGATCTCGATCAGCGATTCGCGCGACAACTCCAGCATGGCGATGAAGTTCACCACCACCACCGGCACGCCGCGCGACGTATCGAACAGTTCCGAAAACTCCATGAAGCGGGCGTTCTGCAGACGCCGCAGGATCACGCTCATATGCTCGCGCACCGACAGTTCCTCGCGCGAAATCCGGTGATGCTGAACCAGCTTGGCGCGCTTGATCACGTCGGCCCAGGCGGCGCGCAGGTCTTCGCTGTTCACGTCCGGGAAACGCGGCGTGATGCTCTGCTCGATGTAGACGTCGGCGCGCAGGAAGTCGCGGCCGAGTTGCGGCAAATGGTCGATACGCTGTGCGGCGAGCTTCATCTGCTCGTATTCGAGCAGGCGGCGCACGAGTTCGGCGCGCGGATCTTCCGCTTCCTCGCCGGTGTCGGCCCGCTTGACCGGCAGCAGCATGCGCGACTTGATCTCGATCAGCATCGCGGCCATCAGCAGATATTCGGACGCGAGTTCGAGATTGGTCTGGCGCAGCTGGTCGACGTAACCCAGATACTGCGTGGTGACGTCGGCCATCGGAATGTCGAGCACGTTGAAGTTTTGCTTGCGGATCAGGTACAGCAGCAGATCCAGCGGTCCTTCAAACGTTTCGAGGAAGACTTCGAGCGCATCCGGCGGGATGTACAGGTCGGTCGGCAGCTTGAAGAGCGGCTCGCCGTACAGGCGAGCAAAAGCAATGCCGTCGACGATGTCGGGCGTCGAGTCGGTCGCGGGCGCGGCGAGCGCGGCGTCGGGCTGCGCCTTGACGGCGCGGGCCTCGTCGGCAGTGCTCACGCCTAGAAGTTCTGGTAGTACTTGTAGGCGGGCTGTTCGACGCGCGAGGCTTGCTGTTCAGCGCGTTCTTCCAGATCGATCGGCTGCTTGTCCCACAGCAGCGAGCGGCCGCGGCGCTGTTCGGCCTCCAGAGTCGGCTTTTTTTCCTTCAACTGATTCAGGAATTGCGTGATGTCCGATTGATACATGGCTCAACGTCCGTGATAGAGAGGTGGCGGCGGCCATTGAAGCAGGCGCGCCGCTGAGATCCTTCGCAATTTTACAGCAAGCGTCGGCCGCAAGCGAAAAGTCGCGGAATAGCGGCCGGCCCGGCGCGTCCAGGTCGGGCGCAGCGGCGGCGGGAAAGGTCTGGCAGCCCGCACCGGCAAGGCACTCGCGGTTTGCGTGGCTAATTTCGAGATCCTCGCGCGGCCGCGCCGATGTGGTCAAATAGCGTGCTCCCGGTCGCCGCGGCGACCGTCAATCGAAACCACTCAATAACCACGGCGGCGGAGGTCCTGTTTGGCAGGGTGTGCAATCGAACCGTCGCGTGTGCGGCACGGCAAACCGGGTAGGCGGCAGGGGCGTCTTGCGCGCCGTACGCCGGACACGGCCCGGCTGCTGCGCGCGTCGTTTGCATGGTTTGCGTTCGGCCTCGTCCTGCTCGCGTTCGGCAGCAACCCGGCGCGCGCCGCCTATAAGGTGGAAATCGAAGCGTCGCCGCGAGCCGTGCGCAAGCTTCTCGAAGAGCACCTGGATATTGCGCGCTTCGCAAAACGCGACGATATCAGCAATGACCAGTTCAACTTTCTCGTCACCGCCACGCCGCAACAGGTGCGCGATCTCACCGCCACCGCCGGCTATTTCACACCGGTCGTGCGGACCGACGTGCGCACCGTCGAAGGCAAGCAGCAGGTCACCGTCACTGTCGATCCAGGCCCGCAAACCACGATTTCTTCGATCACGCTGTCGTTTCGCGGACCCGTGCTGAGCGAAGATCCGGCTCAGGAGAACGCCACGCGGTTTGCCTTTTCGCTGCATGAAGGCGACCCGTTCTCGCAGTCAGGCTGGGACGACGCAAAAAACGCCGCGCTCAAGGCGCTGCAGGCGCGCCGCTACGTGGCCGCAAAGATCTACCGCTCCGAGGCGCGCATCGACCCGCGTACGCACAAGGCGAAGCTGACCGTCGCCTTCGACAGCGGCCCCACCTTTACGATGGGCAAGCTCGAAGTGTCCGGCACGCGGCGCTATCCGGAGCAGATCGTCCACAACGTGAACCCGATCTCCGAAGGCGCGATCTACGACGTGCAGCGCGTCGCCGAGCTGCAGCGGCAGTTGCAGAACACGCCGTACTACGCGAGCGTCGCCATCGATGTCGGCAATGACCCGGCCAAGCCGCTCGATACGCCGGTGCGCGTCAAGGTCAGCGAATATCCCTACAACAGCATTCGGGGCGGCGTCGGCTATGCGACGGACACCGGCCCGCAGGTGCAGGGTTCCTATTCGTACCTGAACACCTTCGGCAAGGCCTGGCCGTTCACGGTGGCGGGCCGCATCGACCAGATCCAGCAGTTCGGCCAGATCCAGCTGTCGATGCCGCCAGGACAGCATGCATGGACCAACAGCGCGCTCGCGTCCTACACGACCACCGACGTGTCCAACACCCGGATTTACAGCATTCGCGGCGGCTTGCAGACGACGCGCACGTCGCAGTATCTCGACTACGGCTACTCGCTCCTCTACTACCAGGACCGGTTGGACCAGAACGGCGCGCCACCGCAGACGAGCCGCGCGCTCGTCCCCGCGTGGACGTGGACGCGCCGCAATACGGACGACCCGCTGTTTCCGCGCTCCGGCAACCTGGTGCACGTCGAAGCCGGCTTCGCGGTCAAAGGCATCCTGACCGACCAGACCTTCGGACGCGTCTATGCACGCGGCATGCAGTACTTCCCGATCGGCAAGGAAGACCTGTTCCTGATCCGCGCCGAACTGGGCGGCGTATTTACTTCGGGCAGTTCGAGCGGCGTGCCGGCGTCGCTGCTGTTCCGTGCGGGCGGTTCGAACTCGGTGCGCGGCTACGGCTATCAGAGCATTGGTAACAGTGTCGACGGTTCGGTGTTGCCGACCAAGTACCTCATGACCGGCACCACCGAATATCAGCACTGGTTCAACCACGACTGGGGCGGCGCGGTGTTTTTCGACATCGGCACCGCCACGGACACGTGGGGCGAGAAAGAGTTTTTCCCAGGCGTGGGGTTCGGCGTGCGCTGGCGCAGTCCGGTGGGGCCGGTCAACGTCGACCTGGCCTACGGCATTCGCGACAAGGACGTGCGGCCTTATCTGACATTGGGCATCGCGTTCTGAGCGGGTTGTCCGAGCCGGATTGCCCTTATGACCCTTAGGAGTTTTGACTTCATCAGCGTGATTCACATGTTTCGAGTATGACGACGGACTCACCCGCCACTCCTCCTCCTCAGACGCCCGGCGACGCGACACCGGGCGGCCCCGACACGCCACCGCCCGCGCGCCGCGGACGACGGCTGTGGAAGGCGCTCGTGTGGGCGATGGGCGTACCGGTGCTGCTCGTCGCGCTGGTAGCAGGGGCCCTGTACGGCGCCGTGGCGACCGAGCGCGGCACGGCCTACGCGTGGCAGGCCGCGGTCAAGCTGCTGGGCGGCCGCCTGTCGGGCACGCTGGAGGGCGGGGCGCTTGCCAACGGCGTGCGGCTGCGTCAGGTGGAATGGCGCGCGCTGGATGGCAGCGGCACCGACATCAAGGTCGATCGCGTCGCGGGACAGTGGACGCTGACTGGCCGGCCGTGGCGGTTTGCGATCGATTATTTGCATGTCGGCACGATCGACGCGCGGATCGGCTCGTCGTCGTCCAGCGGCGGCCCGACGGAATTGCCCAAAGACCTGCGCCTGCCGATGCAGCTCGAGATTCGCGACGTACAGGTCGACAAGCTGTTGCTGCACCAGGGCGGCTCGACCACGGAGTATTCGCACTTCATGTTTCATGGCCGCAGCGACGGCGTGCATCACGAGGCGTCGATCGAGCGCCTCGACACGCCGTTCGGTGCGGTGACGGCGGCTGCGAAGCTCGACGGCGTGCGGCCGTTCCCGCTGACGGGAGAGGTGGGCTATTCCGGTAAGGTCAACGAAGAGCCGGTGCAGGTGGCCGGTCATCTGACGGGGTCGCTCGAAAACCTCGTGGCCGAACTCGATGCGAGCGGCATGAAACTCGCGGGTCACGCACGCGTCGAGGCGACGCCGTTCGCCGACGTGCCGCTGCAACGCGCGACGCTCACCTTCGATCACATCAATCCGCAGGCCTTCGCGCCCGGCGCGCCGCTCGCGGATCTGGCGGTGCGGGCGGAGTTGGCGCCGGTCGATGCGGGCGCGGCGGGGAGCGTGGCGGGTGCCAGTGGCGTGAGTGCTGCCAGTGGCGTGAATGCGGCCAGCGGCGTGAATGCGGCCAGTGGCGTGAGTGCGGCCAGCGCGAACGGTGCGGCGAGCGGCATGAATGTCGCTGGTGCGGCGAGTGCGCCAGCCGGCAGTGAGACTACCGCCGGCGCCGGCGGCGCCCCTGACGCCACAGCCGCTCAGGCTGCCAAGCCTGCTGCCGGCTTCGTGGTTGCGGGCAACGTGTCGATCGTCAATGCGAAGCCCGGCGCGATCGACGAGCATCTGCTGCCTTTGATCGACGCCCAGGCCGACGTGCGCCTCGACGCGCACGCGCAAAGCCTCTCGAACCTGAACGTGCGGCTCGTCAAGAACGCGCTCGTCACCGGTTCCGGCTCGCTCTCCGGCAAGCGCGGCCAGCTCGATCTGAACGTCGCCCGTCTCGACCTGAATGCCCTCGAGGCGAGCGTGCGGCCCACCCAGCTCGGCGGTCCGATCAACCTGCGCCTGAATGACGACGTGCAAAGCATTACCCTCGATCTCACCGACCCGAGAGCCGCGCTGCGCGCCCAGGGCAAGGTGACTTTCGACCCGGCCCGCATGAGTTTCAATGACGTGAAGATCATCTCCGGTCGCGGCAGGATCGATCTGTCCGGCGCCATCAAGCACGACGCGAATTCCACCTACAACCTGAAAGCACAACTGACGGATTTCGATCCGCTCGGCTTGACCTCGCAAATGCCGTCGCGCACGCCGGTCGATGCGCCGAAGCCGCGGACCCGCGCCGCGGCAAAGACGGCGGCGCCGAGCGCAAAGGCGCACGCCGTGGCCGGCAACGCCCCCGCGAAGCATGCGGCGCCCGCTGCGTCGCACCAGATCGAAGCGCGCGTGAACGGCACGCTGAGCGCCGCCGGCGTGCTCGGCCCGACCTTTACCACCAAGGCCGAGTTCAAGCTTGGCGAGAGTTTCTACAACGGCCTTCCATTGACGGGCGGCGGAACCATCCAGCTGGCCGGCTCGCGGATTCTGCCGAGCCGCGCCAATCTGTCGGTGGCGGGCAACCAGGTCGATCTGCAAGGCAGCTTCGGCGCGCCGGGCGACCGGCTGCGTTTTCATGTCGACGCGCCGCAGCTCGAGCGCCTTGGCTTCGGACTCGCGGGCCTCGTCGCGGCTGATGGCGACGTCACCGGATCATTTGCCCATCCCAATGTGGTGCTGAACTACAAGGCCGACAGCGTTGCGTTCGGCGCCAACCGGCTCGGTCATGCCGAAGGCCACGCCGAATTGCGCGACGGCGCAAACGGCGCCATGGTGTTTACCGTCGACGCGGGCGACCTGAGCACGGCCGGCGTCACGCTCGCCACGCTCTCGGCCCATCTGAGCGGCACGCGCGCCAAACACACGCTGACGGCACAGGCCACCGGCAAGCTGTATGACCGGCCGCTCGACCTGACGCTCGCGGCCGGCGGTCGCCTGACCGACGCCCACGACGGCACGCATTGGGACGGCACCGTCACGCAACTGCAAAATCGCGGTACGCCCGCTTTGAACCTCGAAGCGCCGCTCACCGTCAGCACGGGTCCGAGCCACCTGACCCTAGGTTCGACGCGGCTCACGCTGGAAGGCGCGGTGCTCGATCTGAAGTCGTTTGCGCTGGATCACGGGCGCATCCAATCAACCGGCTCGATCACCAATATTTCGCTCACACGCCTGATGGAACTGCGTCAGGAGATCAGCGGCGAGCCGCCGCCGCTGAAGACCGATCTGGTCTTCGACGGCGATTGGGACTTTGCGCTCGGCAACGCGGCGAGCGGTCATATCCAGTTGAAGCGGCGCGCCGGCGACGTGACGGTCGAAGTGGGGCGCGGCATCGCCTCGCTCGGCATTACGGACATCGCCGCGCGCGCCGACTTCAGCGCCGGCAACCGGGTCAACGCGACGGTTCATGCGCAGGCAAGCCGGATCGGCGTGATTGACGCCGATGCCCACACCTCGTTGACCATGCACGACAACGTGCTCGGCCTCGACGAAGAGTCGGCGCTTTCCGGGGCGATCAACGCCAACTTGCCGTCGCTGAAGACGACCGGCGGCCTGCTCGGCCCCAGCTATCTGCTCGACGGCCAGCTGGCACTCAAGCTCGCGCTAGCCGGGACGGTGGCCAAACCCAACCTGTCGGGCTCGCTGACAGGCGACGGTTTGTCCGCCACCATGGTCGACCAGGGCGTGCAACTAAAGGACGGTGTGATCCGCATTGCCTTGTCGCAGAATCTGGTCGACTTCCAGCAGGTCGAGTTCCACGGTGCAAGCGGTACCTTGCGTGCCACGGGCCGGGTGCGCCTCGACGGTTCCGAACCGGATCTGACCGCGAACATCGTCGCGGACAAGCTCGAAGTGTTCGCCTCGCCCGATCGCAAGCTGTCGCTGTCGGGCAATGCGACGGTGGCCAACGGCGGCCATCTGGGCGGCATGGAGATCAACGGCAAGTTCGTGATCGACCATGCGCTGTTCGATATGCCCGAACAGGCCGCGCCGTCGCTCAGCGACGACGTGGTGATCGAGCGTCCGGACGGCACGGTGCCGGGCGAGATCGCGCCGGGCGTGCCGGGCGCGGGGAAGCCGGTCGGCCGGTTCGCGCCGCGCGCGAATATCGACATCGACCTCGGCAAGGACTTCCGTTTCCGCGGCCAGGGTGCCGACCTCGGGCTGACCGGCACGATCACCGCGCTCAGTGCGCCGGACATGCCGTTGCGCGCCGTCGGCAATGTGCGCGTCACGCCGGGCTCGACGTACACGGCGTTCGGCCGCAAGCTCGGCATCGAAAACGGCTTCTTTACGTTCAATGGCCCGGTGGCGAATCCGGGCATCAACATCCTCGCAATGCGCCGCAACCAACAGGTCGAAGCCGGCGTCCAGGTAACGGGGACGGTCGACGCGCCGGTCGCCAAACTGGTTTCCGAGCCGAGCGTGCCGGACAACGAAAAGCTGTCATGGCTGCTGTTCGGTCACGGCACCGACCAGGGCAATAACGTCGCCCAGCAGAGTGCGATGACGAGCGCGCTTGCGCTGCTCGGCAACGCGGGCGGCAAGCGGATTGCGCAGACTTTTGGACTCGACGAGTTTTCGATCGGCACGAGCGACGTCGGCCTGACCGATCCGCAAGTGGTGATGGTGTCGAAGGCAATGAACCAGTGGCTGGTGATGGGCTACGAGCAGGGGCTGCAGTCCGCGGAGAACGCCTTCAAGGCGACGCTCAACCTGACCCGCTTCTGGTCGCTCACGCTCTATGGGGGCACCTTCCAGGGCATGAACGTGCTGTACACGCGGCGTTTTGACCGCTGGCCGTGGTTCGGCGGTTCGTCTGCGCAATGACGGCCGCGACGGCCGTGATGGCAGCGACGGCAGCAACGGCAGCAACGGCCGTGATGCTGTCAGGCTGCGGCGCTGTCCGTTGCGCTGCATAAAAAAAAAGCACGTCGTCTGACGTGCTTTTTGCGTTCCCGGGTGCCGGATCCGGCACCCGTTCGACACGGCCCGCGGCCTTTATTTCACCCGCATGCCCGGCTTCGCGCCGCTGTCCGGCTCCAGCACGTAGATGCCCGGCTCGGCTTTTTCGTCGGCGGCCGAGGCCGCCAGCACCATGCCTTCGGAGAGGCCGAACTTCATTTTGCGCGGCGCGAGATTCGCCACCATCACGGTCAGCTTGCCGACCAGTTGCTCCGGCTGATAGGCCGACTTGATGCCTGAAAATACGTTGCGGGTTTTTTCTTCGCCGACGTCGAGCGTCAACTGCAGCAGCTTGTCCGAACCTTCAACCGCGCGGCAATCCACGATCTTTGCAATGCGCAGATCGATCTTCGCAAAGTCGTCGATGGAGATGATGCCGGACGCATCGTCCTTGTCATCAACCTTGCCGTTTGCCGCGGCCACGGCCTTCGAGGCCTTGGCGCTGGTTTTCGCAGCCGCCGGCGCGGCTGTTTCCGTGGCTTGCAGGGAATCGCGGTTGGCGGCGAGCAGTGCTTCGATCTGCTTCGGATCGACGCGCGTCATCAGATGCTTGTACGCGTTGATGGGCCGCCCGGAGCTGAGCGGCACCGCCACGTCCGACCACTTGAGCGGTTCGATGGCGAGGAATGCCTCGACCGCTTCCGCGAGCTTCGGCAGCACCGGTTTGAGCGCGAGCGACAGCAGGCGGAACGCCTCGACGCTGACGCTGCAGGTCTCGTGCAGCGCCACCGCGTTGGCCGGATCTTTCGCCTGATCCCACGGCTTGGCGGTGTCGACATAGGCATTGACCGCGTCGGCCAGTTCCATGGTCTGACGCAGCGCGCGGTTGTACTCGCGCGCCTCGTAGTTCGCGGCAATCTGCGGAATGGCGGCGCGCAGCGTGCCGAGCAGCGGATGCTGCATGGCACTGTCCTGCACCCGGCCTTCGAAACGCTTGATCAGGAAGCCGGCGGCGCGGCTCGCGATGTTGACGTACTTGCCCACGAGGTCGCTATTCACCCGCGCCTGGAAATCGTCGAGGTTCAGGTCCAGGTCTTCCATCGTGGCGTTGAGCTTGGCCGCGAAGTAATAGCGCAGCCACTCCGGGTTCAGGCCCGTGTCGATTACGCTTTGCGCGGTAATGAAGGTGCCGCGCGACTTCGACATCTTCGCGCCGTCCACGGTCAGAAAACCATGCGCGAACACATTGGTCGGCGTGCGATGGCCCGAGAACTCGAGCATGGCCGGCCAGAACAGCGTGTGGAAATAGAGAATGTCCTTGCCGATGAAGTGATACTGCTCGGCCTTCGAGCCCTTGCGAACCCACGCGTCGAAGTCGAGACCGCGCTTTGCGGCGAGGTTCTTGAAGCTCGCGT
>NZ_DASXHA010000031.1:0-4933 GCF_036488795.1 Paraburkholderia sp.
ATAATTCGCTTTTGCGCCTATAGGATTTGCCATGCGTCTGATCCAAACAGCACTCACGTTCGATGACGTGCTCCTCGTCCCGGCCTTCTCCGATGTTCTGCCGCGCGACACCAGCCTCAAGACCCGGCTGACCCGCAACATTTCCCTGAACATGCCGCTCGTGTCCGCCGCCATGGACACCGTTACCGAAGCCCGTCTCGCCATTGCGATGGCGCAAATGGGTGGCGTGGGCATCATTCACAAGAACCTCACGCCGGCCGAACAGGCGCGTGAAGTGGCCAAGGTGAAGCGTTTCGAATCCGGCGTGGTGCGCGATCCGATCACGGTGCCGCCGCAAATGAAGGTGCGCGACGTCATTGCGCTGTCGCAGCAGCATGGCATTTCTGGCTTCCCGGTAGTCGAAGGCGCCCAGCTCATCGGCATCGTCACCAACCGCGACCTGCGCTTCGAAGAGCGCCTGGACGAGCCGGTGCGCAACATCATGACGCCGCGTGAGCGTCTCGTTACCGTCAAGGAAGGCACGCCGCTCGCCGAAGCGAAGGCGCTGATGCACAGCCACCGCCTGGAGCGCGTGCTGGTCATCAACGACGCGTTCGAGCTGCGCGGCCTGATGACGGTGAAGGACATTACCAAGCAGACCGAACACCCGGACGCCTGTAAAGACGAACACGGCAAGCTGCGCGCGGGCGCGGCGGTCGGCGTGGGCGCGGACAACGAAGAGCGCGTCGAATTGCTGGTGCAGGCGGGTGTCGACGTGATCGTCGTCGATACGGCGCACGGTCACAGCAAGGGCGTGCTCGAGCGCGTGCAGTGGGTCAAGAAGAACTTCCCGCACGTCGAAGTGATTGGCGGCAACATCGCTACGGCCGCGGCCGCCAAGGCGCTGGTCGAGTACGGCGCGGACGGCGTCAAGGTGGGTATCGGCCCGGGTTCCATCTGCACCACGCGGATCGTCGCGGGTGTGGGCGTGCCGCAGGTCACGGCGATCTCCAACGTGTCGGAAGCGCTCAAGGGTACGGGCGTGCCGGTCATCGCCGACGGTGGCGTGCGTTTCTCGGGCGACGTCAGCAAGGCGCTTGCCGCCGGCGCGAATGCCGTGATGATGGGCAGCATGTTCGCCGGCACCGAAGAGTCGCCGGGCGACGTGTTCCTGTTCCAGGGCCGTCAATACAAGTCGTACCGTGGCATGGGCTCGGTCGGCGCCATGAAGGACGGCGCGGCAGACCGCTACTTCCAGGACAATTCGGCCAACATCGACAAGCTGGTGCCGGAAGGCATCGAAGGCCGCGTCGCTTACAAGGGTTCGGTCAACGCCATCCTGTTCCAGCTGATCGGCGGCGTGCGTGCCAGCATGGGTTACTGCGGCTGCCGCACCATCGCCGAGATGAACGACAAGGCCGAGTTCGTGCAGATCACCGGTGCAGGCCTGCGCGAGTCGCACGTGCATGACGTGCAAATCACCAAGGAAGCGCCTAACTACCACGTGGACTAATTGCCCATGAAGCCGCTGCTGCGCGCTGTACTGATCATCGATGCCTTGCTGTTGCTCGCGTTCGGCGTGCTGTTTCTGCTGACGCCCTGGACTTCGCTGTACAACGCGCTGCAACTGGTGCAGACGCAACCCTCGCTGGTGGGCCAGGGGCTGGGTGTCGCCCTCATCGGCCTCGCGTGGCTCGCCTTTCATGCGTCCATCGACGGCGCGCTGACCGCCACGGTCGCCAAAGTCATCGGGCATGTTAACTGGCTCACGGGGCTGCTGATGCTGGTCTGGCTGATCGGCATGCACAGGCCCGAGCTGACCGGTTTCGGTCAGCTCGTGGCGGTGCTGGCCGCGGTGGTGCTGGTCGTCGTGGGATTGGGCGGCGTGCGCTTGTCCAGCGCGGTGCGGCGCCGTGAGCGGCTGCGCGTCGCCGAGGCGGCGGCTGCGCAGCGCGCTGAGCGGCAGGCTGCGAAAGACGAGGCCCGGGCACGCGACGCGGCGGCGGTCGAGCGGACACCTTATCGGAAAGAACCGGTGGTGGTGCCTGGCGGCGATCCGCTCGTCGAGCCGGTGGTGCGTCCGGTCGAACCGGGCTTCACCGTTGCGGACCGGCCGGGCACGTTATCGGCAAGCGACGTGGAGGCGCGCAGCGCCGCCGCGGATGCGCCGGGCGCGCCACGGCCGCCGTTTCATGGTTGAGCCGCCCACGCCCACGCCATTCACCGAGGCTTCCGGATTCCGTCTGCACGTGTGGTTGGCTGCACGCCTGCGCAATGTCAGATCCCACGCTGCCCTGCACGGCCATGGCCGGCAGGGCTGCATTGAATTCAACGCCGCGCTTCGTGCGCGGCTTTCTCTATCCGTTCACTTTTGATGCCGTCCGCTGCCATGCACGACAAGATCCTGATTCTCGACTTCGGTTCGCAAGTCACCCAACTGATTGCACGTCGCGTCCGCGAGGCGAACGTGTACTCGGAAATCCATCCGTATGACGTCGATGCCGCCTTCATTCGCGACTTTGCGCCGAGGGGCGTGATCCTGTCGGGCGGCCCGAGTTCGGTCACCGAAACCGACACGCCGCGCGTGCCGCAAGCCGTGTTCGAGCTCGGCGTGCCGGTGCTGGGCATCTGCTACGGCATGCAGGCAATGGCCGAGCAGCTGGGCGGCAAGGTCGACAACGGCCATCTGCGCGAATTCGGTTATGCCGAGGTGCGCGCGCGCAACCACACGAGCCTGCTCGAGGGCATCAGCGACTTCACCACGCCGGAAGGTCACGGCATGCTGAAGGTATGGATGAGCCACGGCGACAAGGTGCTGGAAATGCCGCCCGGTTTTCAGTTGATGGCGTCTACCGAGTCGTGCCCGATCGCCGCGATGGCCGACGAGCAGCGCCACTTCTACGGTCTGCAATGGCACCCGGAAGTCACGCACACGGTGCAGGGCCGCGCGATGCTCGAACGCTTCGTGCTGAAGATCTGCGGCGCGCGTCCCGATTGGGAAATGGGCCACTACGTCGACGAAGCGGTCGCGAAGATTCGCGAGCAGGTCGGTAGCGAGCATGTCATTCTGGGCTTGTCGGGCGGCGTGGATTCGTCGGTGGCGGCGGCGTTGCTGCATCGGGCGATCGGCGATCAGCTGACCTGCGTGTTCGTCGATCACGGTTTGCTGCGTCTGAACGAAGCCGAGCAGGTGATGGCGACCTTCGCGGACCACCTCGGCGTGAAGGTCATCCACGTGGATGCCAGCGAAGTGTTCCTCTCGAAGCTCGCCGGCGTGACCGACCCGGAGGCGAAGCGCAAGATCATCGGCGCGGAGTTCGTCGAAGTGTTCCAGGCGGAAGCCGCGAAGCTCACGGATGCAAAGTGGCTCGCACAAGGCACCATCTATCCGGACGTGATCGAATCGGCCGGCAAGGGCAAGAAGGCGACGCAGACCATCAAGAGCCACCACAACGTGGGCGGCCTGCCGGAAACCCTGAATCTGAAGCTGCTCGAGCCCCTGCGCGAGCTGTTCAAGGACGAAGTGCGCGAACTGGGCGTGAAGCTCGGCTTGCCGCCGGCCATGGTGTATCGCCATCCGTTCCCGGGTCCGGGTCTCGGCGTGCGTATTCTCGGCGAAGTGAAGCGCGATTTTGCGGATCTGCTGCGCCGTGCGGATGCGATCTTCATCGAAACGCTGCGCACTTTCATCGACAAGGAAACCGGCAAGTCGTGGTACGACCTGACGAGTCAGGCATTCGCGGTGTTTCTGCCGGTCAAGAGCGTGGGCGTAATGGGTGACGGCCGCACTTACGAGTACGTCGTGGCGCTGCGCGCGGTGCAGACGCAAGACTTCATGACGGCGCATTGGGCGCATCTGCCGCATGAGCTGCTCGGCCATGTGTCGAACCGGATCATCAACGAGGTGCGGGGGATCAACCGCGTCGTGTATGACATTTCGGGCAAGCCGCCGGCGACGATCGAGTGGGAGTAAAACCTCTTTTAAATCAGGGGCTTAATCCGCCATTATAGTTGCGCATTCATTGATGCTGCGATAGTTCATGACCGGGTTCCCGGTTCAGTTCGTCCGCTGTCCAGGCTCAGATTTGGACAGGATTTGGACAGGAAACGGCTTGGCAGTTGCCAGGCCGTTTGCATTGTAGCCCTATGGGAAGCTGCGTGGACAAGGTCACCGCGAGGGATTGTCCAGAGCCTTGCGCGGTGGCTGTTGAAGATATAGTGGGCTGCACGCAGGTTCCGGTTTGTTGGCGTTTGATTTGTGGTCCGTGTATATCATCTGGGAGATCCGCCTTGCTTTCGTCTAGGAAAATGCCTGAAGCAACAGCCGAAGAATTGGAATGGTTCAAGCTCGACAACTACACTGGGCTGAGCCAGTTCACACCGTTGGACTGGGCTCGTCTGGTCGGGGATCGCCTGGCCATTCGCCGTGCACTTGACGCAGGCAATCCAGAGGCCGTCTCCGCTGTCTTCGAGTCGATTAAGGCGACGCCGTTGGAGTGGCTTGGCTCTGATATCCGGTACATTGGGGCTGACCATGCGGCGAACACTGCCGCCATTAAATCGCTGAATCTGAATCGACTGAGGGTTCTGGTCGATGAGGCGGTGTCGTTACTCGGCGTAGAAGAGCGGGCAGGTCCCGGCTGTCCCGATGCGGTCGTAGACGAACTGTTTGCCGGCAATCCCAAGTCGCCTTTTCAAAGGTACGCTCATGTGATGGTATCGATCGACGCCCCGAGGGACCGGATCGTTGCCGATTTTGCACGCTGGCTGGACAGCTGGCTGGCGACTTCGGCGTCGCTGCCTGGGTTTGACTACCGAAACGGTGATTACATGGAGAAGGCAACGAGGATCTGGATTCCCCACCGTGCCGTCCCTTTGTACGACCTTGGCTTGTTTGAGTTGACGACGGGCAAATCAGTGCCTTCGCTATTCCGATGGAGCATGCTGTTTCCCG
>NZ_DASXHA010000076.1:0-13454 GCF_036488795.1 Paraburkholderia sp.
GACGGTTAGCCGTCATGGGCGTTTTTTATTTCTTCAGAGCATTCGGGGAGAGCCGGCAGACGCCGCAACGGCGCGGGAAGCTCAAAGGGTCAGCCAGGCAAATCCGTCATCTTGCGACGCCACCACGACTTCTGTCGCAGCTGCGCCGAGCACACCGGCCATGGCAGCCTGCGCCAGTGCCGGCGTATTGTTCTGCTGGCTCAGATGCGCGGCGATCAGGTGACGCAAGCGCGAGCGGTCGAGCGAAGCAAGAATCTCGGCCGCCGCCTCATTGTTCAGATGGCCGTGGTTGCCGCCGATGCGCGCTTTCAGCGACTGCGGATAACGGCTTGCCGCCAGCATCGAAACGTCGTGATTGCATTCCAGCACCAGCGCGTCGCAGCCGCTCAACACCGTGCTGATATGCGGCGTAGACGTACCCACGTCGGTTAGCACGCCCAGCCGCCCGGCGCCATCAGACAGCACGTACTGCAACGGCTCGCGGGCGTCGTGCGGAACGGTGTAAGGCAGCACACTGACATCGCCAATGGCGACCGCTTCGTCGCCCCACAGCACGTGCAGGTCGACGTCGGCTTCGTCAGCGCCGGTTGCACGCGCCGTGCCCCAGCTCATATACAGCGGGATCGACCACTTGCGCGCCAGCGTCAGCGCGCTGCCGATGTGGTCGCTGTGTTCGTGGGTAATCAGAATGGCGTCGAGATCCTCGACGCCCGAGCCGAGCCGCTGCAAACGGCGGTCGACTTCTTTCGCCGAGAAGCCGCAGTCGAGCAAAACGCGCGTGGTGGTCGCGCCGCTTTGCACTTCAACGAGCAAAGCATTGCCTTCACTGCCGCTTCCCAGGCTGGCGAACCGCACGGCCCGCCTTAGTTGAGTTGCGCGTGCAGCAGCGACACGATGCGCTGCGCGTCGGATGAGGTATCGACCTGGCCGTTCGCATCGAGCACCGCCACCTGGGTCAGTGCGTCACCCTTCGAGCGCACGTTCACGAGGAATTCCTGACCCGGTTTCTTCGACGAACCACTGTAGAACAGCTTGCCGAAGAATCCTTCTTTCTTCAGTTCCTGCATGGAGTCCGCGTAGCGCACGTAGTAGATGCCCTTTGCGCGGTCGCGGTTGTCGACCGCGAAGTTCGTGCGGTCGAGTGCCAGACCCACACGCAGCCAGGCGCGATCGAACGATTCCTGCAGATCGAGCGTGGCGGCACCCGCATCCATGGCGACCGTGACCGGTGCCGTGGCGGGCCGGGCGTCCGTCAGAAGCTGCTTCGACTGCGCATCGGTCAGGCCGAATTTTTGCATCAGCTTGGCGAGGAACAGCGCTTCCAGCGCCGGATCACGCGGACGCTCCACCCAACGCGACGAGGTCTTGTCCTGTCCCGTCAGCATTTCTTCCATTGCACTGTGTGTGATCGAAATGTCCGTCACGTCACTCGAACCGCGCGACACCAGCGTGCGGAAGCTGTCACGCGTGCCGGACGAGTACGCGAAATCGATGACCTTGCCGATGGTGCGACGGAACCAGTCGTCCGGAATGTTGGCGCGATTCTCGGCCCAGTCGGTCGTCATGATGCCCGTCTGCGGCGCATCGGTCTTCAGCACGAAACCGTTTTCCTGCCAGAATTCCTGCAGCTGCGGCCACAGTTGTTCCGGCGAGCGGCCGTCGACCACCAGCCAGCGGCGATCGCCATCGCGTTCGATATGCATGCCGAGCGGGTCTTGCGCGTTCGGCACGCCTTCGGTGGCGTTGCCGGCCGCCGTCACGTTACGCGTCGGCGCACCGCCCAATGCGAGATCGGCCGCCGGAGCGACGTATTTCTGAGTGGTCTGCGTGGCCTGCAGGTCGCCCGGAACATTCAGCGGCGGCGCCGTACCCGCGCCCTTGTAGTTGACGCGGTCGGAGGCAAACCAGTCGTTCAGCGTGTCGCAGCCGGCGAGCGTTACCAGGGCAAGCGCCAGCGCCGCCATGCGGGTTGCGTGGAGGGAAAGTGCGGAACGTTTCATGAGGTCCTTCGTGAAGCTGGAACGCGGTGCCTGGTTCAATGCCGGGAACGCGGGCGATATCGACGTCGGTTGAGGAAATGCCGGTGACGGGCTGCGAGGACTGATGATGCTCAGCCCAACAGGCCCGCTTCGCGCAGCGCCGCACGCACCACTTCGTGGTAGCGCGCATCGAGCGGGGTGAGCGGCAGGCGAATTCCGCCTTGCACACGCCCCAGTTGCTGCAGCGCCCACTTTGCCGGAATCGGATTCGATTCGATGAAGAGGTTCTTGTGCAGCGACAGGAGTTTCAGGTGGATCTCACGCGCGGTCTTCGCGTCAGCCGCGAGCGCGGCCTTGCACAGCTCGCTCATGGCACGCGGCGCGACGTTGGCGGTGACGGAAATATTGCCGTGGCCGCCCAGCAGCATCAGCGCGATTGCGGTCGGATCGTCACCGCTGTAAATGCCGAAGTGCGCCGGCGCCGACTTGATCAGGTGTGCAGCGCGATCCACATTGCCGGTGGCTTCCTTCACGCCGACGATGCCCGGCACCTGGGCGCAACGCAGGATCGTCTCGTTGGACATATCCGCGACCGTGCGACCCGGTACGTTGTAAAGGATGACCGGCAGGTCGACCGTCTCGGCGATCTTCGCAAAGTGGCGATAGATGCCTTCCTGAGTCGGCTTGTTGTAGTAAGGCACCACTTGCAGCGTCGCGTCCGCGCCGACCTGCTTCGCCTGCTGCGTCAGTTCGATCGCCTCAGTGGTGGAATTACCGCCCGAACCGGCGATCACCGGAATGCGGCCCGCCGTGTGGTCGACGGCGGTTTTGACCATTAGCACATGCTCTTCGACCGACAGCGTGGCCGACTCGCCGCTCGTCCCGACGACGACCAGCGCGTTGGTACCCTCTTCGATATGCCAGTCGATCAGTTTGCGGAACGCCGGCAGATCGAGGCTGCCGTCTTCGAGCATCGGGGTGATGATGGCCGGAATGCTGCCACGAATCTGGGGACCGTCGTTGCCCTGAATACCGCTTTGTGTGCCGTTAGCCATGAAACGCCATGAATTTGTTCAAGTAAACCGCGATTGTAGCGGATTAGCGAGCCAACTCGTAACAAGGCGGGGGTGCCGCCTGTGCTTCACCGGTGGCCGAGTCCGCCTCCAGAATCGCGCAGATCCGCTGGACGTAGGCCGGACGCGGCTGCGCAAGAAATCCGTCCTGAAACGCGACCACCCGCAAGCGCGGCCGCACGACGTCCAGCAGCTCGCCGGGTCCCAGCAAAAAGGCCGGGTTCGACGGTTTGCCGACGCGCTGATTGCCTTGTGCAAAGGTCTCGTAAATCAGCACGCCCGCCGGCGCGAGCGCCTGCAAAAGCTGCGGAAACAGCGGACGATGCAGGTAATTCGTCACCACCACCGCAGCAAACTTCGCGTCACCGGGTAACGGCCACGGCGCGGCTTCGATGTCGGCGGCAAGCGTCGTGATACGCGCTTCGTCGCGCATCGTGGCAAGAGCCGCCGCGTCGCGATCCAGCGCCGTCACTGGATGGCCCAACCGAGCGAAATAGCGTGCATGCCGCCCCGCTCCCGACGCGACGTCCAGCACCGCGCCGCCCGGCGCCACCAGATGCGCCCAATGGCGCACCCAGTGCGACGGCTCGCCGGGCGTCACATGGGAATTCGCCTGAGGATGGGGAGATGCGGCTTCGCTCATGGTCTGCAAAAAACGGGACGCGCGCAACAGGTTCGATACACCGGCGCCTTCAATTGTACGAGAGGCCCATGGCCTCGCGGACATCGCGCATGGTTTCGGTGGCGAATTTGCGGGCCTTGTCGCAGCCGTCGGCCACGATTGCGCGCAACAGCGACGGGTCGTCCATGTATTTTTGCGCCCGCTCGAGCATGGGCTGCTGTTCGCGCAGGATGCCTTCGATCACCGGCTGCTTGCATTCGAGACAGCCAATACCGGCCGAACGGCAACCCTTTTGAACCCATTCGTGGGTGGTTTCGTCGGTGTAGACCTGATGCAACTGCCACACCGGGCACTTGTCCGGATCGCCCGGATCGGTGCGGCGCACGCGCGCCGGGTCGGTCGGCATGGTGCGGACTTTCTTCGTGATGGTCTCCGCGTCTTCGCGCAAACCAATCGTATTGCCGTAGGACTTCGACATTTTCTGGCCGTCCAGACCCGGCATGCGCGACGCTTCGGTCAGCATGGCTTGCGGCTCGACCAGAATGATCTTGCGCGAGCCTTCGAGATAGCCGAACAGACGCTCGCGGTCGTTCATCGACAGGCTTTGCGACTCCTGCAACATCGCACGCGCCTGTTCGAGCGCCTCGTCGTCGCCTTCCTGCTGATACGCATTGCGCAGTTCGTGATACAGCTTCGAGCGCTTGCCGCCCAGCTTCTTCGCCGCTTCGTTGGCCTTCTCTTCGAAGCCCGGCTCACGGCCATACAGGTAGTTGAAGCGCCGCGCGATTTCACGCGTCATCTCGACGTGCGGGACCTGGTCTTCGCCCACCGGCACGAGCGAGCCGCGGTACAGCAGAATGTCCGCTGCCATCAGCACCGGATAGCCGAGGAAGCCGTAGGTGGACAGGTCTTTGTCCTTCAGCTTCTCCATCTGCTCCTTGTAGGTCGGCACGCGTTCGAGCCAGCCGAGCGGCGTGCTCATGCCGAGCAGCAACGCCAGTTCCGCATGCTCGGGCACCTTGCTCTGGATGAACAGCGTTGCCTGGGCCGGATCGATCCCCGACGCGAGCCAGTCGATCAGCACTTCCCAGACGTTCTTTTCGATCACTTCGGGCGTTTCGTAGTGCGTGGTGAGCGCGTGCCAGTCGACCACACAGAAGAAGCACGGATATTCGGACTGCAGCCGCACCCAGTTTTTCAGCACACCGTGATAGTGGCCGAGGTGCAGGGAGCCGGTAGGCCGCATGCCGGAGAAGATACGGTCAGGGAACATGGTTTTATTGAAAAAGCGAAACGAGAGGGTTCAGGATGGCGGTCACGGCGTCATAGCCCAGATTGACGAGCGGACTCAGCCAGTAGCGGGTCAGCATACCCGTCATCACCAGCGCCATCACGATAAAAAAACCGTAAGGCTCGATGCGCGACAGCGCAATCGCCTGACGCGGCGGCAGCAATGCCGCCAGCACACGCCCGCCGTCGAGCGGCGGCAGCGGAAACAGATTGATCACGCCGAGCACCAGATTGACGCCGATACCGGCCGCGGCCATCCGCGTGAAAAACGGCTCGTCGACGCTCAGCACCGCCAGCGCCACGCCGAACAGGCCCCACACCAGCGCTTGCGCGAAGTTGCACAGCGGGCCGGCGAGCGCCACCCAGAGGCTGCCCCAGCGCGGATTGCGCAGATTGCCGAAGGCAACCGGCACCGGCTTCGCGTAGCCGAACATGAACGCGCCACTGGTGGCGAAATACAGCAGCAGTGGAATCGCGATGGTGCCGAGCGGGTCGATGTGGCGCATCGGATTGAACGAAACGCGGCCGAGTACGTAGGCCGTGTTGTCGCCCAGCAGGCGGGCGACGTAACCGTGAGCGGCTTCGTGCAGCGTGATGGCGAAAATGACCGGCAGTGCGTAGACCGCAATGGTTTGTATCAGGGAGGAGTCCATAACCCGCTATTGTAACAACGCGATGACGTGCGTCTGTCCGCTTTCGCTCATGCCGGCTGTTCAAGACCAAATGGCGCCAGGCTGCCGCGCCCGGCCCGTACCAGCACCGGCTCTTCTCCCGTCAGATCGACGATGGTCGACGGCTCGCACGGGCACGCTCCGCCGTCGATCACCAGATCGACCTGCTTTTCCAGACGCGCGCGGATTTCTTCCGCGTCGTTCAATGGCTGTGTCTCGCCCGGCATGATCAGCGTCGTGCCGAGCAGCGGCTGGCCGAGTTCTTCGAGAATCGCCAGCGTGATCGCATGATCCGGCACGCGCAGACCGATGGTCTTGCGCGACGGATGCGACAGCCGCCGCGGCACTTCTTTGGTGGCCTCGAGCACGAACACGTACGGACCCGGCGTGACCGATCTGATCAGCCGGTACTGGCGGTTATCGACCATCGCGAAGTTCGCCAGCTCCGACAGGTCGCGCACCAGCAGCGATAACAACTGCTTTTCGTCGAGGCCGCGAATGCGCCGCAGACGCTCCACGGCACTTTTGTCGTCGAGATGACAGGCGAGCGCGTAGCTGGAATCGGTCGGCAACGCGACCACGCCGCCGTCCTCGATGATCTGCGCGGCCTGTTTGATGAGGCGCGGCTGCGGATTGTCCGGATGCAGGCGAAAGAATTGGGACATGATGGTGATCAGAGTCGGACGCAGCGCGAGGCTCGTCCCGGGGCCGGTGACGGTTCACGCCCGCAGCGTGCCTTCACAGCCAGCGTTCCCAGACAGGCTTGAGGTCGGCGGGCAGCGGCGGCAGGCTGCCTAGTTCGACGCGGCCCTCGCCCGCTGCGTGGAAATCGGAGCCGCGCGAAGCTTCGAAACCGAAGCGCCGCGCCACATCCGCATATTCGCGATACTGATCCGGCGTGTGGCTGCCGGTCACGACTTCGATGGCCTTGCCGCCCAGGTCGATAAACTCGCCGAACAGCGCGTCGAATTCGACTGGCGTGTAGTCGTAGCGGCCCGGATGTGCAATCACCGCTTCGCCGCCGGCTATCTGGATCCAGCGCACGGCGTCGGCCAGCTTCGACCAGCGGTGCGCGATGTAACCCGGCTTGCCGTCGCCCAGAAAGCGGTTGAATACGTCCTGCGTCGAACTGGCGTAACCCTCTTCGACCATAAAGCGCGCGAAATGGGTGCGCGAAATCATGTCGGGATTGGACACGTACTTGAGCGCGCCTTCGTAGGCATCCGGAACGCCCAGCGTGGCCAGCCGTTCGCCGATCGCCTCGGCGCGCGCGGCGCGGCCGTCACGGGTGCGTGCGAGCCCCTGGACGAGGGTTTCGCATTCCGGATCGACATGTAGACCCACGATGTGCACCGTACGCCCCGCCCACGTCACCGAAATCTCGACGCCGCTCAGGTAGCGCATGCCGAGTTCCTCGGCCACCCGCCGCGCCTCCTGCTGGCCGCCGATCTCGTCATGATCGGTCAGCGCCCAGAGCGTGACGCCGCCTGCGTGCGCGCGGCGCGCGACGTCGGCAGGCGCAAACTGGCCGTCGGAAACGGTGGAATGACAATGCAGGTCGGCGTTCATCGATGTCTTAAGAAAGTTCTGAGCCCATTTTACTGCAACGCAGTATCTGCAGGCGCAGACGATTCGATGACACGCGCGGCGCGCGGCGAACCGCTCCGCGAAAACTAGGCGCAAAACGCTTCGATCAGCGCCGCGACCTGCTCCGGCTGATCGTGATGGATCATGTGGCCAGCCTCGTCGATGATCTTTTCGCGCCAGTTCGGGAAAGCCGTAAAGCGCGCCTTGAACTCGTCGAGCGGAATTTCGCCGGCAATACTGGCGAGCGTCGGCGAACCGGCTGCTTCGACGTGCAACACTTTGGCGCTGACGTTGGCCCAGATCGCCATCACTTCGTCGAGGCGGTAGAGCATGGGGCCGCGCAGCTTGTGCGCCGGATCGGCCAGCAACATGAATCCGCCTGCGCCGTCCGGCTTGGACCAGTGCTCGGCCAGAAACCGCGCCCGCTGCGGCGCGAGGCGCGGGTTGGTCTTGATCAGGCGCGCGGCGACGTCGTCAAGCGACCCGTAGCGCTTCAATTGCGGCGGCTCGCGCAACTCGTCGAGCCAGCCACGCAGGCGGCGCGGCGCCTGACTCGCTCTCGCCGGCGCGAGGCCGAAGCCTTCCAGATCCACCACCCGCCGCACCCGTTCCGGGCGTGCGCCGGCGTACAGGCACACCACATTGGCGCCCATGCTGTGACCCACCAGGTTCACTTCGCCACCCGGCGCGTAATGATCGAGTAGCGCGTCGAGATCGGCCACGTAATCGTGAAACCAGTAGCCGCCACCGCCGCGCTCGGCGACCGGCCAGTCCGACAGCCCGAAGCCGCGGGCATCGGGCGCGATCACCTGCCATTGGCCGGCTAGCGCGTCGACCACGAACTGGAACGACGCGGCCACATCCATCCAGCCGTGCAGCATGAACAGCGTCGGCGCGTTCGGATTGCCCCAGCGCCGGACGTGCAGACGCACGCCGCGCACGGACACGAAGTCAGATTCGGAGGGATTCATGGACGAAGAGCACAAAAAAGAATGGTCGTTCGATTATAGCGAGATAGCCCGACGCGCGTGCGTGCGATGCGTGGAGGCGCGGCTCAGTCGGTGGCGGCCGCCGTCCCGTCGAGTCCGGCCAGCGCCGCCAGCTCGGTTTCGTCGAACCCGGCGTCCCGGCGCGCCTCGAAATTGAACGGACCGCGCAATTTCGGTGCGTGATACTGCTCCGCGAGACGCACGTAGGTCGTGTGCGGATCGTGGCCGCCCTGCTCGCACAGATAGCGGAACCAGCGGTTGCCGATCAGCACATGGCCGATCTCGTCACGCAGGATGACGTCGAGAATCGCCGCGGACGCGTGATCGCCCGCCTGTTGCAAGCGTGCGCGGATGGGCGGCGAGGCGTCCAGACCGCGCGCCTCCAGCGTGCGCGGCACGAGGGCCATGCGCGCCAGAACGTCGCCGCGCGTGCGCTCGCACATATCCCACAGGCCGTCGTGGGCGGGAAAATCGCCGTATTCGTGGTCGAATTCGGCGAGACGCGCCACCAGCAGCGAGAAATGATGCGACTCTTCCGCCGCCACCTTCAGCCAGTCCGTATAGAACGCGCCGGGCATGGCGGAGAAACGCCAGACCGCGTCGAGAGCAAGATTGATGGCATTGAATTCGATGTGCGCGAGCGCGTGCAGCAGCACCGCGCGCCCCTCGGGCGACTGCATGCTGCGCCGCCCGAGCTTGCGCGGCTCGACCAGCTCGGGCCGCGCCGGGCGTCCCGGCAGACCGGACAACTCGCCGAGCACAGCAGCAGGATGGCATACCGCGCCACCCTCGAGCACGGCCGCATACAGCGCCTGCACGGCTGCGGCCTTGGCCGCCGGAGCGGGCTCGCGCAGTGCTGCCAGAGCCGCGGAGCGGGCGCAGATGGGTCGGACGGTCGTAGCAGGAACGGCAGAATTCATGTCACCAGAACAGAAGAGAAGCAGCTTCACGGACAGCCGTGCGGACAGGAAGCTGGAGCGCCGCCAGACACGCCGGATCACAGGTGGCAAACCGGACAGGCGTCGCAGACGTTCCGCGTGGAAGCGGCAATCCCAGCGACCAAACCACACAACCGTTTACAATACGCGATTGGACCATATGGCGCGCCTTTTGCGCTGCTGCGCCCGCCGTCGACGGCGCGGCGACCGATTCACGAGGAGTCACTGTGGCAATCTACAAGCTTGGCGATGCAGCCCCGACCATCCATGAAAGCGTGTTCGTCGCGGATACGGCGACCATCATCGGGAAAGTCTCGCTCGAAGAGAATTCGAGTGTCTGGTTCGGCGCGGCGATTCGCGGCGACAACGAACTGATTACAGTCGGCACGGGCAGCAATGTGCAGGAAGGCGCCGTGCTGCATACGGATCCCGGCTTTCCGCTCACCATCGAAGCCAATGTGACCATCGGCCATCAGGCCATGCTCCATGGCTGCACCATCAAGGAAGGCGCGCTCGTCGGAATTCAGGCGGTGGTCTTGAATGGAGCGGTAATCGGCCGCAACTGTCTGGTCGGGGCCGGCGCCGTCGTCACCGAAGGCAAGGTATTTCCTGACAATTCGCTGATTCTGGGCGCGCCCGCCAAAGTTGTCCGTGAGCTGACCGAAGAGGACATTGCCGGTCTGCAGCGCAACGCCGCCAATTACGCTGAGCGACGGGCCTATTTCAAGGCGCAGCTGGTGCGCATCGGCTAACACCTCGCCGTTGTGCCCGGCGCGCAAGCGCGGCAACCTGCTGCGCGATTCGACCGAGGAAAAGTTGTGAACGACCAGTTGCAAAAATTCATGTTCAGCGCAGCGCCCGTGCGCGGCGAAATCGTCTCGCTGCGCAATACGTGGCAGGAAGTGCTGACGCGCCGCGATTATCCGGCGCCCGTGCGCACCATACTCGGCGAGATGATGGCTGCCTGCGCGCTGCTGTCGGCGAACCTGAAGTTCGACGGCACGCTCGTCATGCAGATTTTCGGTGACGGCCCCGTGAAGATGCTGGTGGTGCAATGCAGCTCGGATCTTTCGATGCGCGCCACGGCCAAGTTTTCCGGCGAAGCGGACAGCTTCATCAGCGACGACGCGACGCTGGTCGAACTGCTGAACGCAAGCGGCTATGGCCGTTGCGTGATTACCCTCGACCCGCGCGTCAAGCATCCCGGCCAGCAGCCCTACCAGGGTATCGTGCCGCTCTCGGGTGTCGATGGTCCGCTCAAATCGATGGCAGAAGTGCTCGAACACTACATGCATCACTCGGAGCAGCTGGACACGCGCCTGTGGCTCGCCGCGAATACCGAGCGTGCCGTCGGCATGCTGTTGCAAAAGCTGCCCGGCGACGGCGGCATCGTCCCGCATCCGGGCGAACTCGACGCCGACACGTGGGAGCGCGTCTGCACGCTCGGCAGCACCCTGTCGCAGGACGAACTGCTGAAGGAAGAACCGGAGACCGTGTTCCGCCGCCTGTTCTGGCAGGAAAACGTCACGCATTTCGAGCCGGCGCCCGCGCGTTTCGAATGCAGCTGCTCGCGCGAGAAAGTCGGCGCGATGCTGAAAATGCTCGGCCGCGAAGAGGTGGACGGCGTGATCGAAGAACGTGGCCACGTCGAGATTCACTGCGAGTTCTGCAATCAGCGTTATGAATTCGACCCGGTCGATGTGGCGCAACTTTTTGTTGCCAGCGGGCTCTCAGAAGGCGTGTCGCCCGCTGCCGAGCAGCGGCATTAAGAACGCGCGTCGAGCGCGCCGCCTCGCGGCTCTGCAGGGTCTTCGCGGGCGGCAGGCGGCGCGCTATCGTTGATCGTTGGATGCGCCGGTAGATTTTTACTTAGGCGTCCGACTGATGGAGGCCAACATGACAACATCTATCCCGTTACTGCAAAGCGTACGCCCCGTTGGCCCCGTTGCCGCGTTCTCCGCTGCGTTCTCCGTATTGGCCGGCGGCACCCTGTTGAGCGGCTGCGTGATGGACCCACCAGGGCCGTCCCCCATCTACAGCCGCCTGCCCGCTGACCAGTCGGGCCTGCCGAACGGCGTGCGGCCGCTGACCGAGGCGGAACGTCAACGCTACGACGCCATCGACAAACAGGTGATGGCCGAACAGAACCAGGCCATCGCCGCCGACAATGCCGCGCAGGCCTGGTCGCGTTATTACGCCCCGCCGGTCACCGTGTATGGCGGCTACTACGGCGGCGGTTGGGGATCGGGCTGGGGCGGCGGTGTGGGCTATGGCTACGCGCCGGGATGGGGATGGTGATGCGCGGCTGAGCGAACGCGCGGTTCGCGTCGCGCTCGCCACGTTGCAGGCAATAAAAAAGCTCGGAAAACCGAGCTTTTTTATTGCCTGTGCCACTCGTGCCACGGGAGCCGCGCGGACAAGCGCCGCTGGCCACCCCTCGCCTCAGTGCGCCGGCTTCTTGTCCTTCGAAACCTTGCTGTCCGCCGCATTCTTGCCACCGTGCTTGCGATCCGGTTTCGCACGCGATACCGGATTCGGCACCACCCGCACCGGGGCCGCCGACACCTCGCCGCGCGTCGAAGTATTGGTCGAAGCGCTATTCGGGGTGGGCAACGGCTGATTCGGCGACACGAATTGCACGAACACTTCGCCGTCCTTCACCATGCCCATTTCATAGCGGGCCCGCTCTTCGACCGCGGCCGTGCCGTTTTGCAGATCCTGCACTTCACCGGCAATACGCTCGTTGCGCAGCTTTTCGTCGGCGTTCTTTTGCAGTTGCTGCGCAAGCTCTCCTTGCAACTCGTGGACGCGCAGCCAGCCGCCATGCCCCCACCAGAGCGGGTACTGGATCAGCGCCAGCAGAACGATCAGGACAGCAGTAACAAGCCGCATGAAGTAAGCACAATAAATACGCGCCGCCCTGCGCTTTACGCAGGGCGGCGGGCTGAATCAGAAACGAAGGTCGACCGGCTTGACCGTCAAGGCTATGGTCAACGCAGGTTGTAGAACGCCGACTTGCCCGGATAGCTGGCGATATCGCCGAGATCTTCTTCAATCCGCAGCAGCTGATTGTATTTCGAGATCCGGTCGCTGCGCGACAGCGAACCCGTCTTGATCTGACCGGCATTCAGGCCCACCGCGATATCCGCGATCGTCGAATCTTCGGTTTCGCCCGAACGGTGCGAGATCACGGCCGTGTAGCCGGCGCGCTTGGCCATTTCGATGGCCGCGAAGGTTTCCGTCAGCGTACCGATCTGGTTGATCTTGATCAGGATCGAGTTGGCGATGCCCTTTTCGATGCCTTCCTTCAGGATGCGCGTGTTGGTGACGAACAGATCGTCGCCGACCAGCTGGATCTTCTTGCCGAGCTTGTCGGTCAGGATCTTCCAGCCGGCCCAGTCGCTTTCGTGCATGCCGTCTTCGATCGACACGATGGGGAACTTGTCGGCCAGATTCGCCAGGTAGTCAGCGAATTCCGTCGACGACAGTTGCAGGCCCTCGCCCGCCAACTGGTACTTGCCGTCGTGGTAGAACTCGCTCGCGGCGCAGTCCAGTGCCAGCAGCACGTCTTCGCCCGCGCGGTAGCCCGCTTTTTCGATGGCTTGCAGAATGGTCGACAGGCATTCGTCGTTGCTGCCGAAGTTCGGTGCGAAACCGCCTTCGTCGCCCACGGCCGTGCTCATGCCGCGGTCGCTCAGGATTTTCTTCAGGGCGTGGAACACTTCGGCGCCGCAGCGCAGTGCTTCGCGGAAGGTCGGCTGGCTGACCGGCACGATCATGAATTCCTGGATGTCCAGGCTGTTGTTGGCGTGCGCGCCGCCGTTGACGATGTTCATCATCGGGACCGGCAGTTGCATTGCGCCCGAGCCGCCGAAGTAGCGGTACAGCGGCAGGCCGGCTTCTTCAGCCGCTGCCTTGGCGACGGCCATCGACACGGCCAGCATCGCGTTGGCGCCGAGGCGCGACTTGTTCTCGGTGCCGTCGAGTTCGAGCAGGGTCTTGTCGAGGAAGGCTTGTTCCGACGCGTCGAGGCCCATGATCGCCTCGGAGATTTCGGTGTTGATGTGCTCGACAGCCTTCAACACGCCCTTCCCGCTGTAGCGGCCGGCTTCGCCGTCGCGCAGTTCGATGGCTTCGCGCGAACCCGTCGATGCGCCCGACGGAACCGCAGCGCGGCCCATCGTGCCCGACTCGAGCAGCACGTCGCATTCGACGGTGGGGTTGCCTCGCGAATCGAGAATCTCTCGACCGATGATATCTACGATAGCACTCATGGTTTCCTCAAGAAATGACGTTGAATTCTTT